>RECD01000017.1 GCA_007694185.1 Planctomycetaceae bacterium
CCCTTCGGGTGCTTTGCACAAAAGGTTCCGGACACTTTTTTGCCGCTCATTGCTAAACGGCCACCGCCATGCCCAACTCTGCCCTCCCCGCAAAAAATTCTCGCCCCGCTTTTCAGCCGGCCAACTCCAGCTAACACCCCGGCTGGTTTGCCATCCCGAAACCGACCCATCGCAGACAGTCGCCCAATTACCCAGTTGCTGGTTGTCTTTTTTCAGGGTTTCCGCGAGGCCATCAAGCAAGTCGAGTACCGGAAGGTCGGCGCCCAGACGCACCAACGCCTCGTCGATCTCCTGGCGGCAGGCCAAGTCGAAGCGGCTTCGGTTGAATTACGGGAACAAATCGAAGATAATGAAAAGCGACTGTAAAAGACCTCATGGCAATCGCCAGGTAGCAATACAAACACTTCAACACGCCTCGTCCCGCATGATTTGAACGCGTTGGTCGACACCGGCGCTGAACGTTCACCCATGATTTTCAGAAAAAGTTTGTGGTCCCGACTGCCGGCCGGTGGCGTAAAGCCAGAACCGAGCATGACCGCCTGCTACCTTAGCCCGGAGGGCGACACATACTTGCCGGTGGCGTAAGCCACCGGAACCAGGAAAATAAACTCACAAAGCCCGGAGGGCGACACATCATTTCAGTGGCGTCGATAAAGCTTGGCGTTCACGCAACTTCAGCACCTCGACAGGCCTCATTTTGTACAAATCGAACGCGCAGAGCGACACCGCCGTTGGCCGACTTGCCAGATTGAGCCGAAACAATCCTGCCCGCCTGCTGCCTCCCACCAGCTAATCGCTTTTTCAATATTCATGTCCATGACACCGCACTTCACCCGTTTCGTCTTTTTGGTCGTCGCAAGCATAGGCATTGCCAATGCCGCCCAAGGAACAGAAGCGTTCGAAGGCTTCATCGCAAAGTACTGCATTCAGTGTCATGGACCGGACGAACAAGAGAGCGAATTACGCATCGATTTACTCTCTCGCGATTTCCAACTCGGTGGCGAGGCCCATCGCTGGGCGGAATTGATCGAACGGGTCAACGCGGGCGACATGCCGCCCGAAGGTGAACTTCAACCGACTCAGGACGAGATCGCGGCGTTCGTCTCGAAGCTCGACTCGTTGATTAGGCAGGGCCGAGCGGCACGGATGGCAACTCGGCCGCCTGTGGCGCATTATCGGCTCAGTCGGAAAGAGTACCAAAACACGGTCTATGACCTGCTGGGCGTTCGCTACGATCCGACTCAGCCCGGCGAGTTGAACGAAGACACGTTGTGGCACGGCTATGAGCGAATCGGCTCGGAATTGTCGCTCTCCCCTTCGCATGTCGACCGTTATTATCGCGCCGCAGAAGTGGTGCTCGACCGCGCTTTTTCGACTACGTCAGGCGAGACTCGCAAAGTCCGCAAAACGGCTGCCGAGTTACGCTACGGCGGTGGCGGGCCTCAACAAGAGGCGTTGGACCGCCTCGGCGTCAAGCGGCCGCTGCGTTACCTGCTTTTCCCCGGTCGAGTCCAAACGGCGCTTTCACCCGGATGGTTCGGGAAAACCGGCCCGCAGCACAGCGGACTGTACAAGGTTCGCATCCAGGCCAGCGGCATTCGCCCGCCCGGCGGCCAGCCTGCACACCTAAGCATCGGCAAGAAGACAGGTGCGAGTGGGGATACCGTCGCTGGGCTCATCGAGTTTGACATTACCGCACCGGAGGATAACCCGGAGGTGCATGAGTTCGAAGTGCTCTTGGAAATGCCAACGAACTTGGATTTCTGCGTGGTGGCCACCGACGTGGTGGACGATCGAAAAGGCGGTGCGTTCCGCGGTGCGCTCACCAGCCGGGACGGGTACATTTTCACGCATAGCAGCGAACCCCTGCTGCTGAACCCCAACGCCCCGCAGATGTTCGACGACAAAGGGAACGGCCTCTTCTCGACGGTCATCCTCGATTGGATCGAGTGGGAAGGGCCGGTGGTAACGGAGGCGGAAAAGTCCCGGCGCGATGGCATGCTGCCGCCCGACGACGCGACGCCGGAGGTGGTCGCGGAGCATCTGCAACGCTTCACCGAGCGCGCCTGGCGGCGGCCGGTGAAGCAGGAAGAACTGGAGGACTATCTGCAGTCCTACCAAGCCGAACGCGATGAGGGCGAAACGATGGCCGATGCCTACCGGGTCGCAACAAAAGGCGTGCTGACTTCACGCCACTTCATCTATCTTGTCGAAGGCGATCCGGTGGCCCGAGAACGGCTCACGGATTGGGAGTTGGCTTCGAGGCTCTCGTATTTCTTATGGAGTTCGATGCCCGACAACGACCTCCTCGCCGCCGCGCAAAGCGGCTCCCTCTGCACGACGGACCTCCAGTCCGTCGCTACCGAAAAACGACGGACAGAGATTTCCGTCGGGTTGGAACACGAAGTCGACCGGATGTTGGCGGACAGCCGAGTCAATCGCTTCATCGACGACTTCTCGCGGCAATGGTTGCAACTCCACCGCGTCGGCATGTTCCCGCCCGACAAAAAGCTCTTCCCCGGCTACGACGACTGGCTCGAGGCCAGCATGCGGGACGAGGTCATCGAGTATTTCCGTGAGATGTTCACCAAGAATTTACCGGTGGAAGATTTCATCGATTCCGACTGGACCATGGCGAATGCCCGGCTATGTGACTTCTACGGACTGCCGGAACCGAATACAGGTGGTTTCCAGCGTGTCTCGTTGAAGCCCGAAGATCATCGTGGCGGCCTGCTGACCATGGGCGCGGTGCTCGGACTGACCTCAGACGGAACGCGACATCGCCCGGTGCATCGCGGTGTCTGGCTCAGCGAATCGATCTTCAACAAAACGCCGCCGCCACCTCCGGCGAATGTCGATCCGATCGAGCCGGTGCCGCCCGAGGGTAACAAAATCACCATTCGACAACGATTGGCTGTTCATGCTCAAAACGCGAGCTGTGCCGCCTGTCATCGCGCCATCGATCCGCTCGGATTTGCGTTCGATCAATACGACGCGATCGGCCAGTGGCGAACCCGTGAGCGAGTCGAATCGGGCCAGGGCGCAGATCCGCCCGTCGATGCTTCGGGTGTCCTAACCGATGGCCGCGATTTTCAAGATGCCAACGAATTCAAACAGTTACTGCTCGAAGACCGCGACAAGTTTACGCGAGCTTTCATCGAACACCTCAGCACCTACGCCCTGCGCAGGGTGCTTACCGTGGATGACTCGGATGATATCGAGTCGATAGTCGAAGAAGCAAAGAAAAACCAGTATGGCGTGAAGGACATCGTGCGAGCTGTGGCGATGTCGGAATTGATGAGGAAACGGTGAAACAAAGAGGAAATGATTAATATTTAATGGAAATTGAAAAATGCAGAATCAGGAGAGCCAATTCCCCCCCACCCATTTTGCATTATCCAATCTCCAATACTCATTAATCATTTTCTTCCACGCCACA
>RECD01000201.1 GCA_007694185.1 Planctomycetaceae bacterium
AGGTTCCGGACACTCTTTTACCGTACGATCCTAAGCATGAGACTCAGGGTGCGGCAGTTCCAGTCAGGTCGCTTACTGTGCCGCCTTCGCCGATTCGTCTCCGGTCAACTGGAGGGCCTGTTCCAGGTTTGCCCAAGCTTGATGGTGCGCGATTTCGCCGACGATCCTGCCATAAGTACCGGCCCACACGTCGTCGTTCTTCTCCAGGATGTCGATCGCCTTGCGAACCTGGGGGTCGTTGTTTTCGCCTGGCTCCGAATGCGTGGTGTCCCCACCGAGCCAACGCATCAGTTCGATCAGTTGGCGGCGTCCGATCGAGACGGAATGCGAACAATGCTCAGGTTGTTCTCGAATCGATTGGACCGTCAAAGACCAATCGGGCATCCAGTGAGTGCCAAAGCCCGAACCGGCGTCATTGAACCGCAAGGCGTGGGGCATCGGCAAGTAATGGTATTGCACCCGATGCTCCGCAGACCAATCACCGTTCATCGGTTCTCCATCGACGAGCCGCCGGATGTCGGTCAGCTTTTCGCGGATCAGTTGATTGGCCAGTTCCGTTCCGGCCGAAGACGCGGCAGATACTCCGCGGTCCTGCGCATACTTGTTGCCGGATCGACCCGCGTCGGCGACCAAGAACAGGATCGGCCGCGCCAGCCGCTGGCCCGCAGGCAGATCGCGGAGCATCCCCTCGACCGCATACATCATCGGCACGATCCCACGATTGTCGACGACACCACCGTCGGTGATCCAGTAGGTCCGTTGATCCCCCCCGGCTCCGTCAGAGCCTCGCACCGCGATTCCCGCATTTTGGAATACCGGCGGAAAGTTAGCCGACAGGGCGACCAACTTCGTTAAGGGTACGCGAGCATGGCTGATCACATCGAACCGCCAAGCCTTCAGCTGGCGTTTCCAGGCAAGCGAATCCTCATGCCCGGATGACAGCCGATCGGGGTGCGGGAACCAGTCGGAAACGACGTCAAAGTTGGTAAACAACAAACGGCCGCCGGCATGGTAGGCATCCGCTGCCGTGAGTGGGTTGCCATCAACGGGGAATGTGAACAACGGGTCACGGGTGTAGCTGGGTGAAATCCCCGCGATCGTGGTCACAACCACAAACCCCGGACGAGCGGTCGTCGTGCCTTTGGGAATTTGACCTGCGACCAATTGCGAAAATTTCGAGCGTCGATCGGGTTGCCATTGACGGTCAAACGCCTCCGCCAAATGGACCCCCAACGGTTGTCCGCGGACGGTGCGAATCTGCGTCAGCCCGCGGACCGCATCGACGATGTAATCCGCTTGCATCGCGTTGTAGAAACGCGTCCAAGGGTTGAGCCCCGGAATTTTTTTGCCTTGATGATCGAATTGGTCGAATTCGTAATCAGCCTGGTCCGGATGGGCATCCATCAGGTCTTCGTAGTGACACAAGAAATAACCAAGCGCGACGCAACCACCTGACGCCCCCGACATCATCCTCACGTCCTTCAGCTTGGAGATCCGCCGCAGCTTGGCCAAGACCGAGGCGGTATACAGAGCTGCCCGCGTCCCGCCGCCCGACGCCGCCAGAAAGATAACCGGCGACTCCGATTCGGTATCAGCGAAGCAGATCGACCGAAGCTGTTCCGCGACCTTGGTCGCGGCAAGATTTCCCGCGGGCTGCGACGGCCCGTCAGGAAACCCCGATACCAACCGGCTGACCGGCGACTGATCAGTCTCGCCAATCGTGAGTGCCACAATCGGCCGGACGCCGTCAAGCAACCCTTTGTCCCCTTGCAACTTTGGCGAGCGCATCACGCCGAATATCGAAAATAGCCCTGCCGCCAACAGCAGGTTGACGGCTGACAAATAGCGATGGGTATCACGCCGCATCATCTCACCGGCGTGGTGAGTCTGCGGGCGACCGATCATCGCGGAGAACAAGTCGTCGCGACTGATCACGACCGGGGGATCGCTTGGCACCGGCCGATCGGGTGGCGACGCGTCGTCTCGGACGGCGAACAGTTCAAGTTGTGTAGATGGCTTGGCCACCTCCGCACTGACCGGTAACTGAAACCCGGAAATACCGTAGCGTCCCAAGCCCGCCAATTCGCTGCCGACCGGCAATTCCATCCGATCGACGTGGTCGTCCGGTTCGTCCGTGTCGTCGATTTCGTCCGAGCCGTCGGATGCCATGGCCCGAGAATCGGTCGGCTCGATCGTCGCCTCCTCCCTCGGTCGCGTTTCCCCGATCGCTTCCGTCTCCGCCGATTCTGCGCCGGCCGTTGGGGTGGCGAGCTGGCGACTCCGCAGCTGGCTCCCCTGTCGGCGGTCGCCGCGAGGTTTCGAAAATCGTTCCAAAATGTCGAACAGCCGCAGGTCGAGCGCGGACTGAACGAGATACTGAAAATTCCAAATCAGCAAAAAGAAAAAGGCGACCCACTTGAATACTAACTGTGGTGCGCCGAGCACCACGGTCGACACGTACTTGACGTCCCAAAGCGTCGCCAGGATCACCGCGATCAGCACCGCCGAAACCAAAAACGCCCCGTTGGCCTGCAGGATCGACCGGACCGCTTCCAACCAACGTGCCGCCCGCCGTTCACGAAACAGCGTGGCGAACCAGCAAGCGAGCAGGCCGACGATCAACGATCCGGCGAAGAACGTCCAAAGCTGGTCTGCCGCCAAAGCCCAATTGCTGAAACGCTCGACCCACCGCCACCGCGTCAATGCCAACGCTTGCATGCCGACGGTAAGCAACAGCGTCGATGCCGAGACGACCGTCAGCACCGAAACCCCGTAGCGGATCACGACGAACGCGAATTGGCTGGCCCAGTCTGACAGACAAGCGACCAGCAGGCGTAGACGATGGCGTCGACTGGCCTGTGAAAACCAGATGCCACAGGGACTTCGGTGGCCGACGTAGCCGGCGTAGTGACGGCCGTTGTCCGTCCGCAGTAACTCGGCCGCCAATCGCATCATCTCACCAACGACTTCTCGTTTGTGACTGAACCGTTGATAAAGCTGACGGCTCATGGCCGAAGCCAGCCAGGCGACCAAACTGAAGGCCAAGGCGATCAGCAAGTAAACATGGGCCTCGTCCCAAGTCCCTTTCGAATAATCGGATCGTCCAAAACCAGTGAAATAACTGGTAAACAACAGCAGGAGCACGATCGTCGCGAACTGCGTCGCCTGAAACCCCCAACGTCCAACCTGCCTGAGCCACGGACGCCGCTCGCCTACGGACTGGACCAATACCGCGAGCAGCCAGAACAGGACCATGCTGCCGAGCCATGCCAAACCGGACTGCCAATCGAAAGAAAGCCCAGGGGCTTGGCCATCCTCCGAATAAGTCAGCTCGCTACGGGGCAAGAAAATCAACCCTCCCAACAGCAGCAGAAAGACGACGACGCTGAGTGGAGTCTGGGCTCGCAACGGCTCGGGGATCCAGTCCCAGTCCCGCGGAAAAGGGCGGGTCACAGACAACACTAGCTTTCTCATGGCAGATCCTTGCCGACCGGGTTCTCATGCGGCTTGAACGCAACTAACTTACTCAAAACCGGGGCTGATCTTATCGCATGAAGTGTTCGCCCACAGTTCACCGCGGGTTCGGCCCCCCCTGTTTCTGAGTCGCGCTCATGGCTGATTCTGTCTCGGACCGATCGCTCGATCAACTCCGAACCCTGGCTCAGGCGGCCGTCGAGCAAGTTTGGGAAAAGCACCGCATCCGCCTCTCCGGCGCGGGGCTCGCTCCGCTGGATGAAGCGTTCGACCTGGATTTAGCTGCGGCATCAGCAGCGGCCGGTGGCCCCCCGCCGCAAGCGGCCGATGAGGATTCACGCGAGTTCCTGATCGCGGCCTGCGGCGCCTGGCTGGGCAATTGGGCTGTCGATCACTGTGGCGGCGATTGGGTCGGTCTCCACGAACCGGTCCCACCTCGGCTGCGCGTCGGCGGTCGGATATTCAGCCCGATTGATGCCGTTCGGCGGATTCTTCACCGTGACCCCGCCGCGATCCGCTGTGTCGACTTGGAGCGGCATCTGCGGGCTTGGCAAGCCGCAGCGATTCGGCAAACGGAGGAATATTTGGCGGTCAATCGCCTCGCTTGGGACCGGCTTGGGACAGCCCATCGGTTCACCGCCGGTCCAGAACCGCTGACGCGCGAAGCGTTGCGAGAAACCGCCCTCGCCTCCATCGATCCCTGGCTCCGAGAATCCACGCTCGACGGTCGTGATCTGCTCTGCCTCGCCGGCGGTGGCGGATTGCATGGTCCGCTCTACGCGGCGGCCGGAGCTCGCGTCACCGTGGTCGACCTGAGCGAACGCCAACTCGACCATGACCGCCGGATCGCCGAATCGCTGCGGCTGGATGTGCGGTTGATCCGCGCTTCCATCGATCGTTTGGAACCTTTGGAAAACGCGAGTTTCGACGTCGTCGTGCAACCGGTCAGCGCTTGCTACCTGCCTGACCTCACCCCGATGTACGCCGAAATCGCGAGGGTACTTCGACCCGGTGGGCTGTACGTCTCGCAGCATAAGCAGCCACATTCGCTGCAAACCGAGTTCTTGCCGCGTTCCCTCGATCCGGCGACGGCTGCCCGCGCGGGTACCCCGCCGCCGCCCGCCGGCGGAGACTCTGCCGTGCCGATTGGCTTCCTGGTCACCGTCCCCGCGATCGACGGCCAACGCTTGCTGCCCGAATCATTCCCGGGCGCCGAAGCGGTCCGCGAACCGGGAGCCGCAGAGTACCTTCACACGCTCGATGCCTTGTTGGGAGGGATGACCCGTGCGGGGTTGCTGATCGAAGACCTGCGCGAACCGCCGCGCGGCGATTGGCTGGCGCCCCCCACCACGGCCGAACACCGTGCCGCCTGGTTGCCGCCTTACCTGCAAGTCAAAGCACGAGCAGGGCGAGCGGGTGAGGTGCAGGGCCCGGAATGATCGTCCGTCGTTCTCGTGATCAGTCGCGCAGCGACGGTGCTCGTTCTCGTAATCGAAAGGGGCATGGATAACGGACGGGGTAGCGGGAGGCTGGCTGGGGTGGGCGGCGGAGTCGAGTAGGAGTACCGCTCGCGCTGAGCACGAGTACGAGCACGAGCACGAGTACGAGTACGAGTACGAGTACGAGTACGAGTACGAGTACGAGCAGGAGCAGAAGCAGCAGCGTGAGCGTTTAGGTGATCAGCATCGCGTCGCCGTAGCTGAAGAAGCGATATTCCTGCTGGATCGCTTCCTGGTAGGCTTGGCGCAACAGCGTTTCGCCGGTGAACGCGCTCATCATCACCAGCAGCGAGCTTCTTGGCAGATGAAAATTCGTCAGGATCGCGTCGCAGCCGGCGAAGCGATGGCCGGGGCGGATGAACAGGTCGGTCTCACCCTGCCAGGGGGCCAATTGGCCGCTGTTGGCTAGCGCCGCGCTTTCCAGCACTCGGACTGAGGTCGAACCGACGGCGACGATCCGGTGACCTGCGGCGCGGGCGGCGAGGGCCGCGTCGCAAGTCGGTTGACTCAGTTCCCCCCATTCGCTGTGCATCCGGTGGTCGTCGAGGCTTTCGGCCTTGATGGGACGGAAGGTCCCGATCCCGACGTGCAGGGTGACGGCCGAGATCCCGATGCCGGCGGCGGCCAGCCGATGCAGCAGCGGTTCGGTGAAGTGCAGCCCGGCGGTCGGGGCGGCGACGCTGCCGGGGCGCTTCGCGAAAACGGTCTGGTAGTCCTCCAGGTCAGCGTCGACCATTTGGCCGTCGCGGATGTAGGGCGGCAGCGGGACACGGCCATAGCGCTGCAGCAAATCGACTGGCGAACCGGGTTGTTCCGGTTTGACCAACCAGTGCCCCTGTTCCGTTTTCAGCACGCATTCCAGCGTCATGCCTTCGCGGCCGTGGCGATCCTCGATCATGATCCGCTCGCCCGGAACCAGCTTGCCACGCGTTTTGGCCAGCACCTCCCAAACGCCGGTTTGAGGATCTTCGCTGAGGAACAACCCCTGCCAACGGCCACGGGTCGTCGTGCGGAACCCGACCATTTTGGCCGGGATCACGCGGCTGTTGTTCAGCACCAGTGCGTCGCCGGCGATCAAGTGTTCAGGCAGGTCGCGGATGTGCGCGTGCTCGATCGTGCCGGAGCGGCGATCGACGAGCATCAACCTCGCGTCGGTCCGATTCGGCCGCGGGTGTTGCGCGATCAACTGCTTGGGCAGCTCGAAATCGTATCGATCCATCTCGCTCATCCGGCATCCTCCTGAGCGACCGTCGTGCGGCTGCTGGGAAAACCGGAATTCGAACAGGTCCGCCGCGGGGTCGTCAATGGACCCGCGGCAGCCTACTCGACCGGGGGCTGCGGTCGAGCGGGCGCGGGTGTCGTGACCCCGCGGCGGCGGGCAGGGGAACGGGGCGGTTCCCGGCGGCGGATCAGTACTCGCGGTCGCGGGGATCGGTCAGCCCGTCGGCCAACCGGCGGAGCGCCTCGACCTCGATCTGGCGAACCCGTTCACGCGTCAGCCCCAACTCCGCGCCGATCTCCTTCAGCGTGTGGGGCTCGTGACCGTCCAGCCCGAACCGCAGCTTCAACACGGTCCCTTCGCGATCGTCGAGCGACTGCAGCAGCTCCATCGCGTGCTTCAGGATGTCGTGATCCAGCATCGCCTCGTCGGGAGCTTTGGCCCGTTCGTCCGTCAACAGATCGCCTAGCGACCACCCCGAGTCGTTCTGGTCGCTTTGGGGGATGTTGTTGTTGATGTGGATCGCCTTGCGGATGATCGGCAACTTCTTTTTCGGCAGCCCCAGCATCCGCGCCGTCTCTTCTTGCGTCGGGGAACGGCCGAGTACCTCATTCAACCGCGCAGTAGCCCGCCGCCACTTGCTCAACAATTCCACCATGTAGGCCGGGATGCGGATCGTCTTGCCGTTGTTGATCAACGCCCGTTTGATCGATTGCTTGATCCAGTAGCTGGCATAGGTGCTGAACCGCGTCCCCATCTTGGGGTCGAAGCCCTCGACGGCGCGGAGCAGCCCCAGGTTGCCCTCTTCGATCAAGTCCTGGAGCCCCAGCCCCTTGCCGGCGTAGCCGCGAGCGATGTTGACCACCAGCCGCAGGTTGGCCCGCACCATCCGGTCCCGCGCCCGCTCATCCCCGTGGGCGATGGCGGTCGCCAACTCCGTTTCTTCCTTGGCGGTCAACAACGCCGTTTCGTTGATCTCTCGCAAGTACATCTCCAGCGGCGATTGGGCGGCGACCGGAGAGTGACGGGGCGGCAAGCGGCGGGAGGCGAGCAATTCGCAGTCAGGATCGCGGGCCAAAGCGTCCTGCGGGAATCGTTCCTCGTCGGCCAACAAGTCGTTATGGAGCATGAATCAGTCTCGATGGATAGCAAACGTGCGGGGAGGGCGCGGCGATTTCGCGACAAGTAACCGCGGGCGGTCCGATCCGACGTGGGAGATCGTCGAATCGGACCGCAGGAGATCCACGGTTTGAACCCAGGGAGGGGTGTCGCGGTAATCGACCAAGGCCTAGGCCTCTGAGAAACGTATTCGGCCGGCAGGCCGGCACACCTGCAAAACTTGATAAAACGGGAGGTCTGAAAGGAAAGTAGCGATTAGGAGATCCTTGGCGGTGATGCTGATCGGCGAACGATCGGGTTGGCGATCAGGGCCCGTGCGGGGCGTCTCGCGGGATGCTTGTTGTCGGTCCCTGTATCGGCGACGATGGTCGAGTTCGGGCACTGCCCGGTTGAGGGCGGCGGGCGGTTTGGGGGGAGCGGCAGACGCGTGGGGAAAATCATCATCGGTCCACTCAGTTTCAACCGAAGCAGGCCGGCACGTTTCGTTCGGGTGTTGTCACCAAGCCTGCCATGCGTGTTGGCGTTTGCCATGGCTATTGGGCTGACTTCGGCCGGCCTGGGGAACAAACCTTTGCGGGCTCAGTCGCCCGGGCCACAGTTCGATGGGGTGGGAATCAGCCTGCCGGTTCGCGGCGTCGCGCCGGCCGGGTTCACGTTGACGGCCTATCACGGAGACCTGACGCGATTCGGTTCTCTGCCGCTGCGGATGGTCATCCGCCCGACCGGTCCGACGTTCCCCGATGACCGTCAGTTGTCGGTTCGAATCGGGTTTCCTCCCTGGTCGGTGTTGCCGACTTCGCGGGCGGCGAATTACGAGTTCACGGTCAACCTGTCCGCCAGCCAGACGGTTTTCGACCAAGTTTATTACCTGCCCAAATGGTTTCTCGGCGGCAGCCCGCAGTTGTCGGTTTGGGAGGCTGGCCAGCCGTTGGCGGGTTATGGGAGTGAGTTCGAAAGCGGCAGCGGCGTCGCCTATTCGCGGTTCGATGTCAGTTCCGCGGAAACCGACTGGGTGGCCTCCGCCGAAGGCCGTTTCGGTTGGATCGCGGAACCCGGTTCGGTCGCCGCGCGATCGGCCCGTTCGGCTACGGACATCGAGGACCTGCGGATGCTGATGGGGTCGCTCGCGCCGGACCTGTTCGGCTTCTCGCTGCTGGCATCGGAGGAATCGCGATTGGGGCTGTTTCGGGAGTTCGGCGAGTTGGTCGGGTTGAGTTATTTCACGATTGAGGAGTTGGCTTCCGATTGGCGCGGGTTCGAGCAGTGTCACGTCTGGGTTTGCCGTTGGTCGACTCTGAAAGCGATCGAGGAAAGTCGCCCCGAAGCGGCCGCTGCGCTGCGTCGGCACCTGGTGTGCGGCGGTACGCTCTGGTTGCTCGAAACGCCGGAACCCGACGCGGTCGCCGCCCACTTCGGGACACGGATCCGCCCGGAGGAGCCGGCCGAGACCGAGCCAAGATCCGGGGAGGAGTTGGCGGTCGACATCGACGCCGGCGTCGTTTCGGCAATGGAGAGTTTGGAGTCCGAGGCCAATATCCTGCCGCTCCACCCGGACACCGGAGAAATCCGCTTTCCGATGCCGAGTTTTCGGCCGATGGGCGTTCGGTCCAGCAGTGGCGGTTCTTACTCGGACGGGCCGCTGCGTCCCCATCGGTTGCTCGCGGATCGGCTGATGCGAACCTATATCGGCGAAGTCTTTGATGACACCTCGGTCGTCCGGCGGTGGGTCGAGCGGGCGGAAGGGGAACTCTTCGAATCCGACTTTTCAGTCCTGCCGGTCGGGTTCGGCCGTGTGGTGACCTGTCGCCGTGAAGAGGCTCTGCCGGGAAGCTTCAGCCAATGGCAGGCGATGCGGATGCTCACCGGGGTTGGCAGTTCCGGCGTGTTGCGGGACGGCGTCGACCCGATCGTCGGCGACACGAGGTTTTGGAATTGGACGATCCCGGGTGTGGCTCAGCCGCCGATCTACAGTTTCTTGTTGCTGCTGACGCTGTTCGCGGTGCTGGTCGGTCCGGTCGCCTACGGCAAGTTGAACCGCATCGGCCGGGCTTACCTGATGTTCTTGGTCGCGCCGCTACTCGCCGCGTTGACGACCGTGGCGTTGTTCACGTACGGGTTGCTCGCCGACGGACTCGGCACGCAGGTTCGGGTTCGCGAAGTGACTTGGTTGGGCGGCGATGCTCAAGACGCGGCCCGCTACTGTCGCGCGACCTATTTCGCCGGCCTGCGTCCCGCCGACGGGTTGCGATTCCCGACCAACGCCCGCGTCGTGCCCTATCCGCTCACCAACTATCGCAACTGGCGGAACCTGTTTGGCAACGACAACGCGGCGCTCGGAACGGTCCGAATCGACGAGGACGAAACGGTTTTGCGAGGCGGTTTTTTTCCCTCCCGACAACAGTGTCAATTCGTATCGCACCGGCCTCTGGAATCGGCGGACGGTGTGAAATGGGAGTCTGACGAGATCGATTCCGGGGTGACGGCCCGCATGCGGAATGGGCTGGGTCATTCGCTGCGTGACATCACGGTACGAGACGAGGCGGGGGATTACTGGTCGGTGGAAGATTTGGCTGCCGGCGCGACGGCGTCCGCTCAACGGATCGAACCCGAAGTGGCCCAGACCCGACTTGGCGAGCTTTACACTCGCCAAATGCCGATCGCGCCGATTTCGATCGGACGAGACACCCAAGGCAACGCCAATCTGGACTTGATCCTGATGCTCGGCGCTACATTCCCCTATCGCCAATCGTTGTCGCCTGCCCGAGCGGGGACCGCGGAAGGGGAAGTCGAGTGGTGGTTGCGAACTCACCTGCAAACCAGATCTCGGTTGCCGATCGCGATGTTCATCGCGATCGCCGACGTCAGTTCGGACAGCATCGCGGTTCCGAAAGCCCGGCAGGTGGACAGCATCCACTACGTGATCGGGGAGTTGCGATGACAACGACGGCGACAACGACAACGGCGGCGTTCCCGATCCCCGCGGTTCACAGCGACGATTCCGTCTGCATCGAATTGCGGCGTCTGCATCGTTTTTTCGGCAAGACGAAAGCCGTCAGCGACATTTCCTTTTCCGTGCGTCGCGGCCAGGTCTTCGGCTACATCGGACCCAACGGTGCCGGCAAGACGACGAGCATGCGGATCTTGGCGACGCTCGATCTGCCGAGCTATGGCGAGGCGTTCGTCGACGGCTTTTCGGTGATCAACGACCCGGAACTCGTCCGCCATCGGCTCGGTTACATGCCCGACGCCTTCGGGACTTATCGCGATGTCAATTGCTGGGAATACCTCGACTTTTTCGCCCGTTCGTATGGGCTGGTCGGACGGGACCGGATCCGCCGACTCCGGTGGGTACTCGATTTCACCGGGACTCGCGGGATGGCGGAGAAGCCGATCCGAGGGCTGAGCAAGGGGATGAAGCAACGCCTCTGCTTGGGCCGCGCGTTGATCCACGATCCGGCGGTGTTGATTTTGGACGAGCCCGCCGCCGGCCTCGACCCGCGAGCTCGGATCGAGTTGCGGCGGATGATCGGGGAACTGGGGGCACGTGGCAAAACCGTCTTGGTCAGCAGTCACATCCTGACGGAACTGGCCGAGATGTGCGATTCGGTCGGGATCATCGAGCAAGGCCGGTTGTTGGCCACCGGGTCGGTCGAGGAGATCCAGCGGGAACGGAAGCAGCACCGCGAATTGGTCGTGCGGGTGTTGGAGCGGACGCCGGAGCTGGCGCGACATCTGGCGGCTCGCGACGATTGCGAAAACCTGGTCGTCGACGGCCAATTGGTGCGGCTGGAGTTCAGCGGGAACCCGCAAGCTCAGGCGACTTTGGTCCGGGAGTTGATCCTGGCCGGTTTCCCGATCGTCGAAGTGACCGCGCGATCCAAGAGTTTGGAAGACGTCTTCTTGCAGGTTACTGAGGGATGGGTGCAGTGATGGACGGGGTCGATGAAGGCCGCGACGTGACCTTGGTCCAGATCCTTCGGGGGGGCGATTCCGAGGCGGACGCGACGCATCCGTGGCTGCATCGGATCGACGAGTTGGCGACGCGTTGGGGCGACCGGATGAACCCGATCCTGGTCAAGGAGACCCGGCAGGCGCTCAAGAGCCGTCAGTTCGTCACCACCTTTTCGGTGTTGCTGGTCGCGTCGCTAGCCTGGACGATCATCGGCAGCCTGCAGGGGATGCCGGCGATCTACCACACGCCCTCCGCCCCCCGGATGCTGATCGGCTATTACTTGTTGCTGGCGGTCCCGATGTTGCTAATCGTTCCGCTCGCGGCCTACCGGTCGCTGGAAAGCGAGGTCGATGAAGGGACGCTCGATCTGTTGTCGGTCACGTCGCTATCCCCGCGGCAGATCATCACCGGCAAATTGGCCAGCGCCTCGTTGCAGATGATGCTTTATTTGGTGGTGTTGTTCCCCAGCGTCGCGTACGCCTACACGCTGCGTGGCATCGACCTGCCGACGCTCGGGCTGCTGATGGGGATGTTGATCGCCACCGGTTTGGCGTTGACGATGGTGGCGTTGTTTTTTGCCCCGGTCTCGGCCGGTCGGACGGGCCAAATCGCGTCGCTGCTGGTCGTCACCGCGATCTTGATTTGGGCCGAATTCCTGGTCGGTCCGGTCGCGTTTCAGTTGATCCGGGGTGGGAACCCGTTGGCGTTGTCCGACACACTCGTGTTGGTCGTCTGCGTGTTGGGGTTTGGCATCAGTTTTTGCGTGTTGCTGTTGATCGCGACGGCGGCCCGCTTGACGCCGGAAAGCGAGAACCGATCGACCGGGATCCGGATCGCGATCCTGGCGCACCTGCTGATCGTGATCGCCGTCTGCGGGTTCGCGGTCCGTTGGTTCGCGCGGCAGGGGTTGTCCGAAGAATTGTCCGCCATCCCGCTGGGGCTGAGTGTCTACTTGGTCGCTTTTTGGACGATCGTCGGGTCGATGGTTTGCGCGGAATCGGCCGTGATGACCCCACGGATCCGGCGGGAACTTCCCGGTACCTTTTTGGGGCGGCTGTTCCTCACCTGGCTGACCCCGGGCCCGGCGACCGGTTTGGTCTTCGCCACGGTCACCTTGGCGATCACCCTGGCAGCTAGTCACTGGCTGCTGGCGCAGGTGATTCGAACCACCGGCTGGTTGGCGATCGATCTGGAACGCCATCGGGAATTGGCCCTGCTGGTGGTCAGCTACTTGGCGATCGGTTTTTTGGGGGTGCGACTGATCATCGCCTTCTTGCGGACCCGCAATCCGGTGACCGTCCGGGTCGGCATGGCGGCCCTCGCCGTGACGTTGCTGATGATGACGGTCGTTCCCTACGCCATCGGCTCGTACCTCAACGATTATCGGCCATTTGACTATTCGGCCTGGCAGGCTAGCAATTGGGCGTGGACCCTTCGTCGGGCGTATGACCAATCCTTGAACGAATCGGTGCTCTATCTGATCGTCGGTATCGCGACCGTGGCATTCTTGGTTCACTTGCTGCTCTTGGGTCAGCGCGTCCTGCCACAGCGGTTGGCGACACCGGAGCGGGTGGAGCAGGAGTACCGCCGATTGGCCGGGTTGGAATCGGTCGCCGCCGAAGTGTCTGATCCGCTGGGGCTCGGCGGCGACGCCGTCGGTACGTAACCTGTGACGTTGTCTGACTCAAATTTCTCACTCATCCACCTGGCTACCGCTCATGACCGAAGGCCGTCACGCCGACGAGGATCGCCCCGACCCGATCGACCGACCTCCCCACTTGCGAGCCCGCGTCCCCGACCATGTGGCGGAGGGGACGTTCAGTTCCGGCGCGATCGTGGTCACGGGGGTGACCGAGTTCATCATCGATTTCCTGCAAACCGTCGCCCGCCCGCACAAGGTCGCCGCCCGGATCATCATCCCGCACGCGGTGATGCCTCAGTTCATCGATGCGCTCGGCAAGAACCTGGCGATCTACCGGGACCGCTTTGGCGATCCTCCGCAACCGCCGGGTCGCAGCGGTCCGGCTACGGCCATGGGCGCCACGGCGGTACCGAGAGAACTGCCGGAACCTCGAACCGGGGCTACTTCCAGCCCCGCAGGCTCCGTCGCGGGTGGTGAGTCAACCGGCTCCGCGAGCGGATCGATGTCGCCATTCGGCTCGACCGACGTCTTCCCCGGCTCCAGCCTCCCGCCGAGCCCGGCGCAACCCGCGTCGCGAGAAAATGGGGGTGGAGACGCGCCAGGGGCCGCCGACATGCCTCCAACCGCCGACCCGGTTCCAACGTCACCGGCCTCGCCCCCGCCGTCCGGTGGAGGCCAGGCGGGCGCCGGCGCCAGTTCGCCGCGACGTCCGACACCGCAAGAGATTTACGATGACCTGAAGATTCCCGACACGGTGCTCAGCGGCGCCTATGCCAACGGCGTCATGATCGGGCACGGGGCGAGCGAGTTCGGGCTCGATTTTTTAACCAGCTTTTATCCCCAATCGGCCGTCAGCGCACGGGTTTTCATGGCGGCCGGGCAAATCCCGCGGTTGCTCGAATCGCTCCAACACGCCCTGCGGCAATTGCACCAGCGTGGCCCATCACCGGGCCAACCGCCGCGGCCACCGTCGGAAAACCGACCCGGCCCCGAAGGCCCGCAACCGGGTGCGGGCGACTGATCGCCCGACCCGAATCGGCGGGTGTGAATTCATTCCGTGGACTGGGACACGTCAGCGTTTTCCGCTGCGGTCGCTTTACCTGCTTCGTCCCCGTTCGGCGACTCGGAATCGGACCCGAGCAGGAAATCGATCGCCCGCCGCAATTGCGGATCGATTAACCGCCCCGAAGGGTCCTTGGATGAAGCGGCCGGAGCTTTCTGTTCGGGTTTGGACGGCTCGACCGGACCGGTCGCAGGAACGGCCGACGGAGGGTCTGTGGTTGCCGGATCCGCTGGCGGTTCACCTTGCGGCGCGGGCTCGGTTGGCTCACGATCGGTCTGAGTGGAAACCGGGTAGGTCGACTGCTGCCATTTGCGGACCAACGCCTGGCGCAGCTCATCGGACATCGCCACCACCATCCCCTCGTCGGGGGTGACGCCCCATTCGTCCTGATCGCCGAAGCCGGCCAGACGATGGATGTTGCGGCCGCTCGGGCGGTAGTAGCGGGCCGTGGTCAACTTCAGGGCGCTGCGGCCCGATTCCAGCAGCAGCACGCTCTGAACGGTCCCCTTGCCGAAGGAACGCGAGCCGATGACGGTCGCGCGGCCGTGGTCTTGCAAGCAGGCGGCCAAGATTTCGCTGGCGGAGGCGGAGTTCCCATCGATCAAGACCACCACCGGGAGATCGGCAGGGATCGCCACGCCTGGAGAAGCCTCGAATTCGGACTCGAGTTCCCCGCCCCGCCTGCGGATCGAGACGATCGAGCCCGCGTCCAAAAAGTCGTCGCAAATCTCCACCGCCGAGTGAAGCAAGCCGCCCGAATTGCCTCGGACATCCAAGATCAGCGAGTCGTAATCGCCTTGCAGATCGGCGAGCACCTGACGGACCTCGCCCGCCGTCTTCTCGCCGAAGGTCGTGATCCTCAAGTAAGCGATGCGGGGATAATTCCTCAGCCGAAAGACCCAGCGGTCGTCTTGGTCTCGATGATCACCGACGACCGATTCGACAAGGATCGTTCGGCGACGCAGACGGATTTCGATCCTCTCCGCGACGTCCCCCACCATCCGCCGAACCATCACCAACACGTCGCTTCCGATCGGGCCACGCAGCCGGTCGGTGACATCGCGGATGTCCAGTTCCGACACGTCGTCCCCTCCCACCCCGACGATCTCGTCGCCCGGCATCAAGCCGGCAGCCAACGCAGGCGAACCGACCAACGGGGTGATCACCCTGACCGGCTCTCCCGACCGAGGCTGCTCGACCAAGATCCCGACCCCGGCGAACTCCTGCAAAAACGAGTCATTGAACGCCGAGTAGAGCGATTCGGGGATGAACTCGGAGTAGGGATCCAGCCCCGATGTCAGTCCGGCCATCGCCGAATCGACCAGCTTTCCGCGATCGACCGGGTCGACGTAATATCGCTCGATCAGGTCGAGCGCGTCGCCGATGACCAGCACCCGGCGCACGCGATCCGCAGTCACGAAACAGAATGCCGATACCAAAGAGGCCAGCAAGATCACATGCAGGTTTCGGGGCGGCATCGAATGACTTCTCTCAGTGACGAGCGACTTGGGACATCATGTACAGCATTTCTCGAGCGATCTGACGCGACCGTTCGTCATAAGCCGATGCTTCTTCCGGTGTCCCATCCGCGACCTTCGGGTCCTCGTAGCGAACCGCGATGCGAAAATCACAGCCTCGGACAACCGGACAGTTCTCGTCAGCGTGCGAACAGGTCATGACGGCGGCGAATTCGCTAGCCGGGTTGGGGGCTTGGTCATAGATTTTGGAAAAACAGGTCTGGTCCGTCTGCTTCGGCCCAAACCGGACGCGGTACCGCGGATTGGAATCCGCCGCCAACAGCGGTGCCGTGTCGTCGGTCGTGATCGTCATGCCGGTCCGCCGCAGCGCGTCGACGGTTCTCGAATTCATCGCAGTCGCCTCCGTCCCTCCCGAGAAGGTGTGGATGCCTTCCACGGCGTACTTGACCGCGGCGACGGCGGTCCAAAGTTGAGCCAGGTGGCTGCGTCGGGAATTGTGGGTGCAGACGAAGGTCAGGTTGACCGGCTTGTCGGACGCAAGTCGGTCGCGGACGTATCCCGCCAATGCCTCCAATTCACCCCGCCGCTCGGCGTCGATCTGATCAAACTCCGCGATCCGTTCCGCCACGTAGCTACCGACTTGCGGACGCAGTTCACCAGCCAAACCTTCTGTCTCTTTCATTCCGACC
>RECD01000016.1 GCA_007694185.1 Planctomycetaceae bacterium
GTGGCTGGCGGGAAGGGGATCAGACGTTGAACAGGAAATGGCAGATGTCGCCGTCCTGCATCACGTATTGCTTCCCTTCCACCCTCAGTTTACCGGCTTGGCGAATCTCCTTTTCGGACTTGAACGTTTCGAGGTCCTCGAGCGAATAAACTTCGACCCGGATGAAGCCTCGTTCGAAATCGCTGTGGATCACCCCGGCCGCTTGCGGGGCGGTCGCGCCGATCGGCACCGGCCAAGCACGGACTTCTTTATCCCCGGCCGTAAAGTAGCTCTGCAAACCGAGCGTCCGGTAGGTCGCGCGGGCGATCTGGTTGAGCGCCGGTTCGGTCAGCCCCACCGATTCGAGCATTTCGGTCCGATCGGGTTCTTCCAACTCCGCGATCTCGGACTCCAACTTCGCACAGACGCAGACGACTTGGCACCCGTCCGCTTCGGCTCGAGCCCGTACCTGGCGGACCAATTCGGCATCGCCCGCCAAATCGTCTTCGTCGACGTTCGCGACGTACAAAATCGGCTTGGCGGTCATCAGCCCGAAGCTGGAAATCGCCTTCGCTTCGGCCTCGATCAGTTCCAGCGTCCGCAGCGGGGCGTCGGTGGCGAGGTGATTCAAGCACTTTTGGATCACCGCGGCCCGCAGCTTCGCCTCTTTGTCACCGCTGCGTGCGGTCCGTTCGGCCTTGGCCAACGACCCTTGTAGCGTTTCGATGTCGGCCAACATCAACTCGGTCGAGATCGTTTCCATGTCCGCGACCGGGTCGACTTTGCCGTCGACGTGGATCACGTCGGCGTCTTCGAAACACCGCACCACCTGCACGATCGCGTCGACCTGACGGATGTGGCTGAGGAATTTGTTTCCCAACCCCTGCCCTTCGCTCGCCCCCTTCACGATCCCGGCGATGTCGACCAGCTTCAGCGACGCGGGAATGATTTTCTTGGGGACGATGTACTGGGTGATCCGAGTCAATCGGTCATCCGGGACGCTGACAATCCCTTCGTTCGGTTCGATCGTGCAGAACGGGTAGTTCGCGCTCTGAGCCGCTCGGGAAGCGGTCAGGGCGTTGAACAGGGTGCTTTTGCCGACATTCGGCAGACCGACGATTCCGGCTTCCATGGGGACTCGGGGCTGAGAGAGTTCGGTGAGACGCTTGCGCGGAGCGGGGTTCGATACGGCCGCCCATTGTCAAAGAATTTGGCGTAGCGTGAAGCCCTCGCCGCGATCGTGGACCGGATTTTGCAGGAAAGGCGGTATGCAAGCCCTCGTGACCGACCGCGTTTTTGAAGGCGAACGCCGTGATTTCGTGCCAACTGCCGCTTTTTCGATACGCGGCGGCTCGCCGAATTCGAACAGCCGCCTGCCTGAAAACAACGCGAGCGGATCACCCGGAAGGCGAACCGCTCGCGAAAATCGCCGCGTTAAAAATCGACCGATCTCAGCGACCGGCCACAGCCGATCTGCCGATGAATCAGCTTCGCCGTGAATCAGCCTGGTGGTCGCGAAGCGCAGTGTCCCAACAACGCGTCGGCCAGCGGGTCGTCATCGGGGCCGCAAAAACCCCAGTGCTGACGTCGTCGCCAACCTTCGGCGTAAGCGTATTTGCTTGACATCTGGCCGACCTCAGCCGACCCGTCGCGCATCGTTTGGATGTACGAATCCATCCCTTGGCTCTGGTCCAGCCATTCCTTTTGGCTGGCATGCGCCGCCAACGCTTCCGCTTTGTCAGCCAACACGTCGGTGATGTCGACGTACAAGCTGGGGAAAACCCGTTCGCCCAACGGCGTGGCGTTGCCGACCGGTTGGGCGTGGTAAACCGTGACCGGGTCCATGTAGACGTCGACCGGCGGATCGCTTTCGAAATTCGGCATGCCGTGACAGAAGGCGGCCGAAACCGCCAATCGGCAAGCGTTCTCGTGATCTTCCATGTAGTCGATGGGCGAGTGCGTCAACACGACCGACGGGCGAGCCGTTCTGACGACCGCCGCGACCTTGCGGAGCATTTCCGTGGTGTAGGCGATTTCCATATCGGGACAGATCGGCGGGTAGAACTTCGCACCCAACAGCCCGGCGGCCCGCTTGGCTTCTTCCAATCGCACCGCCGCGCAAGTCGCGCGGTCGAGCGTGGTCGAGCCGCGACAGCCGTCGGCCAAGTTCATGTAGTGCAAATCCCAACCGAGCTCACGGAGTCTCAACAAAGTGCCCGCCATGACGAACTCGATGTCGTCATGGTGGGCGGCGATCGCAAGGACGGACGGCATCGGCTCAGACTACCTCGGCAACGTGAATGTAAGCGTGGACGTGGGGCGCCCCGCGGAAATGGCAGACCGAGTTGGGACCTTCGATCCTCCAGATGTCCCAAACCTGGTCGTTCAGCAGATCGCCCTGTTGATAAAACGCGAACCGCAACGCGTCCAGCCCACCACCGGCCTGGATGATCGCCATCGCCTCGTCGCCGTCCTCGGTCCGGTATGGGCCGAAGACCGTCTTGAGCGCCTTGGTGACGAGTTCCTTCTGGTCAGCCGACATGTCCGCGACCTGCAAGCCCGGGAAATCGCCATCGGCCCCTTGTGGCTTGACCGCGTTTTCCGCGGGAGCCTTGGGCAACAACGCCTTGGCGGCTTGGTCCTTGTCGAGCGCCGCGAACAGCTCGTTGACCTGCTTCGTCTGGTAGAAGAACAGGTTGTCCGCCGGGTTCCCTTCGACGCCGTGGCCGTAGACGACCGGGCCGCCGAAGGCCGCCTTGTCGACCGAATTGCCGTCGGCCCGCAGCGTCAAGTGACGGCCGGTCAGCATCCACTGGAATTTCCCTTCGCCCGGCTTGCCGAAGATCGCCATGCTGTAGGCGTTCATCCCGCCGTCGTCGTATTCCATCTGGTCCACCAACCGATCGTAGCCTTCGGCGCTGGTCAGATTACGGACGATCTTTTCGGCCATCGCCCGCTGGCTGTCGCTGTAGAAATCGTCGCCGATCTGGGCTTTCGTGACGTGCCAATTCGCGTGGCAGCGGTCCCGTTTGGCGTCCGTGAAATCGAAGCAGACTTCCGCTTTCTGTGCGTCGGTCATCGAAGCGTAGAGTTCGGCGACGACCGTTTCGGCAGCCGACTCGGGCGTCGGCGCGGCGAACAATCCACGCGGGATCGAAGTGGCGGCCAAGGTCGCCGCACCGGCTTGCAGGAACGTCCTGCGGCCCAATCGGCTCAGCGGCAGATCGCCGCAACAGGACGGGGTTTTCGACGTCGCACCGGAATCGGAAGGGTGGGGGTTCGTGCTCATGATGGTCCGCCCGTGAGGGAGAAAGAGGGGAGGGAAAGCGGAATGGCCGCTGCGGATTCGATCGAGGTCGTCAGTGCCCCGTGATCAGGGACAATCCGAACAAGCCTCGGTCGCCACGACGGCAACAACCGAC
>RECD01000213.1 GCA_007694185.1 Planctomycetaceae bacterium
TTTTCGGTTCCGGTGGCTTACGCCACCGGCAAGTATGTGTCGCCCTCTGGGCTTTGTGGGTTTCGTTTTTTCCGGTTCCGGTGGCTTACGCCACCGGCAAGTATGTGTCGCCCTCTGGGCTAAGAAAGCAGGCAGTCATGCTTGGTTTCGGGTTTGCGCCACCAACGGGTAATCGTCGCCACAGAATTGTTTCGATAAATACTGAGCGAACAGGCAACGTCGGTGTTGATTGATGCGTTTAGGTTATGCGGAATGAGACCTGTCGAAGTGCTTATCAATACCGCGCATTTTGCAGAGCCCCCGGCATTCGTCACCTTGAGCGTGCGATGGTGGCATGATGTGGCTATCCGTTTCCTTGTCGCAAATTACCGGGCCTTTGGCCCTAAGGATCGAGCGATCCATCATTGGCAGAATTTTGCGTTTTCCGCTCTGGCGGAAGAGCCCCGAGGTGCGAAAAATTGTGTCGGTAAAAGATCGGCCGTTCCTAAACAACTTCGGGCGGCCGCTATTTACTAAGCGATTTCCGGTTCATCCGTGCATCGCTCGACGCTACGGATCGGTTTTTTGTTCTGGGAAAAAAGCGATCGGCCCCGACCAAGTTTTCACGATCGGGATATCGTTGCGGTTGGCGATGCGATTGGCCAAGGCGTCGCCACGGCGGTAACCGATTAAGATCGCTGTTCCGGCGTTTTCGCACAAATATTTTTCGTTGACCCAGCGGTCAAAGGGGAATTCGAGGCGATCCGGGTCGGATCGCACGTGCCAATGACGATCGTCCTCGGTTGGGATCGGGGTGGGCGAGCAGTTGAGAATATCGTCAGGCGTCCACCAGCAGTGCGTTATTCCCCAACCAACGGTCGGGGAATCAACGATCAGCGTCCCGCCGCTGATGGTGTCCGGTCGAATCTCTGGGTTTCTGTAACGTCGATCGCGACGTAGCTTGGATCGCCAGCGGTTGGCTCGCCAGATCGATTGGGGCACCGTCGCAAGGAACATGATGGCAAGGACGAGAAATACGAAAACACCGATGACGATTCCAAATGGCAGAAACACCCAATTGCGGATTACTCGGAGTACGGCCATCATGGTTCGGTCAGTCATCTCGACAGGACGTGACGGCATGAACGACCGACGCAACGCAACGCTGATCGTTGTCCTTGTTTTGACACTCTGGTTGCTCGGCGTGAAGACGTTGCTGGCGATCCTGGTCAGCTACCGCGATTATTTCCCGCCAGACTTCACTTCGGATTTTCTCTGGGGACGCGAACCGGCTTTTCGAGGAATTTATCGCGAAGCCTTTTACCTTCATATTTTGTCTGGCCCTGTCGCGTTGCTGCTCGGGTCGATCCTGATCAGCCGTTCGGTACGATCGCGATTCCCACGACTGCATCGTAGCTTGGGGCGAGTTCAAATCGCCGTCATCCTGCTGGGGGTGGCTCCGAGTGGCTTGTGGATGGCGGGCTTTGCCGAGTCGGGATTGGTGGCGGGCTACGGCTTCGGTTTTCTCGCCGTCGCCACCGGCTGCTGCGCCGCTATGGGATGGAGGGCGGCGATCGCGAGGCGATTTGATGACCATCGGCGTTGGATGACGCGGTGTTTCATCCTGCTCTGCTCCGCGCTCACCTTGAGGTGGATCGGCGGACTCGGGACGATCTTCGGCGTGGAATCCCCTTGGGCTTATCCGTTGGCGGCATGGGCGAGTTGGTTGATTCCGCTGCTTGGCTGGGAACTGCTCGTTCATTGTCGGAATCGCCGTTTCGAGCGACCGGTTCATACGACGATTTGACGGGCCGCGCCGTCCTCCCCGCAACTCCGCCGGTCTACCTGGCGGCCGGTGCTCATTCGACCGTGTCTCCTGCCGCGATGGTGATCATCGCCCGGCGGGTCGTCGCGGAGGCGGAATCCGGCAGGAACAGAATGGCACCATCGGCCAGGGCGATATTCGTCCCGCCATGGTGCGCCAATTTCGAGTCGGGGCCGAGTCGCATAACCAGCGGTTCGTCGGCATCCTGCGGGCACATCCAGTGAACGGCATCGCCCGCGGCGACTTCGACCAGCATCATCGTGTTCGCCAGCCCGTCGAGGATATCCGCCAACGGTCGCGGGTTGGTCGGATGCAGGCAGGCGTCGGGCGCCACAACGGCGAGGTACGTCGTCATGTCGTCGGCGACGGAAGTTGCCGGACAACCGTAGGGCAGGGGGCGGATCTGCGCGATCGACGCATGGACGGGATCGTGCCATGGCTTGGTCAGGTCGATCTGGTCGTAGAGTTGCTGGTGATCGAGGAACGGCAGGATCAACGTCCGCCAACTGTGCAGCCGTTTGCCGTCGGCATCGACGGTGTAGGCCGGAGGAAGCGCGTCGTATTTATCGGCGTAGTTATGCAGGGCGAGAGCGATCGCCTTCAGGTTGTTCGAACATTGCATTCGGTAGGCGGCGGGGCGTGCGGAGCGTGTCGCCGGCAACAGCAAGCCGATGAGCCCTAGGATCACACCGATCACCACAAGCAACTCGATGACCGAAAACCGGCGAGGAGGCTTTGAAAGCCCTTCGCGAGGGTCAGCCGGATGGTCTTCATCCGCGGTGAGCTGCGGCGGTGCGTTGTAGGGATTGTCGGACACGGGATTCTCCGGTCGGGTAGTTTGACGAGTGATGGTGGATCGGGAGTGCCACTGGAGTGCCCCGAAAACGTGGTTGAGGGTTATGAAAATCCGGGTTGTGAAACGAAGGCGAACTTCGACGGGGGCAGGTCCCGGCGGTACATCGCCCGGACCGGCCACGAAGGTCTGCGATCTCCCTCGCTGACGAACGTCAAACCTCGTTCAGCGGTTCGGCCGCGTCGCCGAAGGCATCGGGACGAACGTCCATCTTGTCCATCATCGACAGGAATAGGCGGCATAGTTGCCGATCGTCTTTGCCTCGGTAGTCGACCACGCGACCGCCCCCGATCCGGCCGCCGGCGCCGCCGAGCACGACGACGGGCAATTGGTCGTTGTCGTGTTTGGCGCCGGCCATCATGCTGGAACAGTACAACAGCATCGAATTGTCGAGCAGAGAACGTTCGCCTTCCCGGATCGCTTCCAGCCGATCGGCCAGGTAAGCGACCTGCTCGGCAAAGAACTGATTGACCCGCAGCCAATCCTCGCCGTCGCTGTGGGACAACAGGTGGTGGATCATGTAATCGATGCCGTTGTTGGGTTGCTGGACCGACGGCAGATTCGGAAACCGTAAAGCGCTGTGGTCGTTATTGAGCTTCAGCGTCGTCACGCGGGTCGTGTCGGTCTGGAAACCGAGCACCACGATGTCACACATCAAACGCATGTGTTCGGCGATGTCTTGCGGGATGCCGTCGGCGGGACGCGGGGAATCAGGCCGGTCGCTCGCCGGCCGCCAACCTTGCAATTCGCCGCGGTTACCCGCATTCGCGATCCGCGTTTCGACGTCCCGTACCGACTCGAGGTACTCATCCAGCTTCCGCTGGTCGCTGAGGCTGATCCGCCGCTTCAGGTCGTTCGCGTCAGCCAACACCGCATCCAAGACGCTCCGATCACCCGGCGTGACTTCGTCCTTGAACAGCCGATCGAAGGCGAGTGCCGGGTAAAGTTCCAGCGGCGTCGGTGTCGTCGGCGAGCTCCAGGAGATGTGCGAGCTGTACAGCATCGAGTAATTCTTGTGGACCGATGGGTTCGATTGCTCGCACCCCAACACCAAGCTTGGTACCTTCGTCGACCGCCCGTAGGTCTGTGCCAACACCTGATCGAAACTGGTACCCGAACGGATCGTCCCGCCCGAGGCGATCGGGGCTCCGGACAGCAAGTTGCCGGTCTGGGAACTGTGGATGTTCCCCTTCCGTGCTTCCTCGTGATACAGGCCGCTGACGAACAGCATTTTCTCGCGGTGTGATTTGAGCGGTTCCAAGACGCGGCCCAGTTCCATCGCTGAGCCCTCTCCTCTGGCCCACCATTCCCGCGAATGAAACCCGTTGCCCGAAAAGAGCACGGCCAATCGCACCGGCGGCTCGTCGCTCGGGCGGGTCGGATCGGCAGGATCACCCCACGCGGTCCGCGATTCCATCCAAGGCAACGCCATCGATACCCCGACGCCGCGCAAGAAAGCTCGCCGGGTTACAGATAAGGGTCGGTTGTGATTGGGCATGTCAAATCCTTCAGTAGATGGGTCGGCTGACGCGGTCGGAGCACGGAGCGGTGGGGACGGGAACGCGTTCGATTCGGGGCGGTTCAATACGGGAAAAAAGGCGGATCAATCGTCGGGCGGCGAGTTTTGTCCACGGGTCATGAGGAATTGAGGGCTCAGCACGATTCCTTCGATCACGGTGCCGACGCGATGCCCGTTGGCGTTCAGTTCCAATACCATCGTATCGATCAACGGCTTGTCGGACAGTTGAACCGACCGTCCGAGGGCGTAACCGAGCAGTTTGCGGCAATACTGACGCAGAAAATCGTCGCGTCGCGTTTCCAGCAGGTAGCCCCGCAATCCCTCCAACCCGTCCAGCTCCGTGCCATCCGCCATGCGGGTGAAGGTGTCGATCAAATGTCCGTTGCTGTCGAGCTCGCGTCCGCGGCCGATCGCATCAAAACCCTCTAACGCAAATCCCAGCGGATCGATCCGTTGGTGGCATTTCGCGCAAGCCGGATCGCTGCTGTGTCGTTCGATCAGTTGACGTTCGGTAAGTCCCTCGGGGGCTTCTTCCGGCAAGACCGGCACGTCCTTGGGCGGCCGCGGCAACCGTTCCCCCAACACCACTTCGCTCAACCAATTTCCCCGCAGGATCGGGCTGGTCCGCGACGCGCCGCTGTGTCGAGCCAACGTCCCGGCGAACCCGAGGATGCCGCCCCGCCCGGCTGCTCGCATCCGATCGATCCGTTGCCAATCGTCGGCTGCGATGTCAAACCCGTAATGTCGCGCCAACGGACCGTTGACGAAGGTGTGGTCCGAATCTAACAACGTCAGAACCGAACGATCGGCTTGGAACAGGTCGATGAAGAACCGGACGATCTCCTCCTGCATGTCGCCGCGCAGGTCGACAAAGGTCGGAAAATGCCGTTCGCTCTTTTCGTCAAGGCTGTCGAGATCCCGAACCTGCAACCACTGGCAACCGAACTCGGTCGCCAGCCGCCGGATCTTGGGATCGGATGTCATGCGGCGAACCTGGCGGACCAGCACTTCGGGTTCGACAAGCTGGCCCGAATCAGCCAATTGACGCAGTTCCGCATCGGGCAACGAAGACCACAGGAAATAGCTCAACCGCGTCGCCAACTCCCAAGGGTCGACCGGCGCCGGATCGGGACCCGGAGCCGCCTTCTCGCCACGGTACAAGAACGCCGGGGCGACCAGGATTCTCGTGATCAGCATCCGGATCGCGGCGTCGTGTGGCAATTCCTGAGCGCGGAGTTGGTCATAGAGCGCGGTCAAACCGAATCGTTCCGACTCGCTCAGCGGTCGCCGCCAAGCCTGGTCAGCAAATTCGATCGCGGCACGCAACTGGATCGGTTCGACGGCAGTCATCCGCTGGCGGTACTCCGCCGCCGCCCGGTGGATCGGCTCCCGCAGCGGCGCGAATGCGGACGGGTCGGCGTCCTGTGTCGCGTACTGATAGAGCTGTTCGTATGCGTCGACCAATTTCAACGGCGCGCCGCTGATGAACAGCAACTCTTCCCACAACCGATCGAGTTCCGCCGTTTCCCGTTCGTCGAGCATCAGCCGTTGCAGATGATCGTCCTCGCGGTAGTAAAGCGTCAGCGTCACGACTTCGTCGACCGGCACGATTTCGGTGTAGCAAAGTGCCCCGGGAAACCATCGTCGGAAATCGTCGAACGCGGCTTCGAACCGGTCGCGGGCTGCGCCGGCATCGTCCACGATCACCGGCACGGAATGGACCGTCCGCCGCTGGTTGTCGGTCCACATCCGGCTGGCGTCGATCGTCTCCGCGGTGCCGACGCTCAAAGTCGCGCCGCTCCCCGGCGGCTCGGTCAAAACCCGCATCTGCACGCTCCCCTGGCCGTTGCCGCTGGGGTGCAGCGAACCGCTGACCACGAACTCCATCCCCGCCACCCAATCAGCCGGCAACCGCAATTCGACCACCGCGGGGGCCTGAACACAGAGGCTGTCGGCCGCAACCGAACCCGCCGACGGGTGATCGCCAAACAGGCCGGCTTCGATGCCGTAACGCTTTGCGGGCTCGTTTGTCGGCCTGGCCGCTGCCGTGTCAGCCACGGCGGTCGAGCCGGCGGAATGCTTGAAGAGCGGGCCATGCCAATCGAGCAACATGCGACGGAGCAGCCCGTCGGCTGAATCGGCCGCAACGCCTCCCGGTTCAGCGGCCAGTAAATTCTGCAATCGATCCGCTAGCTTCTGTCGCTGGGCCGGATCGTCGGTCGACAACCATTCGTGCAGCAGCGAACCGGACGGGATCGCAGTCGATGCATCCGCTTCGGCCGGCTCACCACCGAAATGCCAAACCGCTTCGTTGCCGAACGAATCGGGCAACGGGTTCGAACGCAGGATGTTGGGGGCAACGTCGCTCGCCAGATCCCAGATTCGGCCCGCATCCGGCTCTCGGATACGCAGTGACACCGACGTGGTGTCGCAAGAGTGATTCCCGTCGCGTGGTCCAACGACCAACGCGATCACGTCACCGGCGGAAATGACGAGTTCCCTATTCGTCGCGAGTTTGACCGGCGTCCAACCGTCGCTCGTGCCGCTCGCCAGCGTATCCCGTCGTCGGCCACGACGGTGTTGCAGCGTCCAGATGACGCCGTTGCCACATTCCGAGTGAGCGTCGAACAGTTCGCCGTCGATCGTAACTCGGCCCGTCATCGGACTTCGCCAAGCGATCACGGCGGACACCGTCGGCGACGGGTGGACGACCACGCCGCCCGCCTTGAACAACCCCGGCGCCCGCACGTCCGCGTCGGACGAATTCGACAGGACGCTCAGCGCGTCATCACCGACCCAACCTCGGATGAATCGGTAATCGGCAGTTCCGTCGAGCTTCCGCGTCAACAAGGTCGGCAACGTCACGTCGGTATCGGCGGTGATGCCCAAAAGGCCGAGCCAGCCTGCCAGCGCCGGTCGGTCGACCGCATGCCGGGCGGACAGCGTGGCAACGTCGATCGGTTCCGCGGACCGTTCCGCCGCGTCGACCGCGGCAAGGCAATCGGCGGTTTGGCGGATCAGCGTCTGACGCCGCGCCAACATTCGATCCCAGATCGATCCGACGTCGCGAATCGGTATGTCGGGTTGGCCCGGCAGGACCAAGCGAGGCTGTTCCCAGACTGCCAAATCGCCCTCGTTGCCGTCGCCGGCGTCGCCCGTTGCCAAGTACAGGACCAGATCCGTCTGGCCGTCCGTGGGGACGAGTTTGACACGCATCTCGTGCCGCGAAACCAATGGCGATACCGGTTCCTGCCAGCGGCTCGGGCCGTTGACCTTGCCGATGTGCCCGACGCTCGTCAACCGCCACAACGAGTCTTGCCAGACGCGGATGTCCTCCGCCGTCAATTCGTTCGCCGCCCACTTCGTTTGGATTGACCGCAGCAGCAACGACGTTTGCGGTTCACTCAGGAGCTGCCACAACGACCGTAGGTACTTCTCATTCAGCCCCGCATCGGCCGCGACCGCCTCGATCGACCGAGCACCACTGGCGAGCGTCTGCCGATCCGCTTGCAGCGCCGCTAGGTAGGCCCCGACGGGCAGCCGACCGCCGGAATTCGTCTCGAGCGCGACGCCCTGCAAATTCACCGCCGTCGCCCCGCCGTCACGAACGTAGCGGGCATAAAATTCGCGGATCGCCGCCAGCCTTTCGTTCGCCCAATCGACCGAACTGGTGCTTTCGGAAAACCGGATCGAATCGGGCAACAAGACGGCGTGCGCGGAAACGTCCTTGGCGGCATCGATGTATCGCGTCAACAAAGTCGGCGACATCACCAGCGCCCCGCCGGCATTCGTGAATCCTTCACCCGCGGCGCCATCGAGCGGGAAATCGGCCGCGGGATCGAGTCGCTCGATCCCGGTCAGATCGCGGATCGTGTAGCCGTACTCAACATTCGACAATCGCCGCAGGATGACCTCACCCGGGTCGCCCGCGTTGGCCAACGCGATCCTGTCGAGAGTCCGTTTCACCCAGGACAACAGCCGTGTCCGCTCCGTCGCCGAAAGCGGGGTTTGGTCCTTGGGAGGCATCTCGCCCGCTTCGACCTGTTCGACGAGCGCGAGCCAAACGTCAGCATCCTCGCGCACTTCGTCGATCGAGGTGAAACGCTCCAGATCCAGTTCCCCTTCCTGCGACTCGGTCGAGTGGCAGCCGATGCAGTGCTCCTTCAAGAGCGGGCGAATCTGCTGTTGGAAGGCCTCGTCAGCAAAAGCCTGCGAAACGGAGCAGACGATCAACAGGAACGAGCTCAGGAAAATCCATCGGGTCATGACCGCTCCGCCTCGGAAAAGTTGGGTGACGACCGCCGCCAGCCGAAAGGGTGTGCCCGAGCGACCGCATCGCAGGCCGCCGAAGGGGGCTACTAGGATGAGTTTAACAAACCAGATCGAATCGGATCGGATCGGATGCGTTACCTGACGAGTCGCTCCGGTTCCAGACGAATTCCACTGCCACCGTCGCCCGAGTTAGGATTCCCACTTCTGTCCGCAGATTTAGCAGATTTGCGCGGATTGGGAATGGATCCGCCAGTGATCGGCGCACTCTTTCCGCCTTCATCCACCTACCCCAATGATTTGCGAAATCTGCGGATCTATCAAGGACGCAGAAAACCTGAATGGCACCTTTTGTCCCCGGTTTTGTCCCCAATGCCACTTTTCGGTTCAGCATCGCTCGCCGCAAGATCAAGCTTCACTCGAAGGCAAAACGCCGGTTGGCACCTGCCGGCGCCCATCTTCCCGGTGACGACGCACGCTGGTGGGTAGCGAGACCAGTCGGTCGGCGTCGCCTTGGTTCGTCGCTGAGACCGCTTTCCAAATCACCGATCACCAGCCCAGGGCGAATCCGGCGATCAGGACGAAAGACCACACGGCAACCACCATGTGGCAGAGCACTTGTCTGCGATAACACCCCACGCAGTACCGGTGGGTCAGTTCCGGCTTCGTCAAAAGTGCCAGGTTATGTAGAACCATCACAAAGATCATCGGGAACGCGGCGATCCGCAAAAGAATCGGAACCGGGCGGACGTGCGACCATTCGCATGCCAGCCCGCATCGGTCGCAGCAATTCGATTTGCTAAGGTCGTATTTGGACGGCGTCATCAATCCAAGGCATCCGTCGGGAAAACGAGTGGCGGGCTATTCGTACTCACCCAGTCGCGTCGATCGGCCGTCGAACGTCAAAGCATGGTAGGCAATTTGCCGCCTCGATCGCTTGCCCCAGGACACGGCCAATGGCGACAGTTTACTGCGACAAACGGCTTCTCGCCAACTCCGTGGTGCGAACCGGGAATCCGACCGTCCTCCACATCCCGGTTACGTTGCTCCACAAGCCCGAAAATGTCGGTAACCCACCAGCCCGGACGGTACGATTCGCGGGCGGGCGTGAAGGCCGAGTATCAACGCTTACGCGGTCGCCGCTCGATCGCATTGATCCTTGATCATCATGATGGCGATACGGTTGCTTGCGGCGTTTGAAGCACTTATGATCGTGAGCCGACTCCCTTCGGTTCCACCGTATTTCGAATTTGGCGGGCATTCGGGCGATTGCTGCCGAGTCACCGACGGCGAGTTTTTGAGTTGAAAGGTCGATCGCGGCAACCGGTCATCGCGTTCGTTTTGCGATCGGAGACGAGATGAACCGAAACGACGGAACGCGGGCGCTGCGTTTCTGCCATTCGATTTTTCTTCGCGAGTCCGCTTGTTTTTCCCGAATCGCTCGCTGGCTTTGAACCGGTTCGTTTAAACTTCGTAAGAAACACGACAACCCGACAAGCACGACAACCCGACCCGAGAGGCATGCGGCAAGCATGATCATTATCTATAACCCGATGGGCGCACTTGTTGGGCTTTTTGGTCTGATCATAGGCGTTGCCCTGTTCGTAGTTACCCAATCCCTTGCTGTGGGGTTTTTGGCGATCGCCGGTATCTGGTGCTGGTTCGGAAGGTCGAAACTCAACCTAGAAACTGGCAAAAAGCGAGCGGCGCCGTCTTTTTTCTTTATCCCGCTTTTCTATTGGGGAATACTTGTGGCAATCGCCGCCTATCCGGCCAGGCTCGTTGACAACGCGGGTGGTCTCAACCAAGGCCAGCCTGTTGCTGATGACCCTCGCGCTGACCAATTCAAACTTGACGAAGCAGGGTTGAGAACGAATCAGAGCGATGCCCCAGAGTTGTCAGCCGCGTTGGGGATGTTGATTTCCGAGACGCTCCCGAGTGAACCGTTCAACCTTAGCGTGAAATCGTCGGATGACGCGGTGCTGGTACTGATAAAATTGCCCGGTCTTAAAGAGCTTTCTGAGCGAAATCGTAGGGCCCTGCTGGAGGGCGTTCGCAATGCCGCCCAGCAGCAACGCCCAGACGTGCAAGTGTTTGTTGGCATCAAGGGCAAATTGCTTTACGGCGCGATCTTAACGCCGGATCAGCCGATGCAGGTTGGTAAGATCGTCTCTAAAGACGCGCTGTATGCTTTTTATCGATCCGAAGAAACGCCCGACGAGGCGGCGGTTGACGCGGGTTTAAATGAAAGCCCGCAATCAAGCCCCCCAACTCAACCGGATTTCACGGACTCCGTAATGCCGTCAGAGTGACTGTCACCATCCGTAGGCCATACGCCAAAGCCTTGCCCGATCCTTCGTGCTCTTCGTGCTCTTCGTGTTCTTCGTGTTCTTCGTGGTGAATTGCCCCCGGTACGGCCTGTATGATCGCACCGGCTTGCGTTGACCACAATTGACTGACCTCGCTGGCTTGTGCCAACGACGATCATTCCTAGCATCGTGCGGAAAATAACTGTCTGTTTTTTTATTCCGTTGGGTACGGCCACCGTCTGGCGACGGTAGCTACGCACGCCAGAGCGTGGATATGGCGGCCATTTGCAGAACGACTTCGCGTACGCCGCGATGCGATCGACGGCGCACCGACAGGGTGCGTGGGGTATCCGGACGGGATAACCACGAAGGACACGAAGAGCACGAAGAGGCCAAGCAAAGTGGATGGCATCTTCCGACGGGCGGTACCTTTCGACGCCGGGTGATCCGAAAGGTGATGCTGCCAACACTTATCAACGATCGGCTTGGAGTTCTTCCAGAAGCTGCTTTGCGGCCGATTTTTCGGGAAAGCTGCGGGGGCTGTTGACTGCCGCATCCACCAGTTTCAGTGCGACCTCGGCGTTCCCCGCCTCATGATAAATCTCAGCCGCGTAAAATGCGGCGTGAGGCGGTAGCTGCCCGCTGCTGAGTACCGTGTCGATCGCCCGGCGTGCGGCGGCTTGATCGCCGCCAAAGTACAGCACTCGAGCGAATGTCGACATCGCGTTGCGCCCCGTTTCGGAACGGACATCGGCATGCAACAACACACCCAGCCGGGCATAATCCAAAGCTTGCCCCAACAACGCTTTGTCCCCTTGGTCCACCAGCACGAGTGCCAATTGATTGATCGCGTCGAAGTTCAGCGGTGAGATGTCATGAACCTTACGGAACAGAATTTCTGCCTTTTCATGTTCGCCTTGAAACCGCCAGTAAATTCCCTCCAATAGTTGGCAGACCAACGGGTCGCCACCCGCGGTGCGCGCCGCCTCCAGATTCTCTTTGGCCATTGGCATCATTCCGGCGAACAATGCCCACTGAGTAATCGCCAAGCGCACTTCGGGGACGTCGGCATGCGCGGACGCGGCCGCCCGGAATTCCGCGAGCGCCAACTCTCGCTGTCCCGTGCTATCAAATAGCAGGCCCATCTGGATGGCGCTGGGCAATGCCGTCGCGTCCAGTTCTTGCAACCGATCGAACGACTGACGCGCTTCATCCAACTGCCGGCTCATGAACTGGACTCGGGCCAGCCGCAGAACAGCTTGTGGGTTTTTGGGAAACAGTTTCAACCATTGGTCGAGATGCGCTTCGGCCGATTCCCAATTGCGACGTGATTCGGCGACCGCGGCCATGTTCGCCATTGCTGTCCCCATCAAGCCAAGGCGCCGAGGGTGCTCCTTGGGCATCGCTTCGACCTTGAGCCGACCTCGCTCGATCAAACTATCCGCTTCGACCAGCTTTCCCTCCGCGATCGCAAACTCGCCCAACAGCAGATATGCCTCAGGATCGTCAGGCAGCGCTTCGGCCGCGTTTCGCAGCATCTGGATCGCGTCGCCCGGAAGACGATCCGCCAAGTAAAACCTGGCCAGAACGACCTCTGCCGGCGACAGCTCCGGATATTGCTCACCGGCGGCCCGCAACCGGGAGAGCGCGAGTTTCAGATCCCGCCGGCGATAATCCCGTAGCGCCTCTTCCAGCAGGTCGCGAACTTCCGGACTGATCTCCGCCACGACCGTTTCTACAACGTCATTTTCAACGGTTGTGACGTTGGGTGCGGGTGGCGCGACTGTAGTGGCTTTGGATGCGGTCGGCGGGACCGTCGGACGTGGAGCTTGCCCGCCCGCAAAGCCGCCGAAGGCAAACCAGCCTGCCAGGGGGAGGAGATACGATAGCCGCGAGAGTCGCCGCCTTGGCGAGCAGTCTTGATGTCCGCGTTTCACGACTCGACTTAAACACCGCATGAAAAACGTTCCAGGTATCGCGTTGAACAGGTATCCGATTTGCAAGGCCAGCCTGGCCAAGGCGTTTTGGCACACCCTTTGAAGAGGGCTACCTCAATATACTTCGCGATTCTCGGTTTCCACGGTTGTAATGCCGTTTTGCAGTCGCACCATGCGAACATTACTTTCGATCACCGCGTGAGTGAACGGCTCAGTCCATTCTTCACGCTCGAATTTCGCTGTCACCTTTGGGAAAGATTTGCTTGCAGGATGCCCCAGGCGAGTCGCGACCGATCGTCTTTTCAGCTTGCCGCCTCGCGGGGCTCGGTTGCGATCGAGCCCAATGGCAGCCGTTTCAGTCCGAAAAGCGATTGGTTCCAACCGTCACCGCGGGATCACGCCCCTGTTGCATCACGGTCGTGGGCCGAATTGCTTGATCAAGCCCACATGCACGCGATGATTCCGGGCGTCGTCGACCGTCTCTTTGAACCCGTAGCCGTAATCGACTCGCAACGAGAAGCTATCGTTCATCGTGATCCGCGTTCCGACGCCCGTGCTGGCCAGGAATTGCTGCGAGACTTCGCCAGGTTGGCTGTCCAGCACGTACGCGTCTCCGAGGTCGACAAAACCGTACAGTCGCGTCGTGCGGTATCCGCGCAAACTGCGCGTTTGCCAGGGGCGTGGTCCTAGTTCAAAATTCAAGATCCAGCCGGCGTCCGCGTTGAGTGTTCGTTGATCGTATCCGCGGAGCGAATCGAAGCCACCCAATCCGAGCGTCTCGCTGAATAACAGCCGCTCGCTGGCGAGTTGCCCCATCCCGCGGACGACCAATTGGCTGGCGCGCGGCGTGTTCCACATCCTCTCGAAAAAGGTCCGGTTGTAGACAAAGTCGGGCGATGTTCCCGGCCGGATCGTTTCGAAGCTCTCGCGGTTGTGGTTTCCCGTGAACCCGGCACCGGGACCGACGAAGAAATCATTTCGGAAGATCAGGTACTCGTCGTTGTAAAAGCGTTCGAACAGACGATAACCGAGCCTCAGCGTCACCAAATCCGCGTCGCTGGCGAAGACGTTGGTCCCGCCGAATTCGACGTTCGTGTTGGTGCTTTTGAAATCGAATCCCGCCGACCAACTCGACTGGCGGTTGAGGCTGTTATCCAGTTGGCGATTCAGCCCGAATCCGGCCTGCCAGGCCTCCCCGTCCTGCGTCAATCCGCTCACATCCGCCGGCGTTAGCCCGGCCCAGGCACCGTAGGATTCGAAGCTCCAGATTTGGCTCAGCGGCAACTGATAGAACAGCGAGTGAGCGTTCAGACGGTGGAAATCACCGTCCGTCGTCGCTTGATAGCTGAGCAAACTGTCGGCTCCCAACAGGCCGCCGACGGTGACGCCGGCCAGTAATCGCTCGTAATTCAGGGCCCGCACGCCGGTGTCGTCGTAACCGACATAACCCCTCACCGGGACGACGTCTCGCACTTGAAAGATGAGATCCGTCGTCCCTTCCTCATCGCCCGGCTTCAGGTCCAATTCGACGCGGCGAAACGGATACTGATTCAGTCGAAAGAGATCTTCGCGTAGGTAGGGTTCGAATATTTCGGCGCCCTGCTGAGTGCACTGAACTTGGCCGGGCAAGAACTTCGTGCTCGTCCAACAGCCGCCTTGGATGATCACCCGACCGACCCGTGATTCCACGATGACGATCTGGATACTGCCCGCGGTGATTTTCTGTTCCGGGATCACCACGTCGACAACGGGACGGCCTTGCCGCCGGTACAACAGGATGATCTCCCGCGACATCTCGTTCAGACGCCGCAGCGTGATCGGTCCGCCGATGTAGGATGCGACGACTTGCCGCAAGGCATCGCCAGACAACACAGGGCCGCCCGCGGTCGCTCGCATCACGACGCCCGTGTTCCCTGCGAACGGGTTTTCCGCTTCGACCGCGGCGGGATCATCCCAAATGATCACCGCGTTCAATCGGTCGACCAGGATCTCGTCACTTCCGGATGCCGCTTCGACCTGATCACGCGGGATTGGCGGAATCTGGCCCGGTGTCGTCGGCAGTTGAAACGGCCGATATCGTTCAAAATTTTGCGCATCTGCCCGTTCCATTCCGAACAGGAAGGTCAGTAGGCACGCCAGCATCCATCGCCACCTCCAGCGAGTCATTGTGTCATCTCATGGCATCAAACATCGAATCGCTTCGCCAACCCTCCGTGGCCGGCAGACTGTTGGCGAGATCGGGTCATCGAGGTCTTGGGCCGAAGCGAGGTCTGAGTATCGGGGGCGAAATCATGCGATGCCCATTGCGTCGTGTCGGCTGTGCTCGTCGTGCCGATAGCGCGATCACGCCTTCCAAACACCCGAGTGACATCTCGTATTGACGGACCGCCGGGCCACCAAAAGATACGATTTGTTGCCCATTCACGGGTTGGCGATCCGGACGGATTCGGCAAGGATCACCCGGCGGAAGACGCGGGTTTTGCTGGACAGAATTGCCGGCGGTAACTAGGGTGTTCCTACACCTTTCATTTCATTCGACTTGCTCGTAATCGGCGTCCGAATCGCCGCGCACAATCCGCATTCCTCTGCTAAGGTCGGCATCGCCATCCGACGGGGATGTCGCCATCCGGCGGGATTTTGTGCTATCTACCTGTGCCATCTGAAGGCCTGCCCCCCATGATTTACCCATCCGTTGCTCGCTCGTGGCAGATTCGCTCGCTTGCTTGCGGATTGATTCTCTTGCAACCGGCGATGTCAGTCAGGTTGGTCCGCGGGGAACTTCCCGGGGGGGCGTCGGTGGTAGCTGGCAGCGCTTCCATCGCTACTCAGGGAAACGCCCTGAACGTGACCACCCACAGCGATCGAGCGATCATCAACTGGCAGAATTTTTCGATCGGCGCAGGCAACTCGGCCAATTTCCACCAACCCGACTCCGGTTCCGCGGTGCTCAACCGTGTGATCACCCCGAACAACCCTTCCGCGATCTACGGCCAATTGAACAGCAACGGCCAGGTCTACCTGATCAATCCGAGCGGGATCATCGTCGGCCCTTCCGGGATGATCAACGCCAACGGATTCACCGCCTCGACGCTGGACATTTCCAACAAGCAGTTCATGCAGGGCGGGCCGCTCACGTTCCAGGGTGACTCGACCGCCGGCGTGATCAACCAGGGGACCATCCAGACCGGCAGCGGCGGGGCGGCGCTATTGGGGAACCAGGTGCTCAACAGCGGCACGATCACCAGCGACGGCGGCTCGATCTCGCTCGCCACGGGCGG
>RECD01000015.1 GCA_007694185.1 Planctomycetaceae bacterium
GCCCGTGCGTTGAAGCCCGTGCGTCCGATGGTGGCAGCACCTTGCGTCTCAACGGGCCATCAACCCAGCTGGTCGCCTGAACCTTCGCCCGTTTCGCGAGGGCTCCATCGCCAGACGATGTCGCCGTCATGCCCCAGCATCGGGCAGACGATCGCCAGCCACTTGCCATTTTCGGTGTACCGCGGTTCGGACCACCGTTGCCGGTGCCCCCCGGCGATTACGATGACAGGCGCCGCTTCGCTGATCGCGAGCAGGGGATGCGCGGTCGATCGACGCGCGGCCGCGTGCTGTCGTGCGGACCAGCGGGGACTGCGGCAAACAAAAACGAGGGCGACTGCCGGATCACGTTGGCAGCGTCACCCGACCGATCCACAGGACGAAAATCAATCCCAAAAACAGAATGGTCCACATCACCACAGCCCGACGGACTCCCAGTTTGGCTTTCTTGGCTTCCCAGTAACTGCGGGGCTGGACCCCTTGCGCCAAGAAGGTGATGACGGCGGCGAGGTTGACGCTGATCACGTTGGTGGCCGCCAACAGGAATGCGTGCGAGGCGAATGTGAGTTTGCCGGCCCCGAGCAGCATCCCGCAGGTGACGATCGGCGGGACCAAGGCGACCGCCACCATCACGCCGATCACCGCCCCGACTTGGCCTCGAGTGAACGCCAGGGCGCCCGCCGTGCCGGCCGCCAGCGCCAGCACCACGTCGCCGAAATCGGTTTTGGTTCGAGCCGCGATCGCGGGGACGTCGGCGTCGAGCGAAAAGATGGCCCCTACGCCAACCGCGAAAACGAACGCCGTCAGCATCCCGGTAATGTTCGTGGCCAGGGCCCGGCGAAGCAGATCGGTGTCACCCAACGTGGTCGCTAAGGCCATCGCCATATTGGGTCCGAGCAGCGGTGCCATGACCATCGCCCCGATGATCACCGCGACGTCGTTGCGGATCAGCCCGATCGCGGCGACGATCGCCGACAGGACCGTCAAGCCGAGGAAGACGCGATCGATTCCCAAGCAGTCGTCTGCCTCTGCGTACAACTCCTCGCGACTGATCCGGCTGCCGTTGTTGTCGGATTCCTCCTCCGACTCGTCCTCGCTGTCAGCACCTTCTGTTTTCCCTTCGGCGTCCTCGCCTTCCGATTCGGACGGTTTGTCTCGGACAGGCCGGGGCAAGACGGCTTCGACCGGGAACAGCACGACATGGAACCCCTTCTGATTCCCGAACGCCTGTTCGAACTCATCCATGATCGGCTCGGTCTCCTCGGCGGGGACGAGCAAATTCAGGACGACTTGGTCCGCGTCGGTGTCTCGCCAACGACCGAGGATCTCGCGATCGGTCAACAGGTCGGCGGATGCCTCCTCCTGACCAGGCGGGAGGAAAATCTGCATGAAGCGGAGCTGCATCAGGAAGCGACCTTTCGACGGACAGCGGGAACGTGAATCGGCCAAGAGCGGGCGGCAAGGTCGCTACGGATCGAGAGTGCTCGCGTGAGCGCAAACGATTTCCGTTTGCCCGACCACTTGCAGCCTGCGGTCACGGCACGAACAGGAACTCGTTCGTGCACAGGAGCACCTGCGCCAATTGTTGCCAAGGGGTGAGCAGTCGGGTGCTGTCACCAAGAAAATCTTGCTGCGAATCCCAAAGCGTAACGACGGAATCCTCCGCCGGCAGTTCCGACAGCCGGATTCGCCATAGGAATTGGTCGTAAGCCAACCCGTCGCCGATGTCGACGAGGAAATCGATCGTCTGGCCCGCCGTCACCGTCAACCGTTCGACTTCGAGCGATCCGGCAGATTGGTGGAAGTCGCCTCGGGCCAAGATCCCCGTTCGTTGCGAACCGTCGGCCGAGGACGCCGGTTGCCCTGCCGCGTCGTCGGACTGATCAACGACGCCGGCAATGATCGCGGCCCGCACGCCGTCACCTTGAGGCGGTTCGTGCTTGAACTCCGAACGGATCTCGATCGTCATGTCGCGGGGGGCGGTCCAGCGGCGGATGGCGGCGTGCGCCAGGTCGTTGCCCGGATGTCCGCCGGTGGCATCCAGCCGCACCCAGCCCAATTTGGCATCGGGGTATTGGGGACCACCTTGCCAGCCGTCGCCGTTGAAATGAGGCAGCGGGGTGAAGCCGATGGTGGCGCCGGTCGCTTCGTCGAGCTTGCCGTATCCGTAAGTCCAATCGTCGGCGGTCGGTGGCCCGGACGGCTGTGTGTCCGATGCCGCGTGAGCAAGAAACTCCATCGCCTCGGCCGCTTCCTGGGGGCTCGGTTCACGCAGCAGGACGGCTCGGAACAACGCATCCACGCGGCGCTGCGTCGCCGCCGGATCATCTCCGGGAAATTGATCGGTCAAGTTTCGCATCAAGCGGTCGACGCGATCGATCACCAGCGGATGATTGAGAAAGAAGAGCGATTGTTGAGGCGCGGTCGTTTCGGACCGCTGGGGGATGTGCAGGTCAGGGTTCGCGAAGTCGAAAACCCTCAACAGTCCCGGCAGGAATTGGCGATCGACCGTCCCGTAAAGGGTACGGCGATCCGAGAAGGGAGCACCCCATTGCCCCGGGTCAGGCTTGCCGCCGACTCGCAAATCGAGCCCACCGGTGACCGCGATCAGGCTGTCTCGCATCTCTTCGAACGTCAGCCGTCTCGGTTGCCAATGCCAGAGCAAATGATTTCCCGGATCGGACTGTTCCGCACGCCACCGGACCGCCGGATCGCCGGGACCATCGCTGGCTTGGCGAAAGGTCGCTGACAACAAAATACGTCGGTGAAGATTCTTGAGGCTCCAATTTTCCTCGATCAGTCGCGACGCGAGCCAATCGAGCAGTTCGGGGTGAGAGGGTGCCGAGGCCCGCAACCCGAAGTCGCTCGGGGTGTCGACCAGCCCGCGGCCGAAGTAATGTCCCCAAACGCGGTTGACGATCACGCGGGCGGTCAGCGGATTGGCAGGGTCGATGATCGCTCGCGCCAATTCGGCTCGGCCGCTGCCGTCGGCGAACGGGGCTGCGTCTTCGGCGGATAGCAAGCTCAAAAATTGCCGAGGCACGAAGGCCTCTTTTCGCAGCGGGTTGCCGCGGCGAAAAATCCTCGCTTCGACCGGCCGCTCGCGATCGACCAGAATCCTCGCCCGACGATCGTCGACAGGCGAATCGATCACCCAGCGATCGAGTTCGGCTTGCAATTTCCAGAGTTCCTGAGTGCTGCCGATGTCCATCATCAGCTCGATCTCGACGATCGATTCGTCAGGAATCTCGCAAGGCGAACCGAGACCATAGAGCACTGACAACAGCGACGCGGTCGCGGCATCGGGCTCGGTATCCGGATTGTCACTCGCCCAGCGGCGCGCACTCGCAAAGACGCGAGCGTA
>RECD01000014.1 GCA_007694185.1 Planctomycetaceae bacterium
GTCGCCCGCCGGGCTCCGAACCAAACTCCCCGATAAACCCCCTCTCTGTGATCTCAGTGACTCTGTGTTTCAATACCGCCCCCGATCAGCGGTTGCCTTCTTTCTTCTCGCCTTTGCGTGTGACCCGACCCACCTCCCCAGCCCAAGCCCTCGCCGCTCACACACCAACAGCGCAAACCATACCCGTCACTCTACCCCACCCCCGGTTCACTTTCCGAGACATCATCGGCGATTCCCTGGACCGGATCCAAATCGATTCCGAGCGCTCGGGCGGATCTTAACGTGGAATAAATCGATTCGTAGGCCATCAGCATCCTCGCGTAGGTGATCCCCGCTCGGCCGTCGAGCAGGCCGCGACGCAAGACCAACACTTCGAAACCACGCAGCCAGACTCGGCACGGTAGCCGATTGCTCAACCGCTTCAACAACCGACGCCGCCCGACGCGGTCCGCCCGCAACAGCGCCGGCAGGTCACGCCGCCAACCGAATCGCTCCGTTTCCGCGGCCAGCACGTCTTCCGCCGCATACCGGGCATGCTTGGCAAACCACTCGACCAACCCCTTCGAATAGGCGTCGTGAAGGTAGGGTTCGCGCAAATACCCCAGCACACCGTTCGTCACCTCCCGCTGGCCATGCCCCTGGTTAACGAACCTCAGCCGCTCGCGATGGAACAGACGCACCTGATAGAGCGGATAGCCCCCTGCGTAGCGCAACCAACGGCCGCCGAGCATCAGCTTGCTGGGGACGAAGAAGCCCGCTTCCGACGGGTCCCGTGCGATCGTCTCGCCCACCTCCAGGCAAAACTCGGGCGTCACCCGCTCGTCCGCATCCAAATGCAGCGTCCACGGATAGCGATGCGGGATCCGATCGATCGCCCAATTCCGTTGCTCCCCAAAGCCTTGGAACCGATTCCGGTAAACCGTGATCCCCCGTTCGGCCGCGATTGTCTCCGTCCCGTCGGTCGACCCCGAATCCAACACGGCGATGTCGCCCGAAAATCCCACCAACGAATCGAGGCACCCGGGCAGATTTTGGGCCTCGTTGTGCGTCAGGATCACCACTGTGACGGGAACGGTCATGACCGCTGACCGGAAGCGGCCACAGGGGCGGCGGGCGCTGCCTCCGCCGGTTCCAGGTCGCGTTGGCGATTTCGCTCACGAACCGCCCGCCACCAATCGGGATGCTCGACATACCACCGGATCGTTTTTGCCAAAGCGCCGGGCCATGCCGAACGGCTCGGTTCCCAACCGATTTCCTCACGGATTTTGCCGGCATCGATCGCATACCGTCGATCGTGCCCCAGCCGATCCGGCACGTATCGGATCGACCGCTCGTCCTTACCGAGCAGTTCCAAAATGGTTCGAGTCAACTCCAGGTTCGACCGTTCGTTGTTGCCGCCGATGTTGTAAACTTCGCCCGACCGACCGTCACGCAATACCCGCCACAGCGCCTCGCAGTGGTCGACGACGTGCAACCAGTCACGAACGTTCAGCCCATCGCCATACAGCGGCACCGGTTCCCCTTCCAACAAATTCGTGACGAACAGCGGGATCACCTTTTCGGGAAATTGGTAGGGTCCGAAATTGTTCGAACAACGGGTGATCACGACGTTCAAGTCGTGAGTCTGATGATAGGCCAGGGCCAGCAGGTCGCTCCCCGCCTTGCTCGCGCTGTAGGGGCTATTGGTGTGCAGCGGGCTTTGTTCGGTGAATTTGAGATCCGGCCGATCGAGCGGCAGAGAGCCATAAACCTCGTCGGTGCTGACGTGCAAGAAACGCTTGCCCGACCCGCGCCCCCAAACGGTGCGCGCCGCGTCCAGTAGCGTTTGCGTCCCCAGCACGTTCGATTCGACAAAGGTTCGCGAATCGAGGATCGACCGATCGACGTGGCTTTCGGCCGCCAAATGGGCGACGCCATCACTTTCACGGAGCAGCCCCTCGACCAACGGCCGATCGAGAATGTTGCCATGGACGAAGCGATACCGCGGGTGTCCCGCCAGATCCTGCAGGTTCGCAGGGTTTCCCGAATAGGTGAGCGCGTCGAGGTTGCAGAGCCGGATTTCCGGTTCGGTATCGAGCAGGTACCGAACGAGGTTCGATCCGATGAACCCGCATCCGCCCGTGATCAACAATCGATAGCTCATCCGTCACCGCCGCTGCGTCTTGGGAAATATGAATTCGAAGCGTTGTATCGCACGACTGGCGAACCGATCGGTTGCCAAAAGGGCAAACGCAGGTAAGCCGGAAACACTTGAAATCAATCGAACATCGTCCGTTTATCGGTCCATCACCGACTTCCATTCCGAGCGATCACCAACATCGACTTGGCCAATTGCGGGATTCTTCCGACGCGGGCGATACGAATCACTTCCAACCCGGCTTCATTCAGGAGTTGCGTGATCGTCTTGGGCGACCAAAACTTGATATGGCCGTGGTCCCAAAGGGCGGAATAATGGCGATCCATTTGGCCTGTCACTGCCAAGGCAAGGTTTTTCCAATACCCGTGATACGGCGTGGAGATCAGAGCGTGACCGCCATCGGTCAGCAAACTCTGGACACAACGGGCGTAATCGCGGGGGGCGTAGACATGCTCGACAACCTCCAGGCTGATGACCAGGGGGAACCTGCCGAACTGCTCCGACAACGGGTCGTAAGCCGAGCCGATTCTCAAGTCAAGTTCCGGATAAGCCCGTTTGGCAGTGGCGATCCCTTCTTCCGACGGGTCAACGCCACAGACCGTGTAACCGCGCTGCGCAAGCCATTTGGCCACCGATCCGTTGCCACATCCGAGGTCGAACGCCCGTGGTTCTGCAATCGAAATCTCCATCAGAGCATGTTCGATAGCCGGCAACAGGTAATCATGAGCGCAGCCACACTCGGCGTCTTCAAATTTGTATCCGGAAATGTCGGAAGTCGCCACTCGATTGTGTCCGATGGAAGGGAATTGGAATAGGTATGTAAAATCGATTTCACGGATCGCAGGCAACAAGTCTGACTCGCGACGCGATCCATCTCAGGATCGTGCGAGAAATAAGTGTCCGGTACCTTTTGCGAGGAACTCGCCCTCCGGATGCTTTGCACAAAAGGTACCGGACACTTTTTTATCGCTCATTGCTTAACTGTCATCGCCTCGCGCCCGAATTGGCCGGACGAGTTACATTGGTACGTCCATAACCGCCGTTGCACAAGGATCGTTCGGTCAGGGGCAGCAGTCGTTTTCCCATCATCGTAATCGGCGATTCGAATCCGAGCACCAGTTCGTGGCGATCGGTTGCCAATGAGCGAAAAAAGTGACCGGTAGGAATGAAGCTGACGTCTGATCGGATTCGGCGCGTTAGC
>RECD01000013.1 GCA_007694185.1 Planctomycetaceae bacterium
AAATTGGTTATTAAAAATTTTTGACTGAGACCTGGAGCGGGTAACTAAGTACCTGGCGATTTCACCAGCGGATCGGCGGGAAAGTTTCCGGGATCGCCTTGGGGCCCCCTGTGAGCTGTCAGCGCGTTTCATCAGCGGACCAAGGCAAACTGGCGAGACGTGGCGATCGCTCCCGCCGCACCCTGCTTGCTGGTCGCAGCCGACGCGGCGAATGGGACGCTCGGTGACGATCGGTCGCCAGATCCTTTGACGATCGTCGCGGGCAGCACCGTATCGTCGATCCCCGGAAGAACTCGGGAAAACGCTGGGCCGCCCAGGAGGCCATCCGATCTCACCGACGATCCCGGCGGTCGTTGCCCCGGTTGATGCCGGTAGGCCAGAGTCCGCTTTCTGGTTTAGTCATGCTCTGCGGTCGGTTTGGCGGCGACCGATCCGCGACGCGAGCCAAAAGCATTGGCCGCTTCCATGGGCGAGATCGTCCGATCCGGTGATCGGGCCAGGATCTCGACCTTCGGCTCTGCAACGTTTCATCGATCGCTTGTGACAGAATCAAATGGTCGTCCAACGCCGTCTGACCGCAGCTGACATGTCGGGTGCGGCCAGATGACAGCTTGTCACCCGGGGCTTCGGGACGGTGACGACCGGGATCACGCCACCGCCAGAGCCGATACGGCCGCGAAACGGCACCGCATCAGGCCGGTAACGCCGTAGCGAGTGGACAGCGACGCAAACTGACGGCGTGTCGGTCGACCAGCCACGCAGCAAAAACGGAGCCGCCGGAATCCCAGCGGTCGACTGGCCGGGAGCGACCGCTGGTTCCACCGGGGCCGTGCCGTCAATCGATCAGTCCCGCGCGGTACTCGCTCAGTTCGAGCATCAGCAGATCCGACACGCTGACGCCATCCTCGCCGCAACGAGCTTGCCGTCCACCAAGGCCGCTGTTGTCGCCGCTGTGGGCCGCGCCGTGGGCCGCGCCGTGGATTGCCTCGTTCCATGCGGCCAAGTAGATCGGCCGCAGCTCAGCCATCAAATCCAAGGCCTTCGAGACGTCTCCCGAGTCCAGGGCCGCGGTCAAACGCTTGGACAGTTCAACCGCCCGCTGATCGAGGTGTTCGCTGCTCATTGGATCACCTCCCGCTGGGCCAAGAACTTGCCGACGGCGACCGCCAGCGGGTGATCGCGGTCGGCTGCATCGAGCTGTTCCCAGGCTGCCAGCAGTTCGGCAGTCGCTGCATCGTGCGCAAACGCCGATGACACCGCCGGCGACACCGCCACGCCCGATACTTGCGTTTTTCCCCGTGTTTCGCTAAGATGTTCGTTCCCTAGTCGGGCAGCTTAAGGGCAAGTCAGCGATAGTCTGTGCGAGACAAATTCAGCCATTTACCGGGTTTATTGCATTGGCTGATTTGGTTTGTGGCCGGTTTCTTTCCCCTGGCTTCTGGCGTCGGTGGTAGTTTTTGTGGTGGTTTTGAGCTGCCACGCGGGCCAACACGGTTGACACGCGGGCCAACTCAGTCGGCTTCGGCCGCAAGCCAATCCCTGACGCTACCGTCATTGGCCCCCCGCAGACTTGGCAGGTAGCTTGCCGGCCTCGGTAAGGCCCCCAGACAACAGCCTTCCACGGCGAAGACATGTCATCCGATGAACGCCAACGCCGATTAGACGAAGCCCGCGACCATGAGGATTCATGGATCGAATGGTATCGGCTCACGCCACAAGAGCGGTGGGCAGAATCGATGAAGATGTGGCAGTTTTACCTGCAAGTCGGAGGCACTCTTGATCCCGAACCCGATCCTCAAAGTCCTTTCGACGCTTTCCTCCCACGAGGTTCGGCACCTGCTTATGGGAGGTCAAGCGTGCGTGTTTTACGGCGCGGCCGAGTTTAGCCGCGACTGCGACATCGCCGTACTCTCTGACGAGCGAAACTTCGCCAAACTGACTAGCGCGATCCGGGAGCTGCAAGGTGAATGCATCGCCGTGCCACCCATGGACTGGCAGCACCTCGATCGTGGCCATGTCATCCACTTTCGCTGTCAACACCCCGATGCGACGGGCATTCGTCTTGACGTCATGACGAAGATGAGAGGCTGCGGTGCGTTCGACGAGCTGTGGGAACAACGAACCACGATCGAAGACGCGTCGGGAGCGGTTTACGAGCTGTTAGGGATCGAAGATCTCGTGCGTGCAAAGAAGACTCAGCGAGACAAGGATTGGCCGATGATCCGGCGCTTGGTTGACGCCCATTACGATCAGAATCGCAGTGAGCCGACAGACGATCGATGCCGCTTTTGGCTGCGGGAGTCGAGAACGCCCGAAGTGCTGATTCGAGTTGCGGCGGAGCATCCCGATTTGCTTCGGGAAATGCTTCCGATTCGACCGTTGCTGGTGGAAACGATGTCAGCTAGCAGGACCGCGCTCCAGCAGGAACTCGAGAGAGAAAGGCTGCAAGAGATGCAGGCTGACGCCGTGTACTGGCGGCCGCTCATGCGGGAGCTTGAGTCGATGCGTGCGGAGAAACGAAAGCGACCGGAATGAGAAGCGACGGACGCGTCATCGCAACCCGACGGGCTGGATGCAGCGGAAAGTGTGCAACCGGTTACCGCGTTTCGCAGGCGGTCGCAGTTCCCCGCGGCCGACCACATGGAGAGCGCTTGCAAAAGCTTCCGAAAAGCGGGGATTCTGAAAAGCGGCAGCCGCCCCCCCGGGCTTTTGTTTCAAACGAAACGGCCACTGCGTCACGCGAACGAACGATCATCGCAGCAGAATTCCATCACTCCGTCGAACCGAAGGGCTGGATCAGCCACGACCGAGGTGGTGGCGGTCAAACATGGCCTGCTGGTGACCGATGCCGATTTTGAAGCTGGTGCCAAAACTCGACATCCGACGTGGTGCAAAATGCGGCTCAATCCGTGCGCCAGGTGGTGCAAAATACGGCACAGAAACGGTACGCAACCGACGGCAACGACCGGAAAGAAAAACCCAGGACCAGCGGAAAACACGAGAAAAATGGCGTTTTTCCCCGTGTTTCCGGTGATTCTGAGATGGAGGTGAACGGACTTGAACCGATGACCCTCTGCTTGCAAAGCAGATGCTCTCCCAACTGAGCTACACCCCCGTGTCTGCGATCACGATCGCTCGCACGATTCGAACTGACATCTTCTTCGACATCGACCGTTTTCCGACATCGGCCGCCCGTATAGGGGGCTTCGTCGAGGGCCGCCAACCATGTCGCTGCGGTTGCCCGCAGGCGGCGAAAATTCGGCGAAGTGGGCGTGCCAGAACTCGAATCTGGGACCTCGTCGTTATCAGCGACGCGCTCTAACCAACTGA
>RECD01000012.1 GCA_007694185.1 Planctomycetaceae bacterium
ATCATGACAGTCCTCCTGCTTCGCGATCTTCGCGGCTTCGCGCGCCACCCGTCTTTTCCCTCGCGCGAAGGCGCGAAGACGCGAAGTTTTGATGGTTGTTGACTAGCCGTTTGCAGCCTTCTTTGAACGTCGGTGCGCCAAAATTGATGAGCAGTCCGAGTGGCATTTGCAGCAACCGCAGGTAGGTCAGCAACTGTTTGCTGTGCAGCGGCTTCAAGGCCTCCACCGACTTCAATTCGATGATCAGGCAATCGTTGACCAGCAAATCGACCCGCAATCCGTCATCGAATCGGATGCCCTGATACTCGAACACGACCGCCTTTTGTCGTTCGACCCGAAGACCACGCTCTGCCAGGATTCTAGCGAGAACCGCCTCATACACCGACTCCAGCAAGCCCGGCCCGAGATCGACGTGCAAATGGAATGCGCAATCCACCACGATCGCCGAGATCTCCTCAACGTTCAGCTCTCGTTGATCTTCCGCTTCGCGGTCTTCGCGGCTTCGCGCGAGCCCCCGCTGCTGGTCGTCGTTCAACGCGTTATCCCCTTCAGCAACCCGTCCAGCAGCCCCTCCGCTTCCTGTTCGATGGCCAGGATGTCGGCGCTGATCTCCTCCAAGGTGCGGAGCGGCTGTGGCTTGTAAAAGTGCCGCGTGAAGCTGATTTCATAGCCGATCTTGGTGGCGTCTTCCTTGACCCAGGCATCGGGGGTGTATGGCAGCACCTCGCGGCGGACGAAGGCCTCGATCCCGCCCTCTTCCAGCAACGGTACTTGCTCGGTGTCGCGCAGGTCCGCGTCGGGCTCGTATTCCGCCACCGCCGGTTTCCCGTTCAGGATGACTTCGTATCGGCCGTGCAGCGGATCGGGCTTCGCCTTGCCCGGTTTGTGTAGTTTCGCGATCACCGGCGCCGCGGACTCCTCTCGCCAACTGACGGCGCGGAGTAGCCATTTCAATTCCGCGGCCGGCACCTTCAGCTTCGCCTTCGTGAGCGCGTCGTTGACGAGGTCGCGGAAGACGTTGTGGTCTTCGAACAATCCGTCGCCCAGCATGTCGCGGAGCACCGTCGCGATCTCGACCAGCCTCGCCTCGCGCGCCCAGCTTTTCGGGTCGAGCAGTTTCTTGCGAGTTCTTTCCGGCAGGCCTTTCTGTTTGCCGCCCGTGTCGTCGTCATCCGGGTCCTCGTCCGGGCTTCCCCATTCGTTCAACCGCCGCTCGAGCGCCGGCAGGATTTTGGCGAAGTTGGTGAACAGGTCGAGCCCGAATTCGTCGTAGAGCGTCGCGCGGATCTCCTCGTCCCCCGACGCGAAACGGAGCGACTCGATGGCCTGGGGCGACAATCGGCTGTGCAGCCGCAGCGGGCGTTCGACGGTGACCTTCCAGTAGCCGAAGGCGGCGTTGGGGAAGATCTTGGACTCGGGCGTTTCCCGGAACTCTTGAAACGTGCGGTTGATCCGCTCGATGTCCTCAGGAGACAGCTCGCAATTCTTTTTGCCGAGGTTTTTGCGGAGCGGCTTGTACCACTGCGAGGCGTCGATCAGTTGCACCCTTCCTCGGCGGCTGGCCGGTTTGCGGTTGGTCAACACCCAGATGTAGGTGGCGATGCCGGTGTTGTAAAAGAGGTTCAGCGGCAGGGCGACGATCGCCTCGAGCCAATCGTTCTCGATGATCCAGCGTCGGATATTGCTTTCGCCCTGGCCGGCGTCGCCCGTGAACAGCGACGAGCCGTTGTGGACCTCGGCGATCCGGCTGCCGAGCGCCGACTTGTCGTTCATCTTCGACGCCATGTTGGCCAGGAACAGCATCTGGCCGTCGCTGGAACGGGTCACCAGCGACAATTCCTCGCCGTCGTGCATCACCCGAAACCGCGGGTCGCGCATGCCGTCCTTGCCGCCCATCGACTCCAGGTCCTTCTTCCAGCTTTTTCCGTAGGGCGGGTTGGCGAGCATGAAATCGAACTCCCGAGCCGGGAAGGCGTCGTGCGCGAGCGTCGACCACTCCGCCCCCCCGACGATGTGCTCGGCGTTCTCACCTTCCCCCTTCAGCAGCATGTCCGCCTTGCAAACGGCGTAGGTTTCGGGGTTGATCTCTTGGCCATACAGCAGGGATTTGACACGCCGGCCATGTTTCGCGGCGATGTCGGCCAGCGTTTCCTCCGCCACAGTCAACATCCCGCCGGTGCCGCAGGCGCAATCGTACAGCAGGTAGGTCCCCGATTTGATCTCGTTCTCGATCGGCAGGAACACCAAGTTGGCCATCAGCCGAACCGCGTCGCGCGGCGTCCAGTGCTCGCCCGCCTCTTCGTTGTTGTCCTCGTTGAACTTGCGAACCAGTTCCTCGAACACCGTTCCCATCGAATGGTTATCGATGCCGGTCGGCGACAGGTCGATGTCGGGATCGAGGAACTTGCTGATCAACGTGCCGAGCGAATCGGAACGGGACAGTGTCGGGAGTTGGTTGCGGAACTTGAAGTTCTCGAGGATATCCTGGACGTTGGGCGAGAAGCCGTCCAAGTAATCCTCGAAATCGGCCAGCAACTGCTGCTGGTTGCTGCGGGAGGTGAGATCGCGCAACGTGAACTTCGACGTGTTGTAAAACGCCTGACCGGCCGCATCGCAGAGGGCGGCACGCTGTTCGGTGATCCCCGCCTCGTCGAGCAAATTTTTGGTCAGCAAAACCTCCGACTTGGTCGATTCGAGGACGGCATCCATCCGGCGGATGACGCACATCGGCAGGATCACATCGGGGTATTTCCCGCGTTTGAAGAGATCCCGCAGGACGTCGTCGGCGATGCCCCAAATGAACGAGACGATCTTGTTGTGGGTCGCTTGGTCCATGCTCAGACGCCTCCCGCGCGCGAGCCGCATTGACCGGGTCCGGTCGGCCCCGCCGCACCGATAACCCGCCAGGGCGGGGACGGATCACCGTCAGGACAGCTCGCGGATTCCGATTCCTGGATCGCTTTGGGCATGGGTTCCTGCTCGGGGTGCGTTGGGTGGGCGACGATTGCGGGCGGTTCGGGCCACGATGAGCGATCGATCCGGTCCGCGCAGGGACGGATCGAGTCGGCCGTGAAGGGAGACGCGTGGTCGGCCGAGGGAGTTAAGGACAGATCCCCTAGCCGCAGGTCTCAAGGGAAGCCGCAATTTACCCGCATAGGCGGTGCCTGGGGAGCGGCACCGCGCCCCCCACGTCAACTGTCGCCGAACGAGTCGACCTGGGATGCTCCCGAGGCTCGAAAGAGGCGCGGTTGGGAAAATTCGGTGAATATCACGAACCGCCGTCGGCGAACGCCCGGCCAAAGCCGCCAATCGCGGAAGGTGGGTGGC
>RECD01000121.1 GCA_007694185.1 Planctomycetaceae bacterium
GCAGGAGGGGGAGTAGGTTGGGTTTTGCCACAGAGGTCACAGAGCACACAGAGAAGAAACAGCGGGGCTGAACGGGGTTCATTAGGCGTGAAGAAGACAGAATCCTCCCTCTGTGCCCTCTGTGGCTAAAAATGGAATCGACCGATTGCGCTCTGAGATGTGTCGCCCTCCGGGCTTTGCTGTCCCTATTCATCAGTTCCGGTGGTTTACACCACCGGCAAGTATGTGTCGCCCGCCGGGCTCCGTAACCAAACCTCCCGATTACCCATCTCTCTGTGAACTCGGTGCCCTCTGTGGCAAAGAAATCTCCGGTGTGTCGCCCTCCGGGCTTTTTGGATTTTTGGCTCTTTTCCGGGGGCTCACGCACCCCGGCAGATATATGCCGCCCTCCGGGCTAGCGAATAAAGCTCACCGTCCCCTCTCTGTGGCCTCTGTGACTCTGTGTTTCGAAAACAAGATCAGCTGTCGTCCCCTGGGCTTCGAACCGCCTGCCTACTGGGTATTTGCATGATTGATCGTCTTCGGGTGCGACGATATTGATGTCTGTGGCTACCTCGGACCCTCCTATCGAATCTCGACCTTCCGATGCGGCGTTGCCGGATCGGCCGGAAAGGCCGCGCGCCGTCGCCCCGCCGCCCCTGTCGGAGTGGTCGTCGGAATCGAAGCTGGTCGCGGCGGTGCTGGCTCTCTGCTTGCTGGCGCTCATCTACCCGCTGATCGCCCTGGCCGGCTGGATGCTGGGCCGCGGTCATTACCAGCACTTTCCGCTGCTGATCCTGGCCGCCGGCGGATTGGCCGCCTACCGGTTCCGCCTGGACCCGCCACCCTGGTTCCCGACCGTGACGCCACGGGTGCTGATCGCGACGGGACTGGCGGTGCTGATGACAACGCTCGTCTTCATCCTGCCGAGCCGCTGGTTGGCGAGCGTCAGCGGAATCGCCTGCTTGTTCGCTTTGATCCAATTGTTTGGCGGGCGACGTTGGCCGTGGATTTGGAAAGGGCCGCTGCTGCTGCTGGTCGCCGCCTTGCCGCTGCCGGTCAATTTCGACTCCTGGTTCGTCGTGGGTTTGCAGCAATTGGCCACCTGGTTGGCGAGCGCCTGGTTGGATTACCGCGGCGTGCTGCACATGACGACCGGCGTGGCGATCTTGACCACCGACCACGAGTATTTTGTTAAGGACGCGTGCAGCGGCATCAACAGCGTCTTCGCGGCGATCGCGGTCGGGATCGGTTATGGGGTGCTGCGCGATTACAGCGTCCGCCGGGTACTGGTCCTGGTCGCCCAGATGTTGGTCTGGGTCGTCGTCGCCAACGCGGGACGGGTGTTTGTGACCGTCTTCGCCCAGGCTCGGTGGGGGGTCGATACCTCGGGGACGACCCTGCACGAATTGCTCGGCCTGGCGACCTTCGCCAGCGGTATCCTGCTGGCGCTCAGCACCGATCACCTGATTCGCTACCTGCGGCCGACGGCGTTGGTCGAACCGGGGGTCGGCGCGGAGCCGTCCGAAACGCCCGAGCCCGATTGGCTGGATGAGGCGGTTGGCGGACAAGTCGTCTATTCGCTGGTCGGTGGCGCCGCCGCTTTCGCGGTGATCTTCGGCGGACTGCTGTTTCGCTTCGAAGCCCAACCGGTCAAGCCGATCCCGATCGAGGAGATGGCCGAGTGGATGGTGCTCGATCTGGAAAGCCTGGACGAATCGTCGATGCCGTCGCAATTGGGGCAGTGGCATCGCAGCGGATTTCGGACCGAAACCCGCGGTCCTGACAGCGTCTTCGGTGGCATGATCAGCGTGGTGTGGCAATACCACAACGGCAAGCGGTCGGTGGGATTGAGCCTGGATGGGCCGTACGACGCTTGGCACGACCTGGCCGTCTGCTACGGCGGGGTCGGCTGGCAAATCGGCGACATGCGGACTTTCGAGGCGATCCCGAAATCAACCGATTGGCCGGCGTGTGAATTGAGCCTGGAGCGGCAACCGGTCGACACGGCTCAGGTGCTCTACCTCTGCGTGAACCCGGAAGGGGGCGTGGTGCCGCCACCGCCCTATTTCGGCATGCCGCTGTCGAGCTTGGTGCGGCGTCTGGGGATCGGCATGCAGGACGGCCCCAAGTCGATGCCGGGGGTCGTCCAGTTGCAATTGATGGACCACCGGGCCGGCAAGATTTCGGCGCAAGATCAAAAAGCGAATCGTGAGTTATTTGAATTGGCAGTGAGGCATTTGTTTGAATGAGGGGGGGAGCCAGATAAGGCACAGAGACGCAGAGAAAAAGCTGGAGATATCAAGTATCCCGGAGGGATGGAAGAAATTAGCCGGCGGTCGAGCGCAGCGAACACCGCCGGATCACGAGACAAGCAACATCCGCCCGACCCCGGCGGGGTCGAAAGCTTTGTTTTTGCGTCTGATCCCCGGGTGCGCTGCGCGACCCGGGGCTAATGGCTGCAATCCCTTCGGGATAAGGAATGATCAAATGAGCACTTCAGCCGGTTTTACCCCGCCTAAATCGACTCGTTCCGGCGGCCAGCCGTCGTGCTCGTGCTCAGTCGCGTAGCGACGGTGCTCGTAATCGTAATCGGAACCAACCCTGATGACTGCGCAATCCTTCGACCACGAACGACTCGACGTGTATCGTCTTTCGATCGACTACGTTGCTCGGTCTTTCGAGGCGGCACAGCCACTCGAAGGGCTTCATCGACATGCTCGCGATCAATGGCTTCGCGCTGCTCAATCTATCCCCCTAAACATTGCCGAGGGCAACGGAAAACGTAGCCTCAAAGATCGTGCTCGATTTCTGGACATCGCTCGCGGTTCAGCTCTGGAGTGTGCCGCAATTCAGGATGTTTTGGTGAGGACCAAAGGCATCAAGGTTCAGGAGGATACTGCGATGAAAGCGATGCTGTATCGAATCGTAGCGATGTTGACTCAGATGGCGATGAAATTCGATGGTGTCGCCGAGCCGGTCGCAGCGTATGATGCTGAGCTCGATTACGATAACGAGCACCGCTACGCTGAGCACGAGCACGAGACCCAGACCGAAGAAACGCCAGAACCATGGGATACAACGGAGCGGCAGTGGTGAGCTTTCTCGGAAGATCATTGTCAACTCCCGCCGCCCGCTGATCCCAAGCGTCAAACACAACCATCCGTGTCCATCAGTGGTTTAAAAAACCTCGCCCCCAAATCCACCCTCTGTGCCGTCTATGACTCTGTGTTTAAAAAACCATACCTACCAGG
>RECD01000132.1 GCA_007694185.1 Planctomycetaceae bacterium
CCGCTTCGATCGGCTGAAAACGGTCCGCCGCCCAGACGAGCACCCGTTCGTCATAGCCTCCCGATACGACCCAACGTCCGTCCGGCGAGAACCGGGCACAAAACACCGGTTCCTGGTGGCCGGCGAACCGCTGCAATTCCGCACCGGAATCGGCGTCCCAGACGCGTGCGGTGAAGTCCTCACTTGCCGAAACCAACCGCCTTCCGTCGGGTGAGAATGCGACCGAACGGATCGAATCACTATGCCCCACGAGCGTCCGCACAACGTCTGCCTCATCGACTCGCCACAACTTGATCGATCGATCCGCCGAGGCGGAAACCAACCACGGTCTGTCTGGTTGGGTGGAAAAATCGATCGCCAAGACTTCGCGGCGATGCCCTACGAGACTTTGCGGCGGCAAATCGAGGCGATCCGGCCGGTGGACGCGAATGACCCCATCGGCACCCGCGGCCGCCAGGTAGCTGCCATCAGCGGAAAAAGCGACCGCGTGCAACATCACGTCGCCATCGATCACCTGAGGGTCGTCCCATACGCCCTTTGACCCCGGTCCGTCTTGTTCCCATAACAGGATTTTGCCCGACAGCGTCGGGGCGGCCAGCATCCGGTTGCCACGCTGAGAAATCACCGCCGCCAAACTCGTCAAGGCTTCGGTCGCTCCGCCGGTCGGTAAGTTTTTGACCGCGACCCCGCGCTCGGAATTCGGATCGCCTCCTAGGCAGAGATACATCTGCCGCCCCCACTCCCAATGCCTCAACCAGGAACTGTCGGGGTTCGCTTGCTGCTGACGCAAAACCGCGTAAGCGTCGTCAAAAGCGTTGTTGGAGATGCTGTTTCCAGCCAAGGCGACCGAGAAAACGTAAGACGCCTCGCGTGCCAACCGCAAGGCATCCGTCGCCTCTTGCCGGGCCACCTCGGATCGCTCCCGTTCCCGCTGGGCCAAAGCCGCCGACTCCTCGGCGATGCTTTTCTGGGTGTCCAGCGCGGTCACGGTCTCACTCAAACTTTGATTCGTTTTCTCCAAAGTGTTTTGAGATTTTTGCAATTCGACCTTGTCCGAAAGCGCCTTTCTCTCGCTCGCTTCGGCGACTCGGCGGGCCCGATTGATTGACAAGACCGAGATGCCGCCGCCGACCAAGGTCCCGATCAATAGCAACGCGGCCAACCGCTTGAGCTGGACCAAACGATGATGACGGGAGTCACGCTCACGCTGCGCAGTCACCATCCGCTTGATCAAGGCATGATGCTTGCGCTCGCCCATGTCGAGTTGCGAAGCGGCCAGATCCAAGTCACCTTTATTCAACGCCGCGGCGGCGTATTCAGACCGGGCAACGACCAGCAGGTTGGTAGCACGACGGTTTTCGGGCCACAATTCGATCGCCTTTTGAAACCCGAAGACCGCAGCCGAGTAAGCGTCATAAGTCTCGAACTCACGGGCTCGATCCAGGTCTTGTTTGGCTCGGTCGCTGAGCAACACGCTTTCCGAGTGAGACTGATACAGCCGAATCGCTGCCTGGAACTCTCGAACCGACGAAAACCGCAGTTCCGGTTCGGTCGCCATGGCCCGCCGCGCGATCTCGACCAACTCACCGGTCGCGTCCGACCGTCGGATCTCGTTGCGTGCCGCGGCCAACAAGCAATCCATGACGGTATCGCCACAATGCGGTGGCGCCCCGCTGACGATCTCGTAAAGGATCGCCCCGAGCAAATAGATGTCCGCGGCCGGACCGACCTTCTCGATCGGTCCGGTCACCATTTCGGGTGCCATGTACGCCGGTGTGCCGCCCAAGCTATGGCTGGACGAGAGCTGGTGGGCTTTCTCGAATGCCTCCGTGCAAAGGGCGATCCCCCAGTCGGTCAGCAAGACTTCGCCGAAGTCACCCAGCATGATGTTTTCGGGCTTTAGGTCCCGATGGATCACACCCTGGGAATGGGCCAACCCGACCGCATCCGCCACCCGCATCAAAGTGTTCAAGTTCTCGGGAACGGAACACTCCCGAATCACCTCAGACCACGGGGTGCCATGGATCCGCTTCATGACATAGAACAGCGTCCCGTCATTCGTCGTCCCCAAATCATGAATCGGAACGATGTTGGGGTGTTCGAGACTTCCCGTGATGACCGCCTCGGTCAAGAACTTCTGCCTGGCGAGCTTTTCCCCAGCCCGCTCCTGGCGGATCATCTTCATCGCGACCGTGCGATCGAGCGAGGCCTGCCGTGCCTCGTGAACCATCCCCTCAGCTCCCCGGGCGATGAACCCTATCAGCTCATAGTCGTGCCGACCACCGGGCGCCTCGTCGCCGGACCGCACCCCTCGTCGCGGCACGATCAACTTGTGCGCGACGTCACCGTCCTCCGTGCCGACCTTCACGGTCTGGGTTGCCATCGAAACGTCGTCGATCTGGCCCCCCCAAGTTTGGACAATCCCCTTCTCGAAATCCGTGTACACCGGTGACGGTACCGCCGACTCCGCGACGACGATCGTCTCATCAATCGCCGCCGCCTGAACCGTACCCAGATTCTTGGAGGCCTGGGAAGGCTCTGGCCGAGTACCGACCGGGGTGCTTGACGGAGGCTCCTGCGGCGCACGGATAAAGACCGGCGGCTCCTCCGGTATCGCTGCCGAATTCCCGCTCCGGGAAACAGCCTTCGGGGCGATCAACGCGTTGACCGCGTGGCCGCAGCGCCGGCACCGGCCATGCGCTAGCCCCGTTTCACTGTAATCTTCGCCACACCGGGGGCAATTCAACATTCGCGTCGCCCCCCCGCATCGACACCCCCAGACTCGAACCTCTCCGTCATGACCCGCTCCTAATCGATCGCAAAGCGTAAGCCAAGGGAAGCCGTGCCTCCGGTGCCTCCTCGGCGGGTCCATCCGCGATGACTGCCGGAATTCCGAACTCGCGATCGGACTGCCAAACTGCGCGCTTGGTCAACCCCGTCAAATGACGAGCAACTGCTCCCAACGGTTCCCCAACAGGACTCGAAACACTCATGTCATCACCTAGGCTGGCTCCTAGTGGTTCCGCCTGCCAATTCTGCTCGTCCCGCTCTTCCTCATTCGAATCAACTGACACCCGCTCCACCGCCTTGCCACCCCGGACGACCACATCGGTCACCAATTGCGACACCCCGTCTTCACGGATCTCGTAAATGCGATATCGGTCATCTGGCAACCGACTGAACAAGTCTGGCAGTCGCCCCAGCATCTCCTCATCGATACGAATAT
>RECD01000223.1 GCA_007694185.1 Planctomycetaceae bacterium
GCTCCCTTCTCCACCGGCTCTGCGGGGGAGAAGGGTTGGGGATGAGGGGGCACCGCAAGCGCCATTCCTAAGCCCACCAAGCCCAGCGGGCGACACATACTTGCCGGTGTGCGTAAGCCACCGGAAAGGCCTTTGGTTTGCCGTCATCCACCCACCGCCGCAGCCCGGCTTCCCAGCCGCGAACGCCCGCGACAAAAAGTCCAATAGCCGTCCTGTCGTCCCGACTACGGTGCAGTGGCATTGCATTCACATTGCGGTGGCCTTGGTGGTCACTTTCTATCGCCAAGGTGCAGAATAAGGCCTGTACCTCAGCAACGGTGGGTTCATTCGTAAATGCGATCCAGTAAGGTACTGACAAATCGGAGGTTCAATGCCCCAAAGGGGCAAACTGTGCTAGCCCAGGGTGCAACCCTGGGAAACGTCCAAGAAAATCGATCCTCGCCCCAACGGGGCGAACTGAGACGCGTCTAAAATCTCGTTGCCCAACAGCGGCCACATCGTTTTGGCGTCACGGGCTGAATGGTGTCGGATCGTGTGCTGACACAGATTGCCCCGTTGGGGCAAACACGTTTTAGGACGTGGCAAAAACCAGGGCGTTGCCCTGCGCTATCACCGTATGTGCCGTTGGCACGTTCCCACGCTCGGATTGCTCCCCACCGTTCACCCTGTTGCTTTGGGCTATCACTGTAAGCACTTCAACAGGTTTCATCCCGCACAACTCGATTTCCATCAACATTTCACGATTTGGACACTATCGGAAGGGCTCCCCGGGAAGCTCCGGTAGCCATGCGGAAAATGGATGGCACCAACCGGACGCCCAGGTAGCCATGCGGAAAATGGATGGCACCAACCGGACGCCCATTTACTAATGGGTTGAAGCTTCGAGAGCGATTGCTGCCATCGAGCTTCAAGTGGGGTGCGATGGCCGTGGGACCAGACAGTTTTTGATAAGTACCGCACTTCTTGAGTTCTTGATGTGCTTTGGCTAGCGTGTCGGGATTCCTGAATTTTGCCTTCGTTTGCAGGCGAGCTAGGCCAGCACGGTTGAGCCCCGTTTCCACAGCGGCGAGATCGCCAAGGTAAAAAGCCTCTAGCTCATGGCAGGCGATTCGAACGAGCGCATCGGGCTGTCCTGCGGAACTCAGCTTTTCAACAAGCCCCTGTTTGATCGCACGGCAGTCACCACTATCCTGGTCCCGGATGACAACGAATCTTGAGTTGGGTTTGACCCAGTAACGCACCCGCCGCACGAGCCGCTTTTCGAGATCCTGCTTTCCTGTAAGGCGACCGGCAGAACAGGATCTACCACCGAAGAAACCGGACGCTAGCGCGTGGCGCCTGATTTTATCAGCCGCTGGACGCTAGCCCACGGTTTCCTAAGGTACGCCGTCATCCGCCGCTCGCCCTACCTCGCGACAAGCGGATGCAGATACTTTGAACGCGTCCGACGCGTCCGCTACCCGAAGGCTGTCTCATTCGGATGAGGCATTTTTCAACCGTCTACGGCGTCGCAGCAAGCCAACACCGACGGTGCCGATGCCCAAGAAGACGACGCTGGCTGGCTCGGGAACCGCGGTAAAACTGCCCCCGGTTGACGAAAACGAAAAATCGTTGAAATCAACGTCCGAGAACGTAGACGAGGGATCAATGTGGACGCTGAATGATCCTGCGCCGACCACGTCAAACTCCAGTCGCGTTAACAGACTTGGTGAGCTTGCGCCGGGCAAAACGAAGGGCAGCGGGTTTGGGGGCGACATCGGATCTTCTGTGAGATCGCCCACGGTCACGTTGCTGCCTCCGCCCCCGACCGTGGTCGCCGGAAATCCGTTAATCACACTCGAACTGCGTCCGAAAAAGACATAGTTCCCGTCACTCAAAAACGCTTCACTTTGAGGACTCGAAAATACGACGCCCGGCCCGCCCGTAAGGTTTAGCCCGATCAAATAAGAATCCAACGCATCCGCCGAATCGCTGTGGATCATGACATCGATAAAACCGCTGTCACCGATGTTGAAGGTGGACGCCGATGGCGCGACAGACAGGATGATCGCCGCTTCGGCCGGCGTCGCCCACAATTGCGCAATCAGCAAACAGGGCAAAAAAACCGATTTGTAGTCCATGATGCATACTCGTGATAAAAAGGATTCGGACCAACCGCGCTTACTCTGGTTAAGCCAACGATCGTTCAATTCAGTCATCCACCAACAACCCATCCTTGATTTGGGTTCCGATCGCTCGGGTCACCAGTGTCAAGTCCACGCTGCTAACAACCCCGTCTCCGTTGACATCGGTCTCGGGGGTCGGGTTTCGCATCGCGGACATCACACTCATCCGATCCTCAAGATCGACTCGTCCATCCCCGTTCACATCGCCTAACAGGCGATAGAAGTGCTTGAAGACATCCGCGGTGCCGTCACCGTCGATGTCGATACCGACGCGGTAGTAGCCGTTGCCCGCGTTGCTGTTCCGATTGCCGCCGATCCCTTGGACGCCAAAGTCCAATCGTACGCGATCGCCGGCAACACTCGCCGAGTAGGCTGAGGCAGCTAAATCGACCCCGTTTTCACCATTTAAATCGAACTTTGTGATTTGTAAACGTCCTTCGGCGAGTAAATCGTCAAGATTATCCTCTTGCCCGAAAACGAGATCAACATTGCGAACGTAAGAACGTTGCGATTGCCCGTTCTGGACATCGATCGACTCCACCGTATTTCCTACTTGGAAGTAGTAGGTGACTAAGCCACTATCGGTGAGAAATCCGTCGGCATCGATCCCAGACGCGACGAAGGTCACTTCGTAGAATCCCGGATGAGTAAACGCGAGATTAAAATGAGCGTGGCTGCCAGCAATCAGCTCGAGCTGGTCCTGTTCCGTGATTCCGTCGGAGGTTGCCATCTTCACGTCGACGTTCAACGGACCGATCGCGGTTCGCCACATCGAGAAATGTCCGGGACCGGAAACGGAGGCCAGACGCAGTCGGACCGTGTCGCCGATGAAAATTCCCGAAGCAATTTCTTCAGCACTGAAGCCCAGATACGGCAGGTCGACGTTCTGAATCTCAGGCAAGACGTAGACCATACTCCCCCCCGGAACACCCAGGAAGTCGAACACGGCGTCATCATTCCGGGGCAGCAGCGCATCGCTACCGACATAGAATAACGCCTCGTCGGGTTCGTACTCGGTGTCTGTCGTCTCGTCATGAACGTGCAGATCCCATTCGCCATCTTCGAACGCCACGCCGATGTCGATATGGCCGGATCTCAGCACCACATCGAAATCCGGTCGCTCCGATTCGGTCAGCGTAACCGTCGCGGTCGTAAACCCGCCGCGCGGATTGGTAAGCCGGTATGTAAAGCTATCCGAGCCATCGAACTCGACACCGGGCTCGAAGGTAAATGACCCATTGGGCGAGAGTGTCAGGACGCCCTTTGAAGGCGCCGTTTCGACCGTCGTGGTGAGATCTGCCGACGGGTCATCGAAGAAATCGTTCAGCAAAACGTTGCCTACAACGGATGAACCTGCCGCGATCGAAAAATGATCATCGACTGCGGTAGGATAATCGACCCCGAAAAAGATGGTCTCAATGCCAGACTCGATGTATGGGTCGATGCCCGCGTCGTACACGCCGTTTCCGTTGATGTCGCGGAATCCGCTTACCACGAAATCCACCTGATACCGACCTGGCACGCTGAACGCGAAATTGAAGTGCTGGTGGCTACCCTCTTGCAACCAAATGGCATCGGTAGCGTCGATCCCCTGGTAGTTCGTCATCCAAACGACGGGACCATCCAGCATTTCTTTATAAACGGAGAAATATCCTCCTTCGGGGCCGCGAACGTCCAGCATTTGCACCTTGAAAAACGCCGCCGTGGCATTTACTCGTGGGTCGTCAACGTGGTATGCCGCAAACGTGCCACTGACGATGCTCTCGCCACTGATTCCCAAATCCGGTAGCGTACCGATCGACCCATTATCGGGCCACAGATAAAAGTCCGAGCCTTCCGGCACGCCGAGAAAATCGTATTGGGGGGTGTTGATCGGCCGGGTGATCAGGGCGTCTGCGTTGCCGTAGATTTCGATCTCATCATTGTCATATACGGCGTTACCCGGCTTGACCACCAATTCGAGATGCGGTCCGTCGAACTTGGGTCCGAAGTCACCGTGCCCTTCCGTAAACCGCGTGGTCAACTGGGGGTTCGGGTCTTTGCGAACGGTATAGACCTCGCCGCCGGCGTAGCCAGCCCCCAGCGGCATTCCGCCCAAGTCGGTAATGCTGGCGTCCGGATTGACATGCAGCCCGATCGTCCCGCGACCGGTGCCGGTCGCCACCGTGACCGTTCGGGTGCTGCCCGTGCCCGCAACATTCGTGATCATCGCGTCGATAACGTGACCGCCCATGATCAACGTGAAATCTGCCGCGTCGACCCCCTGGACGCCTTCATTGAATGTCACGAGGAAGTCAACGGATTCGGCTTCCGTTAATCGGGGATCAACCCGGGTGACCCCCCATACGAACGGCGCGTCGCCGTTCACCAAAACGCCATCAAACAGGTGCGTTGGCAGGGTGAGGTTTACCGGAAATCCGAACGGATCGACAATCGAACCGCCATTGAGATCGATTTCTGTTCCGCCCAACTGAGCCCCTTCGCTATCGGAATCACTGGCGGTGATTTGGTAGCGAAATCTCAGCGTGGGCGTTCCAGAACCTGAGACATACTCGGCTTCAACCATGGCGCCGCCGATGTTCAGCGATATCGTAGGTGTGCCGGATACCGTCACCGGGAATCCGAAGTGAACTCCGACCTCGATAGTTTGATCTAACAGATAAATTCCCGGAGCAGGCGAGACGACCTGCGTCGCGAATTCGCCGATCTTGTTCATGTAGACCGAAACCTGGCCTTTGGAGAAGCTGCCCACGATCAGGTCTTGATCGCCGTCCCCGTCCAGATCGGCCGCGTGGAGCGAACTCACCTGACCTTCCTGAGTGGTAATCTCCAATTGGGAGGAGAAGTTTCCTGCGCCATCATTGGCGATCCAGGCGATCATGTTGGGTGCGCCGTAGGCACCCGCAATCACATCGAGGTGGCCGTTCTTGTTCATGTCGGCCAATTCGACGGCATACGCATTGACGTTCAACGGCAGTACCTGTCTGCCGCCAAATCCGGCAAAGCCTTCCGAATTGGGCAACTGCGGGTACATCGTCACAACGCCGGTACCGTACTCGAGCGAAACCAGATCGATCAGCCCGTCCCCCGACAGGTCACCAATCGCGATCAAGGTCGCAAAGTCTTGGCCGATGACGGAAGTCGGACTGCCGAACGTGCCGTCACCATTATTCAGGTGCCAAGAAAGCCTGCTGTTGCCGTAATCACCCGTAAGCAGATCGGGGAAGCCGTTATTGTTCAAATCCGCGAAGAAAACGTGCCCGAGACCGCTGAAAGCATCGGAGACGACTTCTCGCGGGCCGAAGCCGCCTTCTGCCAACCCTCTAAACATGTAAAGGGTTGTACCGCCGTCTCGTGCGACAAAGATGTCTTTGCGGCCATCCGAATCGACGTCGGCGATCGCTACGACCGGCCCTCGTGTTTCGGTAGAAATGACATGCTTAGTGAAATTACCCGACCCGTCGTTCTCGTACCAGGACAACGTGTCGGTGTAAGAGCCGACCAAAATGTCTATGTCGCCGTCGTTATCGAGGTCGTCCGCGGCGACGTACCAGTGGGCGCCGGCAGCGAGATCAACGACCATTTCGTCGCCGAATGTGCCATCACCGTTCCCCGGGTACCAAACAACACGCTCCGCACCGTACGCGCCGACAAGGATGTCGAGGATCCCGTTGCCGTTCAGGTCATGTGCCGAAACGGAGGAAACTCCCGGAATGCCGCCAGCCCCCGCGACAACGGGTAGCGCAAACGGCACGAGTCCATCAGTTACAAAGAAGTAATAGGTCGCTTGATCGCTCTCGGTCAGGTTCCCGTTGGCGTCTATCCCCGAAGCGACGAAGGTGATTTCGTAATATCCTTGTTCGCTGAACGCGTAATTGAAGTGTGCATGGCTTCCGGCAATGACATCGAAAGCATCTGAGTCGTCGATGCCATCGGACGTCGCCATGACTAATCTTGGCGTGGTGGCAGTCAGGCCCGCCTGCCACATAGAAAAGTGGCCCGGTCCGGCAACGGAAACCAATTGCAATCTCGCGACATCACCCGCTAGCAGACCTTCGCCGATTTCGTCTCCGCCGACACCGAGGTACAACAGATCGGGATTTTCGGTCTCTGGAAGCACGAAAAATGTGCCTCCTGCGGGTACGCCGAGGAAATCATACGCCGCATCGGCCGAGGCGCCGACGCGGGTGAGCATCGCTTCGCGCCCCACATAGAGCAAAACATGGTCCGGTTCGTATTCCACATCGGCTTCTTCGTCATGAACATGCAGATGCCACTCCGGATCGGATGAGTCATCCCCGTGCCCGTGACCGTGCCCGTGCCCATGACCATGATCGTCGTGGTCATCATGGTCATGTGGTCCGAATGCGACGCCGATGTCGACATGTCCTCTGATCAGGGTTGCATCGAAAGTCGGCCGCGACGCGGCCCCGATTGTCACGGTCGCTGTGTCTGATCTTCCCGTCCCATCGGACACGGTGTAGGTGAATGAGTCCGATTCTGAGAAAGACGGACCGGGGGTGTACACGAACGCACCGTTTTCGCTGAGGCTAACGGTTCCATGAGCCGGTTCGGTGGCAATGCTGGCGGTCAGCGGGTCCCCGTCCGGATCAAAATCGTTGAACAGCACATTGCCATGTACCGCGTTCCGTGGGAGGGCCATATAGAAATCGTCGGTAGCCACGGGGGGATCAGGAGTCCCGGCGACGGTGATCGTGACGGTCGCCGTATTGGAGAACGGGCTCCCGTGAAGGCTAACAACGTCCGGAACCAGCATGAAAGCTCGGCTAAAGCCACCAAACGCTCCAAATCCGACGATGTCTCCACCCCCGTTGACACCCTCAGCGCTTCGCAATGTCCATCCGGTGTCGGCCGGGATCAACGCGTTCAAATCCATCGTAGCGCCATCGACCCAGAGCGTCGCGATCGCCGACAATCCCGCAATGCGTTGCGAGTTGCCGACGATCAAGCCCGCATCATTCACCGCATTGGCCACGCTGTGATAATTCGTGGTCGTGCCGGTGTTGCCGGGTCCGTAAAAATTGTGCGGCAGCAGCTCGACGATCGTGCCATCCGACCATGCGAACGCGCGGGTGATGCCGGTGGTGCTCGTGGTGCCGATGAGTTGGCCGACGGTCTGCCCCGTCGAAGAAGAGCCGACAACCAGTCCGGTGGCGTTGATTCCCAGCGCCTGGCTGAAGCGAGCTCCGTTGCCGAGGGAGGTCAGGTTGATGATCTCGCCGTCATTCCAAAGTGTCGCTTGGGACACTCCGCTCGCGTTGTGCGACAGACCCGCGACAAGGCCGTCGTCGTTGATCGCCCGGGCGCGCCCGGTGGCGTTGTCAGCACCTGATATCGTGCCGAGATCCGTCGGGAAGTAGGCGTTCCCATCGAACATCCAGATAGTCGGCTTAGTTACGCTCCCGTTCGAGGAGATGCCGACGATGACGCCGGCATTGTTCACGTCATGGGCGACTCCGCGAAAGTTGTCACCAGCCAGACGCGGCAGGCCAACCATCGCGCCGTCCTGATAGACATAGGCCAATGACGCGTTGTTATCGCTTTCGCCGACCACCATTCCGTCATCGTTGACGGCGTATCCGCGGCTGAAATTGTTGGTTCCGGTGCCGGCCAGCACACCGAGCGGGGTGAACACTCCGTTTTGCCACAGATACGCTTGGAGCGGGTTGCCCGTCACCGCCGAGTTGTTGCTATTGCCGCTCACTTCCCGGTGGTTATTTACGTCCAGGGCAAAGCTGCTGTTGCCGCCGAGCGTACCCAGCGGGACCACTCGATAACGTACGTCGGTCGTCGTGTACGTGAAGGTATCCGTACCGAAGAAATTCGGGTTGGGGACGTAGGTGAACGAACCATCCGGGCTAACGGTAACGTGACCGTTTGCCGGGCCGTCCACCAAGGCCGCGACGAGCGGGTCACCGTCCGGATCGATATCGTTACTCAGCAGGCCTGCGCTCGCACTGACCGTCAGAACCATGTCTTCCGCGACTTCGTAGGCGTCATCGATCGCGGTCGGCGCTGAGTTCACAACGAACCGGTAGGTAACATCACCGCTGGATGTGGGGGTACCATCTGGCAGGGTAGCGATCGCTTCGAACGTGATATCGTAATTGCCGCGTGCGCTAAACGCATAGTTAAAATGCGCATGCGTATCGGCCGCGATGAGGAGTCGATCGTCACCGGTGATCCCGTCGGCTGTTGCCATCACCAAATTCGGACCCGCCACGTCAGCCTGCCACATCGAGAAGTCGCCCGGCCCGTTGACCGCCTTCAGACGGAGTTCGATCTGGTCGCCGAGGAACGTACCGCTTGCGATCTCCTCGGTCGCGATGCCGAGGTAGATCAGGTCTGGGTTGGGCGACTGTGGCAGCAGATAAAATGTCTGCCCCGCTGCAACCCCGAGGAAATCGAAAGCGGAGTCAGCGGACGCGCCGGTTCGCGTTGTGATCGCGGCCGCGTTGACATGGAACACGGCGTCATACGGTTCGTACTCGGTGTCGCTATCCTCATCGTGGACATGGAGGTCCCATGCGTCATCCTCAAAGGCGATTCCGATGTCGATGTGCCCGGTGGAAAGCGCGGCGGCGAACCGCTGATCCCCGGGCAGGCTGATCGTAACTGTGGTTTCCGCGCTTTCCAGCGATCCGTCGCTTGCCCGATACGTGAAGCTGTCGTTACCGTTGAAATTCGATCCGGGCGTGTACGTAAAAGCGCCGCTCCCATCGAGCACCAGCGTCCCTTTCGTCGGGCCGGCAACCAGGACAGCGGTTAACACGCTTTCGTCCGCGCCACTATCGTTCAACAGAACGTTTCCGCGCAAGACGCTTCCGGGCGATACGGTGTAGGCGTCTGCGACCGCGACAGGCGGCAGGTTACCGTCGTCGTCCAAGATCGTGATGATGGCGGTCGTCACCGCGCCCAACAAGCCATTGGGATCCCCTTCGACGTCGATGATGTAATCATCCAAATTCGCAGGAGCGGGCGCCATCAATACGATGCTGAATGTTTCGTCTTCCTCTTCGACGTCGTCGTCAATGATCGGAATCGTGATCGTCTTGCGGGTCTCGCCATCGAGAAACTCGAGCGTGCCGGCCTGTGGGACGTAATCGCTCCCGGGCAGTGCGGTGCCGGCGACGGTTTCGTAGTTGACCGTGATCCTGCCATCACTGCCACCGACGCGGATCACATCGACGGAGATCGTGCCGGCGTTTTCGTTAACGGAGTAGCTCGACTCCTCGATCTGCAACCGACCGGCACTGATCACGGAAAAGTAGAGCGTGATGTCATCGCTCTGACTGAATCCCGCCGTGTTGGGAGTAGTCAGCCCGTCGTCACCGAAGTATGCCGACACCCGCAAATCGATCTCATAGCGACCGGGCTCGGAAAAACCAAAGTTGTAATGCAAATGACCGCCGGCGGAGATCCAAATGGCATCGTCCGGCGAGATGCCGTCCGTAACGTCCAAGCCGTTCGCATTAGGATTAGCAATGCCGTCGTCATACGACGACATGAACACGATCGGTTCGCCGAAAGGGCCGCCTTGCCAGAGCGAAAAATGACCGTCCCCCGAAGTCCCGTCAGGCTTCAGGTGGTTGACTCCGGTCAGGGTAGCCTTCACCCACCGCGCGTTGCTTGTGCCTATTCGCCCCTTCGATTCTGCCTGCGCGTTGTAGCGGTCAATGTCGCTTGAGTTGACGCCATACGACGCAAACCCCAGATAGAGAAGATCCGTATTTTGCGACTGAGGCAGGAGAAAGAAATCTTCACCCGCGCCGGTGCCGATGAAGTCAAAAACCGCACTAGCGGGACGCACGGTCCTAGCCGGCTCTCCGACGTAAAGCACAACTTCGTTGTTATCGAACTGAACGATCGGGTCGAGATCCGCCCTGGGGCCCAACGACCAATTGCCACCGCTGTATCCGATATTCAGATCGGTATGTTCGGTGGTAAGAAAATTGACCAATTCCGCGGTCAGCAAACGCCGCTGTTCCAAAGCTTCGAAACGACAAACGTGTTTGTGACGGACTTGTCGTTGACGCCTAGAGGGGTTTCGTTTTCGGCGTAGCGTATCACGGAGCGATCGGAACATATCGACAACCTGTAAGAAAAACTATTCGACGACAGGGCAAAGATTGGGAAGCGCGAAATTGATATTTGCCTCTGCCCACCCCTTCACGACTTGGCACGGGATCAATTCCACATGGCCATCCGCGAATAGGTAATGGGCGAAGCCGGAGGTCCGCTGAGCGGATGGGCGGGGCGTGAGCGGGTTTCCGACCCCCTGAAAGCGATCAGCCTTCACGTCGGCGAGCACGCGTGCCCAGTTGCCCGAGAGGGGATTACGAATCCAATTGCGCGAATGGGTGTGATCTTCTGACGACGCGGTACCGCGGGTGTCCGAAACCGTGAAGACCATGATGGTGCGGTGAGTTGACGTCAAATGATTGATCGACAAGGCCTGATCAGGCCCTTTGACGCACAGGTATTCATTAAAAATGTAACTCGTGCCCTGATTCTCACGACGCTCTTCAATGCGCGGATCGACGGGACACAAGCGGATACTGTCGACGTTCTCGAAGTAGGGCGAGAGCGTATAAACCCAGGCACCTTCGATATCAGTGTCGTGGGTAGACTTCGGGAAGTAACCGCGGTTGCTGTTGCAAAAAGCGTGGGTCGCGATGCCGATCTGACGAAGGTTGTTCGCACAGACGACACGGGTCGCGGCCTCGCGAGCCTTCTGTACTGCCGGAAGTGTCAGTGAGACCAGGATCGAAATGATGGCGATCACCACCAACAACTCCACTATCGTCAGCCCGCGTCGTAGCCTCCGAGATTTTGTTTCTCTAGCCAATTTTCGCAAGTGGAATACGCGGGGGGATGGGGAGCAGAGATGGTCAATCCTAGCCAATACGAATCGCAAATGCAATTAGGGTGCAACAGTAATTTTGGTTTTTCTTCGGCAACCGGGCCACGCGTTGTCCGCGTCCGACCGAGCAATGGGCGAAGGCAGAAGAGGTCGTTTCGTGCGGACTTCGGCTCCCCGGTCGGGAACGTCGCCTCCCTGGTCGGGAACATCGCCTCCCCGGCCGGGAAACAGAGCGCCGCACCGGGGGCTGGCGTTCCCTGGCAGCGGTATGCCAGCCCTTCGCGGCGGGTTTAACCGGCGCCCAGCCACTGCGGCAGCCCGCCGGAAAACCGGGGTTTTGGTCGTTTCAGCCGTTTCGAACCCTAGATAAAACCGCATTTGCGGGGATGCGGAACGTGCCACCGGGAATCCGGAACGTGCCGGGAATCCGGAACGTGCCACCCAGGGAATCCGGAACGGGGAATCCGGAACGTGCCACCCATGTTTCGGACGGTTTGCCGCCGCTTGGGGCTGAACTGCGCTGGCTGTCTCACTGAAAGGCGACAGACGAATCGGCATGGGAATCCGGAACGTGCCACCCATGTTTCTGACCGGGAATCCGGAACGTGCCACCCATGTTTCGGACGGTTTGCCGCCGCTTGGGGCTGAACTGCGCTGGCTGTCTCACTGAAAGGCGACAGACGAATCGGCATGGGAATCCGGAACGTGCCACCCATGTTTCTGACCGGGAATCCGGAACGTGCCACCCATGTTTCGGACGGTTTGCCGCCGCTTGGGGCTGAACTGCGCTGGCTGTCTCACTGAAAGGCGACAGACGAATCGGCATTGATTACAGCGTCTGGCCGGTGCCAAGCCCGCAGTTTGCAAGGTGGCACGCCGACGCCGACGAGGCCGCTTAACGGTCGGGCGACCGGCGGAAGAGTCCTGCCGGGGGTGATGGCATCGGCCACGCCCAGGGTCTGGTGGGCGGTTCAGGCCTGCGGTCTGGACTGGCGATGCTGCGGAAGTGGTGGTCAGGCGGCGGCGTCGACGGTTGCGCGGCGACGAAGTCGGTGCCAACCGCGTCCGTGCCGCTGTACGTCTTCTCCGGCATTGCGGGTCACGACCGTCTGGCCCGCAGGCTGTTCATCACCGGACCCGGCTGGCGCCTTGGTACTGTTTGAATCTTGCGAGCCGGCTGTTCGAAGCGTTCTGTCGCGGAAGGTTTGACCGGTTGTCGGGATAAAAAGAGCGTACCGCGGCGGCGACTCGCCAACCTACCCGCAGAAAGGAGCGCAACAAACCGGAATCCGCGAAAGACGCAATCCGTTTCAGCGCACCGCTGGTTGTGTTAACCTGATGCATGACGCCCGTACCTTTGGAGTCTTCGGCGTCTTACCGAAAAATAATTTCTAGGACAGCGTCGCTGTTCAAGCTAACACCGTTTTCCGGACTTGTCGACGAGGCGGCGATCGACACAGGGCCAGCCGAACTGAACCCTATGAGCCGTTTAGGAAACGCGATGGCACAGTGGCGCATCGATAACCCTGACCTGCCCGAAGAGCTACAAGAAGAGTTCTCGTTCTTGTTCAACGAAGTGTTGACACTTACATACCAGTGGCAAACATTTAGTTCTTTATTCAATCATTCAAAAAAACGTGTGGACCTAATAAATGCCACGGCTCCCGCTTTTTTCTGGCTGATCCAGGATAATATGCTGGACCAGATGATTTTACTTCTGGCGAGGCTTTTGGACCCTAAAGAAACCTGTAAGAAGAGGAACGCGACCTTCGATCACTTCGCTACGACACTAAAAAAACACAACCACCAATTGGCTGATGAATTGCGGAAACACCGCGAATCCCTCAAGGCCGAGTTTGGGCCGTTCAAGACATGGCGAGACCGAGCAATAGGGCACAATGATTACCGGACGGCGCACAAAGTAGAGTTACTGCCCAAGCTTCAATGGAACCAGCTCTCGCAATGCATAGAACTTGCCCAACAATGGGTGGAGAAGCCTCAGAAATTTCACAGTCCCGAGTGTTCGTTTATTTGGAGCATCCCGGATGTCGGAGGCACGGAAGCCATCATTTCAGCACTAAAAAAGTATCGCGCGCTGATGGAATGGGAGCGGTCCGATTGGCGGAACAAAAACAAAGTACCCCGCAGCAGTTTTGATGATGCTTAAGAAAAGTTTTTAAGGAGATGCTACCAGGCCTTCGGAAGGTGCCAGCCATTTTGCAGACGGCTTGGCTTTGCTCGAGGGCTCAACTGCGCTAGCCGTATCGCGAGTGCAAAGTATGTGACCCAATGGTTGCTCAGGGAGATGCGGAGAGTCGTTCGGTAGAGCTGCCAAAGGGTAAGCGAAACCGATGGGTTTGCTCCCATTCCCGCTTCATGGTATCTGCTGCAGCGATCGTCAGCATGGCGTGCTGAATCAGCAGCAGCACAATCGACTCCGTGGAATGTAACGTGAGCTGCAGGCCGAATGCCTTGAGTTTCCTCACCGCTCGCTTGTCATCGATCGCCAATGCGTGCTGACGATGGGCCGCGACGGCAATTGCTGAGCATTCTCCGATTCCCAATCCGATGGCTGTCAGTTGAGCGAAGAGCTGCACCTCCGGCAGATCGGTAACGCGAATCTCTTCGAGGATGCCGGCGGCAAAAGCTGCTTCCAGGCGCTGGAGCTGCTCCTGATAGTGGTCAGTGATCTCGGTGCGGACGTGCTCGGTGACCACGAAGCGATGACCGGGCAGGCGTGCCAATAGCTCAGCCTGATCGACAACCAGAAAGTTGACCAGGACACTGGTGTCCGTGATGACGTCGATCGTGCTCATCGAGGTTCATCCGCAAGGCGGATCAGCGCTATGCGGCCTCCGCCAACATGACCAACGCTTTCGCCGAGAAATTCAGCAGTTTGCTGAGGTCGCGCAGTTTGCCTTGGGAAATTTCCTCCCGACGGTAGGCTTCCAGGGCCAGATGCACCACTTGACTGACAATTTCTCGATCCGGCTTGCGCTCGTCATGCCCTTCCAGGTCCACCAGCACTTGCAGCAGTTCCAGGTACTGCCTGCCGTATTGCTCCTTGTCCCGCAATTCGGTGAACTCGGTTTCGTTGACAATGGTTAAGCTCTTCAGGCGGAAGAGTGCCGCCTGATAGCTGACGCCAAAGTGATGGGCCAGAGCGGCGATGTCTTCGTAGGTCAGCAGCTGCGAGCGAGGTGCCGCACGACGGGAGGCGCGTACTTCTTCGGCATTCCGCTCGGCCGCCGGATCGTAAACCGTCTGCTCAATGAGGCTCGGTCCGGCCTTGAAGCGTGCATTGAGAAAGGCCCAGACTCCGGTGCGCGGCAATAGAAAAGAGGCGGCGAAGCCATTGGCGCGGACTTCGGGGAGTTTGCGACGGTTTTCTTCACGCGACACGGTGGCGGCATCCTGGCGGTCGAGCAGCGCATGAGCATACTCGTGGGCGTAGGAAAAACGTTTCCGGGCGCGAGGATGGCTGAAGTTGACCAGAATGCAGAGCCCGATCGTGGAGTGGTTGAGGAACAGGCCGGACATGTCTTCCGGGAGTTCTGCCCCGGAAGCCCAGATGTTCTGACTGTTGATCAGATCGGACATATCGGGAATGGGGTTGTGCCCTAAGGCCAGTCGGCGTCGCTCCTGCTCCGCGACGAGATTGCCCTGCTCCAAGGCTTCCATGACATTGCGTGGTAGCGGCAAGTCGTAGGAAGGGGGGCCAACATGCGGTGGTCGGTCAAGTAGTCGCTCCAGTTCGACCCCAGCGCGACAGATTTCCAGGTAGCGGGCGACTTCCGTCTGCCAGGGGAGATCTTGCCCCTCCACCTGTGCCGCACGGAACAGGGCCACCAGCACATCCTCTTCTGAAGCGGGTGCCTCGGCAAAGAAACCGGCAATGGACCGCCCATAGAGTTGGGCGAGTTTGGCCAGTTCCAGAGTGCTCACAGCGCGGTTTCCCCCCTCGATCTGGACAATCGCGGTACGCGGCAATTCCAGCGCCTGGGCGACTTGCTCCTGCGTCAGGCTCGCAGCAACGCGGGCCTCCCTGAGCCGGGAGGCGAGGGTGGTTTGGTCGATGTTCATGGCATTTCTCCCAGTCTGTGGCCTGAAGGGACCGCCAAGCCGTACCGGGGAGAAGGCTCCTCCGTACTTCAGATCCTATTCTTGCATGACCAGAACATTTCCGCAAGGTCTTGGCATTCGCGTTCGCAAAACGAACAACGGGAAGGTGGTCATATTCCGGCATTTGGCACTCGCCGGATGACGCCATCCAGGTTTCGCCATCGCGTTCGTACTCAGCGCAGCGGTACTCGTACTCGCTCGATCAGGACGAGTCGAGTGCGACGATGACCGGTTGAGGAACGCGGAAGGCGCCACGGAA
>RECD01000011.1 GCA_007694185.1 Planctomycetaceae bacterium
GCTCGAATCAACGGATCGAAAGGTGGAGTCGTTCGTGGTGTACGGGGGCGACGAATCGCAGAACCGCACAGGGGCGACGCTGGTTCCGTGGGGTTCGCTGCACGATCGGTGGAGTGATGACCATGGCTCATGACGAGTGATTGATTGTGGGCTCTGCACGCTTGGCGAACAGATCACGTTCCATTTGTGGATCGCTGCGTCTCTGATGATGGCTCTGTACGTGCCCCCGGAACAACGGCACAGCCTGAGCTACGACGGAATGCTGAACCGAAACTTAACCTGCTTGGACCGATGTAGCCCTTGACGAGGGCGAAAGCTGGCACCAGACTGCCATCACGAGCCCACGACAGTCCTTGGCACAGATCAGACTCCGGCCGCAGCGAAGCATGTGGTCTGGAAGGTGACCAAGGCAGATCACATGCAGTGGTCAGGGCTGGATAAACCTGGCAGCTTCCCCCTCGTGCCGAACCGTTCACCTCCTGAACCCTCGACCCCCGGCGCTGGAACCAAGCTCCCTGTCAATGACCGTTGAGTCCTGAACGCCGACGCGGAGATCGGGTTGGCAGCGATTCACATGAGCACACACACCTGTTCTACGCCTGGAGTATCCGCGTGACCCAAGCGAATCTTCCCCCGTTGTCCCGGCGTTCATTCCTCGGCTATGTCGGAGCGACCGCCGCCGCAGGCTCGATGTTCGGGCTTACCGCATCCGTCCGCGGCAACGCGCGTGACGGGCGTGCGAAGGGCGTCGTGTACGCGACCGACGCCTCGGGCCGACGAGCGGGCTTGGCGGGGGTGAAGGTCTCCAACGGCCTGACCTTCGTCACAACCGACAACGCGGGGCGGTACAGCATCGAGGTGACGGACGACACGACGCTCTGGGTCGTGAAGCCGCGCGGGTATCGCCCACCGGCGAACGCGAAGAACCTGCCGCAGTTCTTCCGCCACCATGTCCCGGCGGGCACACCCGACGACGACTTCATCTTCCCTGGCATCGCCCCCACAGGGGAACTGCCGGCGTCGATCGACTTCGAGCTCGAAGCGGTCGACGAACCGGATCAGTTCAGGTGTGTCCTCTTCGGCGACCCGCAGCCGTACACGGTTGAGGAGGCGCTCTTCTACTCGCGCGACGCCACCGACGCGTTCGCCGACCTGGATGGCGTGGCGTTCGGCGTGGGCATGGGCGACCTGGTGGGCGACAACCTCGACCTGCACGCGCTCTACAACGACGCGAACGCGACGAGCGGGTTCCGCTGGTACAACATCGTGGGCAACCATGATATCGACTTCATGAGCCCGACCGATGCTCATGCCGACGCGGCGTTCCGGCGGACCTTCGGGCCCTCGACGTACATCTTCCAGCACGCCAGGGCGCACTTCATCGTCTTGAACAACGTCTACTGGAAAGGCTTCCAGGGCCTGCGTCGCGACGGCTGGCCCCAGCGCGGCAACTACGAAGGCCGGATCCGGCCTGAGCAGCTCGAACTCGTCCGTGAGTACGTCAAGGATGTCCCGACGAACGAGGCCATCGCCGTGCTGATGCACATCCCGCTCTTCGCGTTCCAGGGTGAGGACACCGTGCACTCGACGCCGCAGGCGAAGGAACTGATGGAGATCCTCTCGAACCACCCGCACACATTCAGCGCCTCGGGGCACACGCACATCAATCACCACCACGTCGCCGGGCCGGACCGGGGCTACAACAACGCCCAGGGCAAGCACCACCTGCACCACAATGTCGGGGCGATCTGCGGCAGCTGGTACACCGGCAAGCCCGACCGGCGCGGCATCCCCTATGCCACCCAACGCGACGGCGTGCCCCGCGGCTACACCCTCGTCGAGTTCGACGGTCCGCGATTCACCGTCGGCTACCGCAAACTCGGCGGTCGGCCCGACGAGCAGATGCACATCGATGTCAGTGAAGTCGCCCAGCGCGGCGAGCCGCTCGCCGTCAGCGTCAATGTCTTCGACGGCGGCCCGCTCTCGACGACCCGCCTCCGCATTGGCAGCGCTGGCTCGTGGGCGACCATGACGCAGACGAGCAAGATCGACGAGAACTACGCCAGGCACCGCGCCAAGAGCCTGGAATGGGCGAACGCAGCGCCCGGCCGGCGGGCGCTCAGCCAGCCGGTTGTCACGGATCACCACTGGACGCTCGAGATCGAAACATCCGGGCTGGCCGAGGGGCTGCACGTGATCGAGGTCGAGACGACCGACGCCTACGGCAAGGTCCACACAGGCCGGCGGATGGTCCGTTTGCAGGACGACCCTGTAAACTTCGCGGCGCTCGATGCAAACTCGATCCGCACACCGCGGACCGTGAGCATGCCGTGACGCAAGAAGCCAGGTGAATTACCGTTGATGTCACCCCTGAGCAGCATCAGAAGCTGAAGGCACTCGCCGCCTTTCGCGGCAAGTCGATCGAGCAGTTCGTGCTGGAACGCACCCTCGGCGCGCTAGCGCAGGACGCGGACTTGACGGAACTCGAAGCCATGCTCAGCCATCGCATCGCGTAGTCCCAGGCGGTGGGGACGTACGATCGCACCGTTGGCGATGTTTTCGCGCGGGCACGGTAGGAGATGAGCACGGATGGGTGAGTACGAACTCGCCCCTGCCGCGGAACTCGAACTCCTTGAGATCGCTCGATACAGGCTCAATACATGGGGCAGTGAGCAAGCTGCGTGGTACGAGCGATGCAACCCAATCCTGACGCGCTCTGGACCCGGCTTAGCTCCGTCCGCCATTGCCAGGCGTCTGATTCGAAATCAGTCTTTGAACTGGACGACATCAGCTTCGCCATCAATGCCTGCATCAAGAAGCCCGATCGTCATCGCGAGCCGGTTTCGGGGCGTACTCGAAGCTACGGAGCGAAAGGTGGAGTCGGTCGTGGTGTGTGTGGCGACGAGCCTCAGCATCGCTCGACCGCGGCCCTTCTCCCGTGGCCTCGCCTACATGCGCATGAGATGGGCACCGGGGTTATTGGGTGACGCCATGGTGAGGACCCGGCCGCCATGATCCTCACAGGTCCAGCGTCTGGTGTATACGCCAGGCGCTTAAGCCGTGTAGAATCGTTGGCAATGGGATTTTGGCACACGGGCTACATGGAGTTTCACGAGCCTCTCGGCCTTGAGGGGTTTACCGGCCCCCCCCCGGATACCGTTTTCATCTGCGAAAAATGTCAGGCTGAGTTTGGCTCTCTGATCCAAC
>RECD01000023.1 GCA_007694185.1 Planctomycetaceae bacterium
CCGCCGGTCCGTTGGCGGATCAGGTCGGTCGTACCCCGTTGGTGACGTTGCGACGGGTGATCCCGGAACACCACGCTCGGGTGCTCGTCAAATGCGAGTTCCTGAACCCGTTGGCAAGCGTCAAGGACCGAATTGGGGTCGCCATGATTTCCGACGCCGAACGCCAGGGAGTTCTATACCCGGGCTGCCAAATCATCGAGCCGACTTCGGGCAACACCGGCATCGCGTTGGCTTGGGTCGCAGCCGCCAAGGGATATCCCTTGACGCTGACCATGCCTGATTCCATGAGCCAGGAGCGACGGGCATTGCTACGGGCGCTCGGCGCGAACTTGATCCTGACCCCTTCCGCCGAGGGCATCAGCGGCGCCATGCGTGCCGCTCACGCGATCTACGCCGAAACCGAGAATGCTTGGATGCCGCGTCAATTCGACAACCCGGCCAATCCCGCGATCCACGAGGCGACTACCGGTCCGGAAATCGCCGCGGCGGTCGGTGGCACGATCGATATTTTGGTCGCAGCAGTCGGCACTGGCGGAACGCTGACCGGAGTCAGCCGCTATCTTCGCACCCTGAATCCCGATCTGGTGACGGTCGCGGTGGAACCGGCCGAATCCCCGGTTATCCAGGGCGGCCTGCCGGGCAGGCATCCGATCCAAGGGATCGGCGCCGGTTTCGTTCCGCAAAATCTCGACACCAAATTGGTATCGGAAGTCCTTTCCGTCACCGGCGAGGAAGCGTTCGCATGGTCAAGACGGTTGGCGACCGAAGAGGGGTTGCTGGTCGGGATCAGTTCCGGAGCAAACCTCGCGGCCGCCGCTCGACTGGCCCGACGCCGGGAAAACCGCGGCAAGACCATCGTGACCGTCGCCTGCAGTTCCGGCGAACGCTACCTGTCGACACCGCTGTTCCAGTTGATCGGGTATTCGGGAACGGCGGATCATTCAGCTCAGATCTGAGGTTCGCCCGATGTCGCCACGGCAAACCGACCCGCTGCCAAGTCACTGGCTAACGTCACTGGCCCAAGTCGCCAAACAATGGGGTACTGAGGTAACGTTCCCCAAGGCTGCACATGATCGTGACGATCCGCTTTCCGCGAAACTCCGGGCGAGCCGCGACCTGCGCGGCTGCCCAGATGTTCGCACCGCTGCTAATCCCCGCCACGATCCCCTCTTCCTTGGCCAACCGCCTCCCCCAAGCGAACGCATCCTCCTCATCCACCTGGATCACTTCGTCGATCAAGGAGGTGTCGAGGTTCTTGGGTATAAAGCCCGCGCCGATGCCCTGGATGCGGTGCTTACCAGGGGCACCGCCGCTGATCACCGGAGACTGCTTCGGCTCGACCGCGATCGCCTTGAAGTTCGGGTTGAGTCGCCGCATGAATCGGGTGACACCCGTGATCGTCCCACCTGTGCCGACCCCAGCCACGATCGCATCGATTTGGTGTCCACTGTCCTCCCAGATCTCCGGTCCGGTCGTCAACTCGTGGATGTCGGGATTCGCCGGGTTCTCGAACTGCTGCGGCATGTACGCGTTGTCGGTTTCGGCCACCAACTGCGCCGCCTTGGTGATAGCCCCCTTCATCCCTTCGGCCGCGGGGGTCAAGACCAGGTTGGCGCCCATGATCCGAAGCAAAGCTCGCCGCTCGACCGACATCGATTCGGGCATCGTCAGCGTCAAACGATATCCCTTGGCCGCACAGACGAACGCCAACGCGATGCCGGTATTGCCGCTGGTCGGTTCCACGATGTGTGTGTCACGGTTGATCCGCCCTTCACGCTCGCCCGCCGTGATCATCGCCGCGCCGATCCGATCCTTCACGCTGTTGAGCGGCTGAAAGAATTCACATTTGGCAAAGACCGTGGCTCCCCCCGGCGGTACCAAGTGATTGATTCGGATCATCGGTGTGTCGCCGATGCAGACCGCCGCGTCGTCGTAAGTTTTTCCACGAGGCATGATGGGCTATTCCTAATGAGTCGGTTTCGTAAGACGGAAATAACAGGAAATCGAATCGGCAACCACGGCGGTGCCGGCGTTCAAACGGTGACTGATGAATGCAATGATTTCATTCGCGATTCGCCCAGGGAACGTAAATGCAGGTTTGTCCCGACCGACAGCTCGAATCCCTCACTGTGTCCTGGTTCCCAAGTAGACGAAAAACTCGCCGCCCGTTGCTCTCAACCTGGTAAATCAGCCGGAAAAAAGTGTTCAGCACATCTCGGGTGGAGGTCCCGAAGGGCGAGTTTCTCTAAAAATCGCCAAACACTTCGACCACGCCACTGCTGACCGCCCGACCGTTCGCCGGCTGTTCAAAGGCGATCGCTCATCGCACCGCGTCGCACAAGTTACAAACAGCAGCCATGCGAATCCAGTGGACTTTTAGCCGTCATTTATGCTGGGGCCATCATATTTGCTGGAACGATCGCAAATGAGACGGATTTACATGGCCGCCCCATGCGGGACGTCCGCAGTGCAGCTTTCATACCGAAGAAAATTCCCCAAACAAAACGGAGAAGAAGAATACGTGTCATAAAACTTACCAAGTGGCCATCTGCGTTCCGTCGCCGAGGCGAATTCAGAAGCCGTCGTTAGCCGCATCAAGAACCATTTTACGGGGGCAACCAACCTCCGAAAGGTGCCAGCCATGCAAAGGCATTGTCGCGAAACGCCGACTACGAGACGAGTTCCGTAGAACAATACGGAAGGTGCCATCCACTTTTTGCTTGCGTTCTATCTGGCGCGCTGATTTAATCGCGCAATCGTTCCCTTTCTCGGAGGCGTTCCATGGGTAGGCCCGCTGGGTCCGATCTATTCATTCCCGACGAAATCGCTGTCATTCACGCCGTCCAACGCTGCGTTCGGCGGGCTTTTCTCGCTGGCGTCGATCCCGTTTCCGGCAAGGATTTTTCTTTCCGACGTGAGTGGATTCGCAGACGCATGGAAGCTCTCGCTTCCGTCTTCGGCGTCGATGTGCTGACCTACGCCGTGATGAGCAACCACCTCCATCTGATCCTCCGCAACCGACCCGATGTCGTCGCCCAGTGGTCCGACGAACAGGTCGCCATCCGTTGGTTACGAGTTTTTCCCGGCCGAAGACTTGAAGAGCACCTCGCCGAACCGACGCAGAACGACGTCCAAATGCTGATCAACCAACCGGAAAGGCTGGCG
>RECD01000091.1 GCA_007694185.1 Planctomycetaceae bacterium
CGTAGGGTTGGACGGCTGCACGTAGGGTTGGACGGCTGCCAGTGGCGTTCAAGTCGGCGCCGGCGTCCGAATCACCACCACAGCAGCACGCCCAACAGGGCGAGCAGGCAGACGCAGGTGAGTCCCAAGCCGATAACCCAAACCGACCGCTTGCGGACGCGTTCGCGTCGCTGCTTGCCGATCGTCGCCCCGCCATGCAGTTGTGGGGTTGGCTCGATCGGGTCGGCAGTTGGGGGTGTGGGTGACTCCGAGGCGGTCGGGCCGCTGGGCCGAGCCGCGGCCGGTTCGGGAGCCGCTTTCGGCGTTGCCAATTCCGGGAAGACGTCACCGGCGATCCGCCAATCCGGCCAATCGCTTCGCCATACGAGCGTGTTGTGGGTGATCCGATGCTCGGCCACCCAGGCCTCGATCAGCGATTCATCAGCCGGTCCGTAAGGCTCATTGCTGGAAGGCCGATGGACGAACCACTGCAGCGGTTCGGGCGGAGACGCCGGGTTCGAAACGGCCGCGCCTTGGGTGGCGTCTGATCGGGGAGCAACCGTGGCGGCATCCGTTGGCATCGCTTCGCTAAGGCTGGTCGTTGTCGGCGCCGCGTGGGATTCGGCCTCGACGGGCAACGAGGTTTCCGCGTCCCGCAGCGGGATTTGGAAACGTTGTTGGCAGCCGGGACAACGGCCGATTTTTCCGGCGAGTTCGGCCTTGATGTGGAGGGGGCGGCCACAGAGGTGGCATGCGAATCGGATTCCCATGAGCGGAGCGGATCGGCGGTTGGCGTGAAACGGGCGACGAACAACAGCCGTCTAGCGATAGTTCTCGTGGCACTTGTTGCAAGACTGCTGGATAGCGGCGACCGCCCGTCCGACAGCGGTCGGGTCGCCCTGGTCGAGCGCCAAAGAAACGCCGCGACTGGCTTCAATCAGCTCATCGCAGAGTTCCGCGTAATCGGCGTCGTCGGCATCCGTCAGCCCCTCAGTGCGAAGGACTTGGGCGACGATCGCCATCACTTCCGCGGACCTGCGCAACGCGTCCTCTTCGGCCTGAACCGTTTCGGCATTACGCGAACCTTCTTTAAGCGGTCCTTCGAGAAGTTGTTCCGCGTACTGCATCAGCGGGACGCGGTCGGCGATCATCGACCAATCGTTTTCCGCTTCCGCTTGACGACTCGCCAGCCCACTTCCGGACACCAGGTCCTCCAGGTCGGCACGCCGCAATTTCGTCTCGTTGAAAACCTGCAAAGATCCGGACTTGCAGTTGGCTGCGGAGCGGGCGAGCAGATCGCGGGCGGCGGCCGCATCCTTTTTCCAGCGGACCTCCCCTTCGTGTTCGACGATCACCGCGAACAGCGTGGCCAGCGTCGTCAGGTGCAACCTGGCCCGTTGGTAGTCGCCGCCCTTGAACGCCGCCGGGGTGCTGACCGCCCCATCGAACTCGAGCCGCACGCGCTTGATCTCGTCTTCCAGCGAAGCGGGTGAGATCAGCTTCGTGAACAGGCTGGCCCCTCCATCACCGACGCTCGGCGCGGACGCCGCGGCTGTAGAGCCAGCCGTGGGACTGCCGGCGACCCTGGACGGGGCCGACGTCGCCTGACCCAAACGGGGGCGTTCGCCGCGGATCGCTTCGTCGACCGAATCGAAAAAAGTGCCGCGAAACCGGTCTTTAGCGATCGTTGGGGGTTTCGCCCGACGTTCGCTCGCCAGGGCGGCTAGCGAACCGACCAGCGACACGGTCAGGCAGATCAATCCGAGGACTCGGACGATGCGCCAAGCGGGGATCGGTGAGTGCATGACAAGGCTCCAGACAAAGGCAAATCGTGCTTGCCATCATACGTCGAGAGCTCGGGCGGGTACAGCAACGGCAGCCTTGCTCGGAGACCGATCGTGGGGAGGCTCGGTGGCGGACGCCGATATCAGCTGTCCGCATCGGTCGAGGCGATCGGCTCCAGGCTGGGCGGCGTGTCAGGCTCGACGTCACCGATCGTGTGGAAGTGGTTGTGGTCGACATAGATCACTTTGATCACCTCCTTGTCATCCGCGGAGCGATGGATCGTGCACTTGTAGTGTGCGTGATGCAATTGGGCGGGGCCGATCAGCGAGTAGAAGCGGGGCGGATCGACGTATTCGACGATCTTTTCCTTGACGATGTGAACGTTGTTGCGTTGCTTTTCCCGCACGAAGGGAACGCCGCCCCGCACCGGTTGGGCCCGTTCCAAGGCTCGCATGATTTCGTCGTCACTCGGCGGATCGATCGCCACGGGGGGACCACCTTCGGTCGTCGGTCCGAGGATCGGCACAGGGGCATACAGTTCGTGATGCCAGTGCTTTTCTTCCGGACGATGCTGCGGCGACGGGCTGGCCGGCATCGGGAGGCACTCGGTGCAGAACGACTCGCCGGGCTTGAGCTCAATACGCTGGATTTCGTCTTCCGACGAACCGGGTGAGATCAGCTTGGTGGAGTGGTTGGCTTCCACGCACGTGACACCCGCTGCGGACGGGGTCGACGTCGCCTGGCTTATGCAAGGGCAATCGCCTCGGGCCACTCTGTCCGCCGAATCAACCAAAGTGCCGCGAACATGATCATCGGGAAACGCAGGCTTCGCCCGGCGTTCGTTCGCTAACACGGCCAGCGAGCCGACCAGCGTCGCGGTCAGGCAGACCAGTCCGACGACTCGGATCGAATTCCCAACGGGGATCGATGAGTGCATGAGAAAGCTCCAGGCAGAGAGAAATTGTCTCAGCTATCTCTCGTAATGCGTCCGAGCGGGTATTGCAAGGGCAATCGGGGCTGATTGCGGCGCGCGGCACGAGACACGCCCGTTGGCCGAGGCGGATTCGAATCGTCTGCCCGAAACCGAAGCTTCACGCGTCGTCCGTTGACGATCGCCAGCGGCGGCTGAATCCGCCGTTGACGGCCAGTGTCTGGCCCGTGATGAACTCGCTCTCGGGGCTGGCCAAGAAGCGGACCGCAGCGGCGACATCCTGGGGGGTTCCCCAGCGGGCCATCAAGGCTTGGCCGCGGGCGCGGCGATCCCAGTAATCGCTCGTCGCTTCGCCCCAAGCGGTGCGGATCCACCCCGGGGCGACCGTGTTCACCCGGATTTGGGGAGCCACGCTTTGGGCGAGCGATTTCGCGAAGGCTTCCACGGCAGCTTTGACCGGGCCGAACATCTGGCCGGCATCTCCCTCCATCCCTTCGGTCGCCTGATCCCAACCGATCAGGATCAGGCTCGGCGGCGAACCGATCGGCGGGTTTTGTTGCCAGCGACGGATCAATTCCCGCGAGACGGCGATCGTCCCGACGAGATCGACGTCGATCAGTCGTTGTAATTTTTGATCGAAATCGAGGTCGGCGGCTGCGCCGGTCAGCACATCGGCGCCGGCGACGTGAACCCAGACGTCCGGGGTGCCGACAGCCGTGAAGGCGTCTTCGACCAGTCCGCGACAACCGGCGGAAGAACCGCAGTCGGCCTGTAGAGAGATCGGTCGGCAGCCCCGCTGGAGGACCAAGTGTGCGGTCTGTTCGGCGGCCGCGACGTTGACGGCGTGTTGCAACACCAGCGAGTGCATCCCGGCCGCCGCCAGCGTGACGGCGACTTGGCGGCCGATTCCACCGGAAGCTCCGGTGACCACGCCCGACAGGCCGGCTAGCGACGTGTCGACATGAGCGTGGGAATCGTGCCGAAAATCACGTTGAGGATCGTTGGCGGCCATCGGTGACGAATCGGTGGGGCGATAGGGAATATCGCGACCGGATTCGTAGGCGGCCGCCGACATCAGCGGTCCGCCTTGGCCGGGGGCGATCGGTTACAGGTTGGGCGTCGTGTAAGGCTCGACGTCACCGACCATGTGGAAGTGGTTGTGGTCGACGTAGATCACTTCGATCACCTCCATGTCATCCAGCGAGTGCGGGATGGGGTAACCGACGATCGTCCGTTCGCTGCAATAGATCGTGCACTTGTAGTGTGCGTGATGCAATTGGGCGGGGCCGATCAGCGGGTAGAAGCGGGGCGGATCGATGTAGTCGGCGATCTTTTCCTTCAGGATGCGAACGTTGTTACGCTGCTTCTCCCACAGGAAGGGAACGCCGCCCTGCACCGGTCGGGCCCGCTCCAGGGCTCGCATGATCTCGTCGTCGCTCGGCGGATCGAGCGCCACGGCGGGGCCGCCGGCGGTCGTCGGTCCGAGGATCGGCACGCGGTCGTACCGCTCGTGGTTCCAAAACTTTTCTTCCGGTCGGTGCTGCTGTAGCGGGCTGACCGGAATCGGGAGGCAACCGGTGCTGACAACCATCGTCATGGCGAGCAAACCGAGTGCGGTCGGCTGGGCCCACAGGGCCCCGGAGGTCAAACGTGACATGACATTCATCTCTTGACGGTTCAACAGTTTACCGGTCATGGCGTCACCCTCGAACGGATGACTCTAGCTTTCTTTATCGTGTCAATCTGTAACGATCTTGCGGATAAGTTCGGTTTTCTCAGCAAATCGTTTGGTAACGGGCAGCTCGTCGTCGGAAGCGCGGCAGCATGACGGCCGAAGACTGCCGCTAGCCGCCACCGGACGCCGCCGAGCCGCCGTCGACGGGCTTGGGCCGGCACGGTCGGCCGATACTCGCCGCTTCGCCGGCAACAAAAAACCCGCCGGCGAGCCATGTTGGCAGGCCGGCGGGCAGGGCGATCGGGTTGAGCGATCGGTCACAAAGATCGATTCCAAGGGTCATCCCATTGATGACTCCTCGCCCTGGGTCGCCGCCCGCAAGACGGCGACCCGGTTTTCTCGTCGCGGACTACCGATCGGTGAAGTCCAGGAACCACCAACCGTCATCCCATTCGAGGCTGACCTTCCGCCATCCCAAGGGAACTTGAGGATAGGGATAGAAGGGGCCGATGTAGGGAAACGCCGAAGGGCTGTACTGCTGCGGGTAGCTGACTGCCGCGTAGTTCGGATACGACGCGTAGCCGGGCCAAGCGTAGTTCGGCAAGTACGGCTGTTCGTACCGCGGTCCGGCACCCGCTCCGGCGTACGGGGCCATCGGGACGGGGTGTCCCGAAAAACCTTGTGCCGGCATGCCCATGCTGACCGGTTGGGTCGGCATGGCCTGGTTCATCTGGTACGGCGCGGTTTGCGCGGGCGCCCCGGGCATCCGGGTCGACGCGGTGCGGGCGGGAACGCCCGGACGCGATGCGGCGGCCTGGTTGGACGGCGAGTTCAACCCAAACCCGTCGTCCGAAGGCAATGCCATCGGCAGCGGTTCCAGGCTCTGCGCCGGTTGTCCCGCGGTCGCCACGTTGACGACCGTGATTTCCTCGACGACATCGAACACGCCGGACGTATCACGAACCAAGTCGACGATCATCTCGCGTTGCTGGTCGGAACTGGCACGGCCGTTCAAGTATACCACCCCGTCACGGGTGTTCACGTCGACGCCGAAGCCCCGCAGCTTACCTTGACGCTGAGCGGCGCCGAGCGTTGCCACGACAGCCGACGTCACCTCGGCATCCGCCGAGTTGCCGGTTTCGGTGTCGGTCGCGGTGGCTTGACGGACTGACCGCCCCGCCACGCCCTGGCCGTTCGCGCCGATCACCACCGGACGGGTGGTAGCGACGCTCGGTTGACGGGCGTTCAGAGCCTGCCGCATCGAAAAGCTGTCATCCCCGCTCGGGACGAGGCCATCGGCCTTCTGAGCCGCAGCCGGGCCGGCGGGATTAGCCGCTTGGCGGACTTCGATTTCGTCCACCACGCTGAGCACACCTTCGACGCCTTCGGCGGCCGACAACACGTGCGACTTCTGGGATGGCACCGCGACGCTACCGCGCAGCAGCACCACACCATCGTTGACTTTCAGATCGAGCGTGAAGTCCTTCAGCGAACCGGAGTCGCGGTGAACCTTCAGCTTCCCGATAATGGTTTGGGCGATCTCGCGATCCCCGGCTTGAGCGCCCACGGGCGCCCCGGCCGCAATCAACAAGATCGCAGCCGTATAACACAAACGTCTCATGGAGAGCCTCCTGCAATCCTCAACCCAAGATCTGCCGTGATGCGAAACGCACACCCAGTCCGTTCGCGCAGCGGTTTTTGATTGTTTCGGCCGAATCGACGTCGCGATGGTAGGTTTTTTCCGATTTTAGCGGTTTCCCCCCAAACGCCACGACGACTCACGGCGGCCGCCTCCGGTCGGGTGACCGAAGACGTGGCCGCGAATCGCCTCAAAAAAACGGCAGAAACAGCATTGCCGGCAGATCACAGGTGGAGAGCTAGGCGGCGCGACGGGCGTCGATTTGGCCCAACAGCTCCAGGGCCTCGATCGCCCCTTCGAGCGACCCGAGTTGGACCACGAGTTGCTGGATGACGCCCGCCTGGGACTCATCCGCCTCGATCCCCAATTCTTCGAGAAGTTCGACCAATTCGGGCTTGCTCATGCCGGAAATCAATTGTTCCGGGGCGGGGGTGCGTTCTTCCATGAACGTTTACTCCAGTTGGAAAGGTAAAAAGTGGCGAGGCCTGAGGGGAAACCGCTGCCGCCGAGCCCTGTGTCGCTGATCGGCGACTTTGCCAGGCGATCGGGCTCGGCGAGCGGGTCGGCCGTTCCGAGCCGGTGACCCGTGAGAAACGGAGTTCCCCCGCGCGGACTTTACCATCCTCGGCGGGCTTCGCGAAACGTCGATCTTGCCATAAACTCAGGCCGAAACGGATGGTCCTGAAAATCGTAACTTTCGAAAAATGACGGTGAAAATGATGAGTGGCGACTGCGATTTCGGTCTGATCGGCTTGGCGGTGATGGGCGAAAATTTGGCCCTGAATGTCGAAAGCCGCGGTTACAAGGTCGCCGTTTTCAACCGCACGACATCCAAAGTCGATGATTTGATCGCCGGACGCGCGAAAGGGAAAAATTTTGTCGGCTGCCATTCCATCGAAGATTTTGTGGCAGCGGTCAAGCGTCCCCGGAAGCTGATGATGCTCGTCCAGGCCGGTCCCGCCGTCGACATGCTGATCGACCAGTTGATCCCGCTGTGCGAGCCGGGCGACATCCTGATCGATGGCGGGAACACCCACTACCTCGATACCGAGCGGCGCACCCAAAAGGTCGAAGAGGCGGGTTTGCTGTACTGCGGGTGTGGCGTTTCCGGCGGCGAAGAAGGGGCGTTGAAGGGCCCCAGCCTGATGCCCGGCGGCAGCCGCGAATCGTGGGCGGAAATCAAGGAGATGTTCCAAGCGATCGCGGCGAAAGTAGGTCCCAACGACGACATCCCCTGCTGCGAGTGGGTCGGGCCGCGCGGCGCCGGGCACTACGTCAAGATGGTTCACAACGGGATCGAGTACGGCGACATGCAGTTGATCTGCGAGGCGTACCACCTGCTGCATGAGGTCGGTGGGCTGGACAATGACGAACTGTACGAGGTTTTCGCCGAGTGGAATCGGGGCGACTTGCAGAGCTACCTGATCGAGATCACCCGCGACATCTTCAGCGTCCGCGACGACCAAGGGGGCGATCAGTTCTTGGTCGACCAGATCCTCGATGTCGCCGGGGCGAAAGGAACCGGTAAGTGGATGAGCCAATTGGCACTCGACCTGGGTGTCCCCAGCACGCTGGTGACGACCGCCGTGTTCGCCCGCGGGCTGTCGGCACAAAAGGACGCTCGGGTCCGTGCCAGCCAGGTGCTGTCCGGCCCGAAAGCGGAAGACAACGCGGCCTGGCGGGATTTGTGCAGCAAATTGGTGGGTGACAAGGCGATGTTCGTCGAAGCCGTTCGGCAGGCGCTCTACGCGTCGAAGATCGTCAGCTATGCCCAGGGCTTCGTGCAGTTGCAAGCCGCCTCTGCGGAACACGATTGGGGCCTCGATTACGGCCAGAACGCGTTGCTTTGGCGGGGTGGGTGCATCATTCGCGCCAAGTTCCTCGACCGGATCAAGGAGGCGTTCGACGAATCGCCCGATCTGGAAAATTTGATGCTCTACCCGTTCTTCAACTCGGCCCTCGATGCGGCCCAGCCCGCTTGGCGGGCGGTCATCGCCACCGCTTCGTTGATGGGAATCCCCGTCCCGGCCTTTACGGTCGCATTAAACTACTACGATGGTTATCGTGCGGCGCGGCTCCCGGCGAACCTGTTGCAGGCCCAACGGGATTACTTCGGGGCGCACACCTACCGGCGGACCGATCGCGACGGGACGTTCCACAGTGAATGGTTGGATCTGCGGAAGGAACCGTCGTGATGCCTGGCCGTTGACGCTCGTTCGCCAGCCGCATTTGTTCTGCCGACTCGACAGCCGCCTCCGCAACACGAAGGGCTTCCTTTGAACCAGTCCTCCTCCGGTCGGCTGTGGCGACTTTGCCGCAAGGAATTGCGGGAAACGCTCCGGGATCGGCGGACGATTCTGACCCTGGTCATCATGCCGCTGCTGCTCTATCCGCTGCTCAGCATGACGTTGCAGCGGTTTTTGCTCTCGACCAAGCTAGACGGGGAGACAGTCTACCGGATCGCGGTCGCCTCGGAGGCCGAAGGGGCATGGGTTCGAGGATTGTTGGACGACCCGTTGAGCCAACCGCCCTCGGCCGTTCGTGAGGCGAGCGAGGGGAGCCCGGCACGCTTCGAAATCTTTTCGCACGAAGTCCTGACCCCTGAGCAGACGCTCGAGCAGGGGTTCGTCGACGTGGCGGCCATCATCTCGCTGGATGTCGTGCCGGACGAAGCGCCGCAGGTCGAGTTGTTGGCCAAGTCGGGAGATGCCGCTAGCCAGGCGGCCCGACGGATCCTCGTCGAACGGTTGCAGTGGCTCAAGTTGGCCGTCGCCGAACAGCGGCTGGCTCAAACCCAACGCGGGCCGCCGGACCGTTTCCCCCGGCTCAGCTTGCGGTCGCTCGATACCGCCGGCGGCGGGTCGTTGCTGGCGACCGTCGTCCCGTTGGTGTTGGTGTTGATGACGATCACCGGCGCCGTCTATCCCGCGATCGACCTGACGGCAGGCGAACGGGAACGGGGGACGATCGAGGCCTTGATCGCCTCACCGGTATCTCGCGGTCAGGTGCTGTTCGCGAAGTACACCGCGGTCGTCACCGTGGCGCTATTGACGGCGATCGTCAACTTGGTCGCGATGCTGATCACGCTGCAAGCCGGCGGCTTGCTGCCGCTGTTGACTGGCGGCGATCCCGGTGTCCCCTGGTTCGCGTTGTTGCAAATCCTCGGGCTGCTCGTGTTGTTCAGCGGGTTTTTCTCCGCCGTGCTGCTCTGCCTGACCAGTTTCGCCAAATCGTTCAAGGAGGCGCAGGCCTACCTGATCCCGCTGATGCTTTTGGCGCTCGCGCCCGGGGTCCTGTCGTTGCTCCCCGGAGTCGAACTGACCACCGGTCTAGCGGTGGTGCCCTTGGTCAACATCATCCTGCTCGCCCGGGAATTGCTCGCCGGCGGCGTCGACCCGGTCGCGGCCGTGGCGGCTGTCGTTTCGACGGTCGCTTACGCGGCCGCGGCGCTCGGGATCGCCGCGAGATTGTTCGGCAGCGATGCGATCCTGCGAGGGTCGGAAGTGTCCGCCGGATCGCTGTTGCGAAGGCCGCTGCGGTTCAGCGACGCGCCGACACCCGCCACCGCGGCCCTGGTCCTGGCCATGATTTTCCCGATTTACTTTTGGGTTTCCAACACTTTGGCGCAGCTCTCCCGTTCGGACGACGGCGCGCCGATCGAGCTCTCCGGCCCGCTGTTGGCCGGCGCGGTTTCGCTGACCTTCGTCTTCGGCGGCATCCCGCTGGTTGCGGCCTGGTTCGCCCGCGACCGTTTGGTAACCACCTTTCGCCTCCGTTCTCCCCTCTCCGGATCTCGCTTCGTCGCGGCGCTGATCGGCGCCGCCGTGATGGGCTTGGGATTGTGGGGCTTGGCCCACGAATCGTTCGTGTTGACGACCAGTCAACTCGATCCCGAGAAGCTGACCGCAGCGCGGCAGTTGATGGAACGGTTGTCCGACGTCCCGTTGTGGCTGGTTCTCATCCCGCTGGCCGTGGCCCCCGGGGTGATCGAGGAACTCTGCTTCCGCGGCTATCTCTTTTCGGCCTTTTCCCGCGTCCTGTCGCCGCTTCGGACGATTCTCTTGACATCGCTGTTGTTCGGCCTATTCCATGTCCTGACCGGCAACACGCTGCTGATCGAACGCTTCGTCCCGACCACCCTGATGGGCTTGTTCCTCGGTTGGGTCGCCTACCGGACAGGCAGTGTCTGGCCCGGTATGGTGCTGCATACGGTGCACAACGGGTTCCTGAATACGCTCGGAAGGTATCGGGACCACTTCGCGTTCCTGGGCAGCGCGGAGGACGAGTTGGCTCACCTTCCCGCCACTTGGCTGTTGACGACCGCCCTGATCGCGGCGCTCGGCGGGCTGATCATCGCTTGGGCCAGCCGCCCGTCGGCCACGGTCGCGCCCGAGGGGACCGATTCGACGGTTTTGGCTTGACAACCGCAGCGGATCGGATAGCTTGACATTGATTGAGACTCATTCTCATTAACCACGAGTTCGGTCTTTCCCTCCTGTCGATTGCCAGCCCACCTGCGGAGTCTGACTCGCGATGAACGAAGTTGTCTTGGCGGTGTTGAGTGAGCCTGGTGAGCACCAAAGGGTGGTGTTGGTGCATCGGCAAGCGTTCGGGGATCAGCGGATCGTGCTCCGCAGGGAATCGTTCAGCGAAGATGTCGGCTGGTTCGAGCAGTCGTCGGTCGCGATTTCGCCCTCGCAGTTGGGACAATTGAAGCAAGCCCTGGGTTTGGTGCCCGGCTCGAAAGTCCGCCCCGAGGCAGGCGGTTCTCGGCGGTTTGCGGTCGCCGGTTTGTCGACGGAGTGCGGCTGATTCGTATCACCCGGGTGGCTTCTCGAGGGCCCGCATCGCCACTTGCCCGGCCGATTTTGTGATCGTTTCTGAGGCCGACCGGCCGGTCCGAACGGCCGTCATTTCTTGACGGCGATCCTCAGAAAGCTCTGGGTGATCGGGTGTTGCGGGTTCCCGAAGACTTGGTCGGGTGGACCCTGTTCGACGTCGAAACCTTCGGCGAAGACGTGAACGTGATCGCAGACGTCGCGGGCGAAGTTCATCGAGTGGGTCACGACGACCATCGTCTGTTTCGACCGGGCCAGGTCGGCGATGACCTGCATCACCTCGCCGGCCATGACCGGATCGAGGGCGCTGGTCGGCTCGTCAAACAGGATGCAGTCGGGCCGCATGCAGAGCGTCCGGGCGATCGCGACCCGCTGTTGTTGCCCACCGGAAAGGTTTCGCGGCCAGGCGTTCGCCTTGCTTTCCAGGCCGACGCGTTGCAACAGTTTCAACGCCCGCTCGGTCGCTTCCTCGACCGGTTCGCGATGGACGCGGACGGGCGCTTCGATGCAATTGCCCAGCACGGTCAGGTGGGGAAACAGGTTGAATTGCTGGAAGACAAAGCCGACCCTGCGGCGGACCTGTTGCAGCAAACGGGCATCGCGCCGTGGGTCGGTTTCGGCGGTCAGGGCCAGGTCGCCGATCCGGACCGAGCCGCGATGAAAGCTTTCGAGGCCATTGAGGCACCGCAGGAAGGTGCTCTTGCCGCCACCGGACGGGCCGATGATCGCCGCGACATCGCCTCGGTCGACCCGCAGACTCACCCCCTTGAGGACTTCCAGCGGCCCGTGATGTTTGTGTAGGTCAACGACCTCGATCATCCCCGCGGCTCCTCTTCGAGCCGTTTCTCGATGCGGCGGGCCACGAGGCTCATCGGGTAGCTCATCGCCAAATAGAGCAGCGCGGTGATCAACATCAGCACGACCAAATCGGCGACGTTGTTGCGAGACAGGACGCTGAACCGTTTGGTCAGTTCGACGATGGTGACGACAGAGCAGACCGAAGTGTCCTTGAACATCGCGATGAAATCATTGACCACGGGCGGGATGACGATTCGGAAGGCTTGCGGGACGATGATCCGGCGGATCGCCTGAGCCGGGGTCATGCCGAGCGACAAAGCCGCTTCCATCTGGCCGCGCGGGATCGCCTGCAACCCGGCGCGGTAGATCTCCGATTCGTAGGCCGAATAATTGATCGCCAGCCCCAGCACCGCGGTCGGAAAGGGGGGGATGATCACCCCGAGTTCCGGCAGCAGGTAAAAAATGAAGTAGAGCTGGAGCATCAGCGGGGTGCCCCGCAGGAACTCGACATAGGCCGCCAGCGGGACGCGGAGCCAGCCGGGGCCGTACAGCCGGCCGATGGCCACCAGCATTCCGATGGTGATCGCCATCGGGAAGCTGAGCACGGACAGCGCGATCGTCATCCCGGCCGACAAGCCGAGCAATTGCAGGTAATCCCAACCTTTGCTGCGACGCTCTCCAGTGGCCTGATAGAGCGAGTCTTCCGCAGTTTCCGAGACACCGTCCGATCCGTCCAAAATGCCGTAGAACTTGCCGGCATCGATGATCGGTTCGAGGATCGCTTGGTCCTCGTTCCACATCTCGTACTTCGTGTAAATCCGCCTCAATTCGCCGTTGCGATACAGCTTGCTGATCGCGGTGTTGATCGCCGTGATCAGTTCCTTGTCGCCGTTGCGAGCGTAGACGACGTAATAGCCCGGCGCGACCGGCTCATCGACGAATCGCAAGTTGGGAAAGTCGCGAGCGTAATAGTTGGCGATCGGCGTGTCTTGTAACGTCGCGTCGACCTTGCCCGTCTCGACCTCGCGCATCGCGTCGGTCACGCCGTCGTAGGCGGCCAGTTCGATCATGCCGCCGTCGGCCCGGAACTGTTCCAGGTACGCCTCGGCGGCCGAACCGCTGAGGATGCCGAACTTCCAACGCGACCCGTTCGGCTTGGCCCGCTTCAGTTGCTCCCAGCGTTGAATCGGGCTGTCGCGACGCACCTCGAGCTGCAGCGCGTAGACGTAATAGGGGATTGAGGCTTCCATCGTGGCGGCCCGCTCGGGCATCCACTCGTAGCCGTTCATCACGACATCGACCTTACGGGCCCGCAACATGCTGGGCAACGCGTCCCACTGGGACTGCTGGAACCGCAGGGTGACCCCCAGTTCGGCTTCCAAGCGGCGGGCCAGGTCGACTTCGAACCCGATCAACCTCCGTTGGTCATCGGGGTCGGGAAAGATGAACGGCGCGCCACCTTCCTGGTCCGCACCCCAGCGGAGCACGCCGCTTTGACGCGCCGTTTCGAGCGTGTCCTGGGCGGACAAGTCGGTCGGGGGAATGGCAAACGAAACCAGCAGCAGCAGGCAGCGAACGGCGGTCGCAGGCTTCATCACGAATTGCCCCGCGCACGGCGTGGTCGTCAAAACCCAGATGTCGCCGGACGTCCAAACGCCCGACGGGAGAGCAAGGCAAGGTGGTGGCCCGCGGCGAGCGGGTTAGCTGACCTTTTTTCCGGCCTGCTGACCGGCCTGGGACGCTTCGTGCTGGCCGCTGTCGCGGAGCAACTTGGTGTACTCGTCGACCCCGTCCTGTTCTTCCTTCAGGATGTCTTCGAGGAACACGACCAAGGCCCGGTCGCCTTCCGCCAACTCGAGGGCGCGGTTGTACATCTCGACCGCCTTCGCCTCGAACTCGAGGCTGAACTGGAGCACTTCCAGGATGTCCCGCGACTGCTTGACCTCGTTGCGGAGCACCGAGGGTACGCCGCCCAAAGCCGCGATTTTGTCGCCGACCAATTTGGCGTGACCGAACGATTCTTCGGCATCTTCGAGGAACTTTTCGGCGTACACCTGGCGCAGGACGCCTTCGATGATGAATCCGGCCTGCGAATATTGGGCCACGCCCGTCCATTCGTGCTTCAGGCATTCGTTCAATTGCTCAATGACCGCTTGGGTGTCCATCATTCTCTCCGTCTCGATAGGGCTGCCCGTTCGACCCGCGAAAGTGGGTCGTCACTTCGAATATTAGCAGATCCGTCAACTTTGCGAAGCGGAGTGCCAGGACGGCGGATCACAGGCTCACATCGCGGTGCTGCTGCGGATGACCGGGACCAACAGGGCCAAGACGACGAGCATCACGAGCATCGCCATCACCAGCAGCATCACCGGCTCGAGCATCCGGACGAACAGGTCGAGCCGGCGGAAAGTCCGCTTTTCCAGGCTGTCAGCGATCTCGGGGAGGACGGTATCGAGTGAATTGCTTTCCTCGGCAACGCTGATCATTTCCACAACGGTCAGCGGGAAGTGACCGGAAGCCCTCAGCGGAGACGCTAGCGAATCGCCCGAGCGGATATTTTCCGAGGCGTCGGCGATCGAACGGCTGAGCAGGCGGTTGCCGGTCGCGCTGCGGCTGATGTCGAGCGACTTAAGGATCGGCACGCCGTTACCCAGCAGCGTTCCGAGCACGCGGCAAAACCGTGCGACCGCGAGGTTCATCAAGATCCCGCCCAAGACGGGGATCTTCAACTTGACACGGTCGGCCCATTCCTTGCCGGCTTCGCTCGATAGCCGCACGCGAAACATGACGATGGCGACGACCGCGGCGATCAACAACAGCCAACCGTAGGACTGCAGCATCCGGCTGAACGACAGTAGCGCGTCGGTGACCCAAGGCATTTCCCCGCGGTCCCGCAAGCGGTCAAACATCTTGTCAAACTTGGGGACGAAAAAGACCAGCAGGATCGAGATCACGATCGAGCCGACTCCGAACAGGAAGATCGGATAAGCCAAAGCGCTGACGGTGCGACCCTTGAGGTCTTCTTGCAACTCGGTGAAGACACCCACCCGTTCCAACGCGTCCTCCAGGAAGCCGCCCTCGGCTCCGGCGCGGGTCATGTTGACCCCCATGTCGCTGAATACCCGAGGGTAACGCGACATCGCCTGCCCCAGCGGCTCGCCTTCCTCCACCCGCCCTTTGATCTCGGTCAGCACGGCGGAGAGGGTGGCGTCGGTACTTTGTTGCGACAGCACGGTCAGCGACCGCAGCATCGGCACGCCGCTGCGGAGCAGCGACGCCATCTGCGCGTAGAACGTCGCCATCACCTGGCCGCTGACCTTGGCCTTGGCCAGCGTCGATTTCGCGGCGGCGGCGGCCCGCGGGTCGGCGACCTTGACTTCGATCGGAAACAGATTCAACGCGGCCAGTTGCGAAGTCGCCTCGCGGGGGTTGCCCGCGTCGAGGACCCCGGTGATTTTCTGGCCCTTGAGGTCACGGGCGACGTAAGCAAATTGAGACATCAGACGCGATCACTCTTGGTCAAACGGACCACTTCTTCAATACTCGTTTTGCCCTGGATCGCCTTTTCCCAAGCGTCCATCCGTAGCGGTTTCATCCCTTCGGCCAGCGCCGCCCGACGGATCTCCCAACTGCTGACGCGGTCATGTGCCATCTGCCGAATCGATTCGGTCGTGACCAACAACTCATAGATCCCGAACCGGCCGGCATAGCCGACACCCCGGCAGGCGCGGCAGCCGACCGATCGATAGACCGGTTGGCCCGCCAAACGGTCCCAGGGGAAGTCGGGCGGCAGGTCACTTTGGCTCGGTTGGTAAGCTTCCTTGCAGGAGGGACAGAGTCGCCGAATCAGCCGCTGGGCCATCACCGCCTCGACGGTGCTGGCGACCAAAAACGGCTCGACGCCCATGTCGATCATCCGGGTGTAGGCACCCGCGGCGTCGTTCGTGTGCAAGGTGCTGAACACGAGGTGACCCGTCAACGACGCCTGGATGGCGTTCTCGGCCGTTTCGAAGTCGCGGATTTCGCCGACCAGGACGACGTCGGGGTCATGTCGCAGGATCGCCCGCAGGCTGGCGGCGAACGTCAACCCGATCTTGGGATGGACTTGGATCTGGTTGATGCCGTCGAGCTGGTATTCGACCGGGTCTTCGGTCGTGATGATCTTGTTGTCCGGCCCACGGATTTCCAGCAGGGCGCTGTACAGGGTCGTCGTTTTACCGCTACCGGTCGGCCCCGTGACCAGCACGATCCCGTGGGGCATGCGGATCAGATCATGGAAGGTCTTGTAAACGTCTTCGGCCATCCCCAAGCCGCGAAGTTCGAAGACCATGCTCCCTTTGTCGAGGATACGCATGACCAACCCTTCGCCGTGAATCATCGGGATCACGCTGACCCGGATGTCGACTTCTCTCGAGTGGACCCGCAACTTGATGCGGCCGTCTTGGGGCAGGCGTTTTTCGGCGATGTTCAGTCGGGCCATGATCTTCAGACGGCTGACGATCGCCGCCTGAAAGCGATTGATCTCCGGCGGGACCGGTTGCGGGTGCAGGATGCCGTCGATCCGATAGCGGATCACCAATCCGTCCGACTGCGATTCGACGTGAATGTCGCTCGCCCGCGACTCGATCGCCTCGAGCAGGATTTCGTTGACGAGTCGCACGACCGAGGCTTCTTGGGCCATCTCCGACAGTTCGCTGCCGTCGGACTCGATCTCGTCGAGCAGTTCCACCCCCTCGTCGTCCGCCGCGGCGACCAGGCCTTCGATCGTTTCGCTGCCGACCCCCATGTGCCGCTTGACCAACCGGGCGATCTCACCCCGTTCGGCCACGATCGGGATCAGGTGCCGGCCGGTCGCGGCGCTGGCTTCGTCCAGCGGGTACAGGTCGAGCGGGTCGGCGGTGGCGACCACGATCGAGCCGTCGCGACGGCCGATCGGAAACAGACCGTGCCGGTAGATCAACTTCTGCGGGAACCCAGCCAAAGCCCCCAAATCGACTTCGTAGTCCCGCAGGTCGACGAATTCCAGTCCCGCTTCTTCCGCCAAGGCTTGCAGCGCGACCGCCTCATCGACGTAGCCGAGATTGACAGCCGATTGGATCACGCCGCTGCTGTCGTCCGACATCGATTGCCGGAGCTGTTCGTCGGATAGCAATCCGCGGCGTCGCAAGATTTCCCCGGCGTGCATGATCATGGCGATGGGTCGGCTGGGCTGGAGGATGGGTAGGAAATTTTCAGGAGGGGCTTCAATCGTGATCGCCTGCGGCCACCTCGGTCAAGCCTACACGGCTCGTCACGGCAGATGACCAGTCGACGCCGGGAAGCGTCGTGGGCCACGGTGACTCCCCTTTGGATCAGCGTCCGCCACGACCACGACCGGTCGTGCCGCCACCGCCGGTACCGCCTCGACCGGTGGGGGCTGCACCGCCGCGACCGCCCGTCGTTGCGCCACCGCCGAAACCTCCAGGAGGCCCACCACCGCCACCGAAACCGCCGGGAGGCCCGCCACCACCACCGAAGCCGCCACGTTGCTGCATCTGCTGGAAGAACTGAATCCGCCGCTGGATGTCCTCGGTCGAAGCGCCGCCACCAGTAGGCTGGTTGGTCGCGCCGGTCGTCGCCCCAGATGTCGGGGCGGTCGTCGACCGGGCTTTCGTACCCAGGATCGAATCGAGAGCCTGCTGAACGATCTCCGGTTTCATGGTCCCCTTGAGCGACACGATCTCGACCGTTTCCTCGGACTGCATCCCGCCGGCGTCGATCGCCTCGACCAACTCGCGGATGTCCTCGACATCCTGCGGCGGGGCGGTGACGATCAAAGAATTGCTGCGGGCATCGACCGCGATCGAAACCGGAGCCGGCTTGGTAGCTTGTTCGTTGCCACCACCGCCGCGGCCGCCACGACCTCCGCCGCCACCCCGGATGGCGTTGAGTAAGTCTTGAGGCGAGATCTGCTGTTGCTGGCCGCCGCCAGCCCGTTGTTCGCCCGACCGCTCGGCGTAGACCGCCTTCACGATCGTCGCCACCTCCGCGGCGCTCTGATAGATGACCGGGATCAGTTGAGGTTTGGAAATTGTCCGCACGTCTTCGGGGCTTTCTTCACGATCGATCACTTCCAGGATCGTTTCGATCGCCAACATGTCGACCGCATTGGCTTGCACGATCAGGGCATTCAAGCGGCCGTCCGCTACGATGCTGACCGATCCGGTCGTCGTCAGGACGGACGTGCCACCCGACGAATCGCCGCCACCGCCGCCCCCCAAACCGAGCAACCCGCCGAGCATCCCGCCACCGAGTTCACCCATCAGCGAGCCGGCCAATCCGCCGCCACCGCCACCGCCACCGCCGCCGGTTTCGCCGCCCAACACCTTGGTCACCAAGTCGGCTGCCTCGGGTGCCTTGATGTACTTGAGCCAAAACACGGTCGGCTGGGCCGATGCCGTCGAGGACTCGTCACTCAACGTCCGCATCATCTGTTCGAAATCGGAAAGGGCCAGCGGGTCGTCGGACGCGACGATCATGCCCGCGGGCGTCATCCGGATCACGATTTCGCTACCACCATCCTCAGACTGGAGCGTGATCGAGGGGGCCTGCGTTTCGATCGGTGAATTCTCCTTGTCTGCGGCGATGTCTGCGGCCACGGAGAACGACAAATCGGCGGCCGAAGTGTCCGATACGAAAGTCAGTTCGGCCGCAGCCGACGCCGGGTCGCTCGCACGATCCGTTTCGCCCGGAAAACCCGCTTCGGCAGCGGTCGGGTCGGCGGCCTCGTCCTCCACGGGTGCCACCGGAGCTCCGGAACGATCGAATCGCCCCTCCGGATCGGTGTTCGCGGCTCGCACCGGATCGCTACCGACCGGATTTCCCCGAGTCGGAGCGGTCAAGCCGCCGACCCGTCGCTGGGGGAGCGTCGTCCGCGTCGAATCCGTCTGTCCCGCGGCAGGCGAAACCATGCGAATCTTGTTCTTGCGACCGAGGACTTCCCATAGGTCTTGCACCTGTTCGAGCGTTTCGACCGCCGTACGCCCCGTGTAGGGGAGGATCCGGAATCGGTCACCGAGTGCTCCCAAGGTGTCGGCACCTTCCAGACGCTCGATCAGCATCTTGACCTGGTCGATCTGTTCGGTCGTTCCGCGAACCCATAACCTGCCGGTCACCGGATCGCCGTCCACCGTCGGGGCATCTTTCGAATTCGCTTCCGTCACGCCGAAAAACTTGTTGATCGTCAGCAGCGCCTGCGACGGTTCCAGCCTCCGCAACTGGATGATCTCGAAACTGGTGGCACGGGCCTCGAGCTTCTCGAGCGTGTTCTGGATCATTTCGTGGGTTTCGGGGCGGGCATAAGCGATGATGCCGCTCTGGTCCGGATCGGTCGCGATCCGAGTATCCGGGATGCCGGCCAGCAAAGTCTGCAGCACGTCCATCGCCGTCGCCGGGGCGATCGAAGAAAGCTTGTAGATTTCCAGTTTGGGGGCCGATTGGGCCGCCGCGGGGTCCCCTTCGGGTGCCTGCAACGGCGTGTCGGCCCGCTCGATGATCCGGGAAAGCAATTCACGGGTCGCGGCGTCACCGGTGGCGTAGATCCGGTCACCGTACAAGCCGAGCGCGATGCGGATCTTGTCGCTGGAATTGACGCCGGGCTCCAATCCGATCAACGGCCGAGCGATCTCCAGCAACTCATCCGCCACGCGGTGCTTCAACTCGATCTCCGTCACCTCGCTGCTCGCCACCCGAGCGTTTTCCAACAATTCGCGGATCGCCCGCAACCGCATCACGGTTTCGGTCACCACGACTTGCTTGGCACTATCCAGCACGATCAGCTTGCCGGAGGGACCGATCAATTGATTGATTTCGACTCTCGCCGCATCGGGTGACAAACCGCCGAGCGCGAAGACGCACTTGACGATGTCCGAATCGGCCCGCGAATCCAGTTGGTCGGAGGTCACCAATTCCGCCATTTCGCTGATCAGGCTCGCCGCGTTGTCGGCTTCCAGATCGATCAGGATCAACAACCGTCCGCGACGCACCAATGCGAAGCCGCGATCCAACAGCAGCTTGTTGATCACGTCCATCGCGCCGCTGAGGTCGTAAGTTCGGGTGTTGTCGATGTAATTCACCGTCCCGGGTGGGTAGCGATCGACCTGTAGCGACATCCCCGATTCGTCCGACAACCAGCGGAGTACCTCACGCCAGTCGGTGCCCGAAAAATTGAAGCTCAGCCTTTGATCGGCAGCACCCGCACCCGGTGTCTCGCGGGGCGTGGACGCTCCGGGGAAAGTCTGCCCAGCCGGCGGTTGGAAGCCCGGCCCCGGAAACGCCCCACGGTCGCTCGGGTCACTGGTGCCTTGGCCGACCGGGGGGGTGCCACCGGGGATCGGGCCACCGGGAAACCGGCCCATGTCGGGCCTCGGGCCGGCGGCGGGAACACCCTCGCCCGGGGTCGGCCCGAACGGCCGAAACGGAGGGGGGCCCGCCCGCGGCGCTTCTGTGGGGGCGGCGGGCTGCTCAGCAGGTGCATGACTCGGCTCATCATCCGCCGCGGGCGTGGCATCCGGTTCCGCCGCGTCAGACGCGGTCGTCGCTGCGGAACTGTCAGCCGGTACGGAACTGTCCGTCGCCGCGGGGCGATCCGCCGCTATTTCGGCCGCGATCTCCGTCTCCGACCCTAGCGTCGCATCCGTGGCTGCCGGGTCCGTCTCGACAACAGCAGCCTCCTGGGCACTCAACTTGCTACTCAGGCCGCCGGACAACAGCGGCAACGCTGACAGGAACAAGCAAAGCGAGATGCGGGTGAGCGATCCGGTCATGAGCGGCGTTCCAGCGACAAGGGAGTCAGATCGGACGGGCACGGTTGATGGGTGAAGCGTTCGGTGATTTCGAAAATCTGGCAGCCGACCATTCGGCTGATGAAACGGCCGGGGAAGCGGTAGCCTGCCTCCCAAAGCTCGACTTGGCTTCGGCTCAACGACGGGATCGGCACTCATCTTAACTTAAACCCGATTATTCGCCATTGAATCGCCATCCTTCACAATCACGATCGAGTCGCAGGCCCGGCGGCGCCAGGTCGGGCGAAATGGGGGGCAGCGTTCTCTTTACCCGACCCGACCGACCCAGTCCACAGAAACTCGCGACGCTGGGCTGTTAAACCCATGGGGGTGCCTGAAGTTTCGCGACGAGCTGTCGGGAACGGGACGGTTGTGTCCGAGCGATCGTTTCGAACCGAAAAACCGTCGTTTCAGACAGCCTTTCTAAGACGTTTCACTATCCCCAAGCCTTGGAAGTTGTGTTATCGTTGTATTATCAAGGACGGAGTTCGCGGGCTCGCCCGGCTAATCCGACGACCGCTTTTCGCGATTCCTGCAGTTTCCGCTTCTGCCAATCCCCGAGCGGGCAATCCGCAAATCGGGTGCTTCCGGTGTAGGAGGCCTGATGGCAAAGCAGCGTTTCCCATGACCTAGATGGAGTTCGATCACTGATGTCTGATGTGAAGCCCGGCGATACCGCCCACGAGACCACCGCCACCACCCCTCCCGGCCCCGCTGCGGAAGCCCAAGTCCAACAGCCGGTCCAAGTTCAAGTCAACGACGAAAACGCCCTGGCGACCTACGCGAACTTCTGCCGCGTGACCGGTTCGCCCGAAGAATTGATCGTCGATTTCGGCCTGAACCCACAGCCGATCGGCATTCCGAAGGATCCGATCCAGGTCAAGCAGCGGATCATTGTCAACTTTTTCACCGCCAAGCGGCTGTTGGCTGCCCTGCAGATGTCGATCGCCCGCCACGAGGCGGTCTTTGGTGTTCTGGAGACCGACATCAACAAGCGCGTTCGACCGGGCTTGCAGCAGCAGCAACAGCCTCGCCAAAACGGCTAATTCTTGCCCCTTTGGGCATTCGTCAGCTCGGGGGCTCAGGCCCCTGAGCGTTCGGCCCCTGAGCGTTCGGCCCCTGAGCGTTCGGGTCCCGAGCTTTACAACTCCGAGCCTGCGGACCTGACCCAGACGCCCTGAAGCGTCCGAGGTCCCGTTCGGCATGGCACCGGGATTTTGTTGCTGTTCATTCGGTCCCGAAACGACCCCAGCGTAGCGACGAAATGTCAGGAATCCGGGTCGGGATCGTCGGAGCCGGGATTGTCGGGCTCGCCCATGCCTGGTCGGCCGCAGTCCGCGACCATCGGGTAACCGTTTTTGAACGCAGCCCGCGGGCGATCGGTGCTTCGATCCGCAATTTCGGGATGGTTTGGCCGGTGGGCCAGCCGCCGGGGACCGACTACCGGCTCGCCATGCGTTCCCGACGCCGTTGGCTGAAATTGGCCCGCGATGCTGGCGTTTGGGTGAATCGCTGTGGCTCCGTTCATCTGGCTTACCGCGAGGACGAACGGGCGGTGATGACCGAGTTTGCCTCGATCGGCCGTGAATTCGGCGTGCGGTGTCGCTGGTTGGATGCCAACGAAGTGCTCTCACGCTGGCCCGTCGCCAACCCGGACGGCCTGCTCGGGGGGCTGCACAGCCCGACGGAATTGGCGGTCAACCCGCCGGCCGCGGTAGGCCAACTCGCCAACTGGCTGCGTGACAGCCACGGCGTCGAGTTTCACTTCGGGACGTTGGTCGCCAAAGTTCAAACCGACGGCCTGCGAACGGCGGACGGTCGCGGCTGGGACTTCGATCGGATCGTCGTCTGTGGCGGTGCCGATGCCCGCGAGCTGTTCCCGGACGCATGGAATCGCGCAGGGATCCGGCTGTGCAAACTGCAGATGCTCGGAACCGACCCCCAACCGAACGGCTGGCGGATCGGCACCCACATCGCCGGCGGCTTGACCTTGCGACATTATCGCAGCTTCGAGATCTGTCCGAGCCTCGGCGGGCTGCGTCAGCGGATCGCGGCGGAGCATCCCGAACTGGACCGCTACGGGATCCACGTGATGGCTTCCCAAGATGACGGGGGCCGCGTGATCCTCGGCGATTCGCACGAGTACGACGAACAGATCGAGCCCTTCGACAAGGAGGAAATCGACGGCTTGATCCTCCGGGAGCTTCGTCGGATGATTCGTTTGCCACAATGGTCGATCAGCCGCCGCTGGCACGGCGTGTACGCCAAGCACCCGCAGCAGATCGTCCTGCGGGAGGAGCCGCAGCCCGAAGTTCATTTACGGACCGCCACCGGTGGGGCCGGGATGACGTTCGCCTTCGGTTTGGCCGAATCCGATTGGGACGAGTGGGCCGCGGAACGCGACGGTCGCTGAGGCTTCCTGATTCCGACGTTTCGCGTTCATGGGTTGGTTAGCGTGCCGACAGGTTTCCTTCGGCAAAACAAACACCAGCGGCTGGCTACGTTCATTGCCAAGTTAACGGACGGGCGCAAGCTCTCCAGTCTGCCATTGCCGAGGCACCGGACGGCTTGCGCCGTGCCGCTACATTAATTTCCGCTCCTGTCTTTCCATCTCTCTTTGCCGAGCAACTCATGAACCCCCTTTCGCCCGTCGTTCCTGCGGATCCACTCATCAACCGTTCGGTCCGAGCGATCCTGTTGGATTGGGCAGGCACGACGATCGATCACGGCAGTCTGGCTCCCACGAGCGTCTTCATCGAAATTTTTCGAGCGGCCGGCATCGACATCACCGCCGCCGAGGCGCGCGGCCCGATGGGGACGGCCAAACGCGACCACATCGCCGCGGTGCTGGCGCTCCCCCGGGTATCGGCGGCTTGGGAGCAGCGGCATGGGAAGCCGCCCTACGATGCCGACGTCGAATCGCTCTACCGCGAATTCCTGCCGCTGCAAAAGTCAGTCTTGGCGGCCCATTGCGACCTGATCCCCGGCGTCCTGGAATTGGTCGATTGCTGTCGCCACCGGGGGATTCGGATCGGTTCGACGACCGGCTATACCCGCGAATTGATGGACGTCGTCGAGCCACTGGCGGCCAAGGCCGGCTATTCCCCAGAGGTCGTGATCTGCTCCGACGAGGTCTCTGCGGGCCGTCCCGCCCCCTGGTCCAACTTTCGTGCCGCCGAGAAATTGGGCATCTTTCCGGCTGCCGAGATCCTGGTGGTGGACGACACGGTGGCGGGCATCCGGGCTGGGCGGAACGCCGGGATGTGGACCGTGGGTGTGACCCGGACCGGCAACGCACTCGGGCTGTCGGCGGCCGATGTGGCGGCGCTGCCGGCGGCGGACTTGGCCCGGCGGTTGGCGGCGGCGGAAGCGGAATTTTTGGCGGCCGGGGCCGATTTCTGCCTGGGTGGCGTCGACGAACTCCCCGCTTGGCTCGCTTCCAATCTGCCGGGCTGATCAGGCTGATGACCAGGGCCGTGTCGCCGAGTCGCTCGCGGCGTTCTCGAGCCAATCGATCGCCACGGCGACAGCGCGGGCCATCAGCCGGACATCACAGCTCGGCCAATTCGCGCCCGCTTTGGCGACTTGGCCGGGGGTCAGCGGCAGGTGCATGAACATCGAACGCGTCGGCAGTTGCATGCTGACGGCGAAGTGCTGGCTGAGGTACAGCACGGCGTTGCAAAGGTAGAGGCCGGCGTGATGCGAAACCTCGGACGGGATCCCCTCGCCGCAGAGCCCCGCGCGAAGGTGATCCAGGGCGAGCGGCGATCGGTAGGCCGCCGGGGCCTGGTCGATCAAGGGACACTGGTTGATCCGCAGGTTCAGTCCGGTCGATTCGAGCTTGATCACCGGCGATCCGGGGGCTTGTCCCAAGTGGATCGCGAAATCGTAGTGCTCGGCGAGATCCCGACGGAGTCGCTCACTGGCCGCCTCGAAGTCGACCGGATAGCGACGCGTCACGACGGTCGATCGGCTGTCAAGCCAACTGGTCAATTCGACCAAGGCGAGCCAACTGCTGTTTTCCGACCACTGGTCGTAGGGCTCGAACGCCGTGAGCAGGATCTTGGTCATTCGGCATGAATCGCCTGGAGCAACTCTTCCAGTAACCGCACCGCGTCACCGATTTCGCTCAGTTGACGTTCGGGGTCCTGAGGGATTTCTCGTTCGATCGTCAGCGGTCCGGTGTAGCCGATCTCGTGCAGCGTTTCCAAATAGGCCCGGATGTTGACGTCGCCTTGGCCCAAGGGAACCTCTTGGCCCCAGGTGACGCCCGGTTGGTCGCTCCACTTGCCGTCTTTGCAATGGACGCTGCGGACCCAAGGGGCGACCTGGCGGAGCGCTTCCAGCGGTTCGCCGGTCCCATACAGGATCATGTTGGCCGGGTCGAAATTGATCTTCAGGTTTTCGTAGCCGACGTCACTGATGAACGCGATCAGGTCTTCGGCCGTCTCTTGGCCGGTTTCCAAGTGCAGGAATTGGCCGTGGTCTTGGCAGTACTGGCAGAGCTTTTGGGTGACTTCGACAATCCCGGCCCGGTCCGGGTCCCGGCGGTCGTGAGGGACCACGCCGATGTGGAGGCCCACCGCATCGCACCCCATCTGGTCTGCGAAATCGGCGATCTCGAACATTTCTTGGAGCCGTTCGGCGCGGGTCGCCTTGGGGACCAACCCGATCGTTCGCTCGACCGTCGGGATATCGGCGTAGCTCTCCCCGTCGAAACCGGCGAAGACCGCCGTCAGCCGCACCTGGAACTCGGCCAACTGGGCAATCAGACGGGCAACCGCATCGCGGCCACGCGAGCCGCGATGGGGGGCATGGAGTTGGATCGTCGGCACGCCGATTTGGCGGATCACGTCCCAAGAAACACCGAGCCCGGCATCGACCGAGGCAAACACACCGATTGGGTTCATGACAATTCCATCAGCAAGGCGGGAAAGGGCGGAGCAAATCTCCAGGGCCGCCTATGATAGCACGCGACCGCGTTCCCGGGATGTCCCGAAAACGCGGCCGCGTGGCTGACAGATCTTAGATCGGGCTCTCGCCGGTTACCGCTCCCTGTCCGCCGGGGGCAGGGATCGGTTCGTCTTAGCCAAAGCCGCGGGTCAACGGGTCGGATCGAAGCCCGTTTGCACCAACTCTTCCTCTTCCTCGATGATGATCCGAGGCGTGACCATCATCATCAGGCTCTGGGCATCGCTGCCGATCGCGACGTTGCGGAACAGGCGGCTGATGTAGGGGATCTTGCTGAGGATCGGGACACCCCGTTCGTTGCGACCTTCCCGCATCCGCTTGATCCCGCCCAGCAGGATCGTCCCGCCATCGGGAACGCTGACCGTGGTCGAAACGTTCGTCGTGGCCAAGGTCGGTTGCTGGACCGTCGTCCCTTCGATGAACTCGTCCTCTTCCTCGTTGTTGATCGGCTCACCGGTCACCGGGTCGCGTTGCACGTTGTTGCTCGAACGGCGGCGGCGACCTTCGAAGGTGAACGTGTTCACCTCACCGATCTGGCTGAAGTAAGGCATCAACGTCATCCGGACGAACCGCTTGTCATCGCTGACCACGGCTTGGACGGTCAACTGAGTCCCCTCGTTGATCACGACCACGATCGGCTGTTGAGCCACCGCGAAGTCGCCGACCACCGGTTGGATGCTCATCACGAACGGCCGGTTGACCGTGTCGTTGATGCTCGCCATCTGGCCGTCGAACAGCGTCACCTTGGGAGCCTGCAAGACGTTCGTCCGGGAGTTCCCCTGAGCGGCCTGCAAGAAGAAGAACGCTTCGATGTCGCTGAGGATCGCGAACCCGAACCGTGACCCGGTCCCGGCGTCGAACGCCCCGAAGGCCGGCGTCACACCGAAATCGTTATTCAGCTTGATGTCGAAGTCGGCCGTCGGGCCTTGACCGTCCCAACCGAATTTGACTCGCGGCCCGCGGTCGTCCGACGGGAACCGGGTGATGTTGTCATCGATGCTGAGGTCAAAGTCGACCCCGATCTGTTCGAAGAACGAGTCGCTCAAGGTGATGAACCGGACTTCGATCGTGACCTGGATGTTCTGCAGCTTGCGGAGCGATGCCAGCAACGCGGCGATCTGGTCATGGACCTCGGTCGTCGTGCTGATCACCAAGCTCAGGTTCTGCATGTAGGGTGCGATCGAGTAGGTCCCGTCCAGCCACTCGTCGGGCGAGATCGTCGTTTGGATCAGGTTCATCAATTCGAACGGCATGAAACCGCCACCGAGCGCCCCGGGATCTTGGGTGCCCGGGCGACTGGTCCCGTACTTGTTCATCCCACCCGGTCCTGACGCGGCGAACTGGGCCAACGTCGACGGGTCGGTGCCGCCGTTTTTGCCGGCGGCCAATCCGGCCACCGACATCGGCATGATCTGCACGTCGGCCTGCTGGTTGGTCATCTGATAGGCGGCCCGCAAGGCACCGGCCAAACCGTCCTCGTAACCCGAAGAGAAGTTCGGGATCGGGGTGATCAGGTCAGCCACCTTGTAGGGTTTCGAAAAGACCCGCGTTTTCTTGACGTCGTGGCTGGTGATCTTCAGCACGTCGTTCTCGATCAGGTAGGTCAGCTCGAAGTTCGACAGGACCAGGTTCAACGCGCTGCGGAGCGAGACCGGTTGGGTCAAGTCGATGTTGACCGGCGAGTCGCTGGCAACTTGCAGGTCGTTCATCGCCCGGGCGTCGAGGATGATCGAAATGTTGGCCACCGCGGCGAGGTCTTGGAGGACATCCGCCAACGGGGTGTTCGAGTACTTCACCTCGACCGGGATCGAGAGCTGTTGCTGGATTTGGCGTTCGATCGGGCTGTACCGCGAATCGGCGTCGCTCATCGACCGGCGTCGCCGGGACAACGCGCCCCACGACTGGGCGTCACCGAAGTCGATGTCGCGAGCCGGGTCCATCGCGACGTTGGCGGCACTGATCGCCGCAAACTGCTTGGCGACCCCGTCCTCTTTAGCGGACGCGATCTCCTCGTTGATCATCAACCGGGTACCCATCCGGCTGGTGTGGTGCATGCTCTTGGCGATCGCCGACCCGGGACTCAGCTCCGCGACCTGCTTGGCCACGACCTCGGCTTCGGGGTAGCGACGCTGCTCCATCAGGTCGTTGAAGGTCTCGACGAGCGAACCGATTTCGTCGTCGATCCGCTGGCGGCGGTCCTGGTCGCTGCTCAATTGGGCTCGCACGGCCGCGTTCGCCAGGTCGAGGTTGATCTTGGCCCGGTTGGCGTCGACGTACTGCTGCTGCTCTTGGATCGCCCGCTCGACCATCGCCGACAGGCTGGCGGCCGCCGTTTTGTCGAGTTGGCTTTGGTCGACCTTCTGGCTGAGTTTCCGGAGCCGATCGAGGGCTTCCAACGGCTCGGTCGACTTCAATTCGGTCGCCTTGGCCATTTCCGCGGTGACTTCGCGGTACAGCCGCCGTGTCTCCGTATCCGCTTCGGATTGTTGACGTTCGATCGGCGTCATTTCGCCCAGCCCGATCGGTTCGGGAAGCCGGGTCGGTTGCAGCAGCGTCAGCTTTTCCTTGAGCTGCGTCCGGGTCGCCAGGTCCATCGTCGCTTCGTGTTTCCAGGCTTCGACGAACAGGTCCCGGGCCTTGACGGCGTCGCCCGCGGTGAGCGCTTCCAAGCCGCGGCGATAGAGCGATTCGCCCTGGCCGCCACCGGGAATTTCCGACGTCGCTTGCGCCGGTTGGACGCGTGTCGAGTCATCGCTGTCGACGAACAACGACTGCATCACCCCGTCACCGACCCGGGCAGAGGTGTCACCGACCGTCATCGCGCCGCTGGCTTGCACCACGGCAAAATCGCCACCTGCCGGCTGAGGGTCGAACGGCACGCCTGCCTTCCGAGCGGCGGAGCGAACATCGAGTGACAGTTGCCAAACGCGGGGTTCGCCCACGTCGAAGGAGGTTTCGGGGACCCGCAGGTTTTCGGCCCGCTTGACCAACCGGATCGCTTCCTCAAGTTCGCCACGGTCCAATGCCGCGCGGCCTTGGGCGATCAACCGGGTCGCCTCCGCCTTCAACGCCCCGGCATCCCCGCCGGGAACCGCAGTGGCGTTCTGGGGCATCCGGAACGGTTCGTTCACAGGCCCGGCGCCGGCGTCTTGCGGAGGTGCCGACGGCGGCAAGTTCAGCAGCGAGGCGTCGATGCCGAGCGATTCGAGCGACCGGCGAAGGGTAGCCACTTGGGGCTGCAGCTTCGGCAACGGTTGGGCGTTGACGCGGGCCCGGCGATACAGCTCGACGGCCTCGACAAAATTCTGTTGTTCGATCGCCTTGCGGGCTCGCTCCAGCAGACTCAAGGTCGCGGCGGTGCGAGCCTCTTCCGGGCTGCTGTCTGCCGGCCCAGCCTTAACGGCCGAGGGCGCGGTCCCGGCTGCCGGTTGTTGGGCCCAGGTCGGGTCGAGCCAAGTCTGGCCGATCAGCCCGGTGCCGACGATCAGCGGGAGCAACCGGCTCCGCCAACCAGACCGATCACTCCAATCTTTGAGACGGTTCAACGCGACTCTCCTTTTCCGCGGTTGAATGTTTTCCGAGCAGGGCCGGCCCACGTCGAATGAGGGGTGACACATCGTTGCTATCCATTCCCTGGTAACTGTGTGGAGCCGTCGCCTACCGAAGGACGATGCGGCCTTGTCCGGTGACAACTTCCTGTTGTCGCGGTACAACGTCATGGTTTCCGGACGATTTCCCGGATTGCTGGCGGGAATAGCCCACGCCGAAAGATCGCGTCAACACCACTTGCCCGCGGATTCTCGAAAAACACTCGTTTTTTCCGATTCCCGGACCCGTCTCGCTTGCCATCTCCCTTCCAACCGCTGCCACCAAACCGCTCCAGAGGTCTGTCATGCCAAGTCGCCGCATCCTGATGATCGTGGGGGATTTCGTCGAGGATTACGAAGCGATGGTCCCGCTGCAGATCCTGCAATGCCAAGGCCACCGCGTCGATACGGTCTGCCCGGGTAAATCGGCAGGTGATTTCGTGTTGACGGCGATCCACGATTTCGACGGCGCCCAGACCTACAGCGAAAAGCCGGGTCATCGTTTCGCGATTTCGGCCGACTTCGACACGCTGGAGCTGACCGACTACGATGCCCTCGTGTTGCCCGGCGGCCGGGCCCCGGAATACCTGCGGCTGAACCCACGGGTACTGGAAATCGTTCGCCATTTCGCTGACGGTGCCTTACCGATCGCCGCGATTTGCCATGGCCCACAAATCCTCGTCGCGGCCGGCGTGCTGGCCGGGCGGCAGTGCAGTTGCTATCCCGCCGTCAGCCCCGAAATCACGGCCGCGGGCGGCCACTATGTCGCTCCCAGCAGCGGGATGGATTCGGTCCACGTCGACGGCAACCTCTGCACCGCTCCGGCCTGGCCCGCCCACCCGGCTTGGATGCGTGAATTCCTGAAAATGCTTTGATTCACGGGTCTCCGCACCCCATTCACTCGTCACCGCCGGCGCGTCCGGTCGTCGCTCGATCGTTGCTCGGTCGGCGGGGCGTCCGACGACGCGGATTCGGCCCGTCCTTGCCGGCAGCGCCCCAACCTGACGACCTGGCGACGCTTCGCCTTGCGGGTCGACCGGGCAGCGGCAACAATTTCGATCTCGTTCTCGCCCCTCACCTGATCAACCCCTGGAGCCCCTCATGCCCCGTCCCGTTACGCTCTTCACCGGCCAGTGGGCCGACCTGCCGATCGAAGAAATGGCCCGACTGACCGCCGAATTCGGTTACGACGGGATCGAATTGGCCTGTTGGGGAGACCATTTTGAGGTCGGGCGGGCCTTGGCCGAACCGGATTATTGCCAACAGAAGCGGGATCTGTTGAGCCGGCACGGTTTGGAATGCCTGGCGATCAGCGCCCACCTGGCCGGACAAGCGGTCCTGGACCTGATCGACGAACGGCATCAAGCGATCTTGCCCCCTGAAGTTTGGGGAGACGGCGACCCGAAAGGTGTCAACGAACGGGCGGCGGAGGAGCTGAAGAATACCGCTCGGGCGGCGCGCGAATTCGGCGTCGACGTCGTCAACGGGTTCACCGGCAGCAGCATCTGGCACCTGCTCTATTCCTTTCCCCCCGTCCCGCCGAAGATGCTCGATGCCGGTTATGACCTGTTGGCCCAGCGGTTCAACCCGATCCTGGACGTGTTCGGCGAATGTGGCGTTAAGTTCGCGTTGGAAGTCCACCCGACCGAAATCGCGTTCGATATCCATACCGCCCAGCGGACCCTCGAAGCGCTCGATCATCGACCCGAGTTCGGGTTCAATTTCGACCCCAGCCACCTGATCTGGCAGGGCGTCGACCCGGTGCAATTCATCCGCGCGTTCCCCGATCGGATTTATCACGTCCACGTCAAGGACGCGATCGTCAAACTGGACGGGCGATCGGGGATTTTGGCCAGCCACCTGAACTTCGGCGATCACCGACGGGGTTGGGATTTCCGCAGCCCCGGCCGGGGTGGCGTGAACTTCGAAGAGATCATTCGCGCCCTCAACGACATCGACTACCAAGGCCCGCTGTCGATCGAATGGGAAGACAGCGGCATGGACCGTCAATTCGGGGCTCGTGAGGCGTGCGAGTTCACCAAGAAACTCGATTTTTCCCCGAGCGGGCGGGCGTTCGATGCCGCCTTCGAAAAGGAATGATCGAGCGGGATTGGCAGCGAAATGAACGAGCGCCGCGGTCAACGCGGCCGATTGGCGACGTCGAGCCCTTCGGGCAAGGTGCCGGCAACCACTTCGTCCTCCCACTCGTCCATCAACGGCCAATCATCCGCGAGCGTGCCGAAATCGGCCATGTGCAGGTAACCCCGCAACCGATCGATCGTACGGTCGATCATCGCCGCGTCCTTGGCGAAAATCGGCCCGTGGCTGGGAGCCAGCCACCGCACGTCGCTGTCGCGAATCCGTTCCAGCGAACGGATGAACGCCTTGATGTCGCTGCCGTGATGGGCGTCGATCGCACCCACGCAACCGTCCCGGTAAATGTTGTCGCCACTGAGCAACACGTCGCCGAGCCGAAACGCGAGTTGGCTGTTCGTGTGCCCCGGGGTGTGCCAAACCTCCAGTTCGAGCGACCCTACCGCTAACCGGTCGCCTTCCTTGATCTGCTCGTCCACCTGCACCGGCGGCATCTCCAATTTCAACCCTTGCGCTTCGATCACCGCCAGCGTCAGCAGCGGGTCGCCGCTGGCCAGCGGGCCGACCGCATCGGGGTGAGCCGTGACCGTCGTTTTCAACAATTGCTTCAGCTTCGCCAATCCCTGGATGTGATCGACATCGGCGTGGGTGGCGACCAGCGTTTTGCAACGCGACAACGGGAAGTCGAGTTGGCGGATGATTTCCACGAAATCGTCGACCGTCTCTTCATAACCGATGTCGATCAGGATCCACTCGTCGCCGTCGAAGACAAGGTACACGTTGCACCCCAACACCTCGCCGGCCTGAAAGTTCAGTTCGATGATTCCTGGGAACAGGGTCTTGCGGGTCAGCATGTTGAGCCGGGCGAGAGAACGGAAAAAACGGAAAACAGCAGAAGAATCGAGAGCGACAGCAGGATGACCGACGCGGCACCGTCTCGGTCACCGCAAACGCATCCGGCGGGCAGGTGGCTGTCGAAGCCCCGCCCTAGTGGCTTCCAGATGCCAAGCATTGTAAGCAATGGGGCAGTCCCCGCAGGTAGTCGGGGAAAAGTAACCGCGGGAGCAACTCTTGGCGAACCCGACGGTTCCAGATCCGTTTGTCGCTGGACGAGCGGGCCGACAGGTTCCCCGAGTGGCCGCTGACAAAGGTCGGCGGGGGGCAGCGGAGGCAACGTGCGAGTTCCTCGTAGAACCGTCGCCTCGGTACCGGCGAATCGTCGCTGACCAAGTACAGCCGATGCTTCCGATCGGGCTGGTCCCACGCCGCCAACACCGCGGCGGCCGCGTCATCGCGGTGAATCAAATTGAGAAAGCCCTGATTCGGCCCCTCGATCGGTCGGCCCGCCAAAATGTCCTTCGCTCGAGGCAGCCTTCCGGGACCGTAAATCCCGGCCAATCGGAGAATCACCCAACGCCCCGAGGGCCGGAGGCGGTGCAGCAGTTCCTCCGCTCGCAGGTGAGCCCGTCCGCCCGGACCGACCGGCCTGGTCGGCGACGTCTCATCCACCCAACTGCCGTCGGTTTGATGATAGACGCCGGTGGTGCTGAGGTAGACCAGATCGGCCTCCGGAGGCAGCCGAGTGAGCAGCCGACCCAAGCCTCCCACCATCGACTCCTCTCGTGAATACCCCGCTCGGGCGTCGAAGCTGACCGCGACCAGGACGCGTCCGCATTCCGGCAGTTCCTCGAGCGTCCGGCCGTCGTTCCAGTCCGCCACCACCGGCAGAAACCCCTGTCGCGACCAGGCCGCCGCTTTCGCTCGCGATCGCGTGACCACGTAAACGGGTTGGCCGGGATACCGTTGCCGGGCCCATTGGGCGACCCGGCTGCCGACGTACCCGGCGCCGAACACGAGTGTCCCCGTGGCCGACAGACTGCACCCCGGCGCGATTGTCGAAAGGGGAAAAGACTTACTTTCCATGGATCACCGACGATACAATGACAGGCGTTCGCGGACTCGGTCGGTTCGTGCCGATGCCGACCATATCGACATTCTGCCCAATCCGGAAAAACCCACAATGGATGCCATTCCCAATTTCGGTCCTCTGGCGACTCAGGTTGCCCCCTCAGCGGTTCCGTCGCGGGGCAACCGATCGATGTCGGATCGGCGTTGGTTGTCGGCGATTCTCCTTGCCGTTTGGGCAGTCGCCTCCGTTCCCGGTACGGTGCAGGCAGATGTTGCCGGCACGACCCGGTCACTGCGGGAAGAGGCCTCCGCGGGAGATTCCAAAGGGACCGAAATCGAGGCCCCCGAGGCGTTGACGCGGCTGATCCGCCGTGGCGGGACGCCCGGGTCGGTCGAGCAGTTGTTGGAATTGGAGGATCAGCAACGACGGATCGCGGAAACGGTTGCCGCCTGCACGGTGAACGTCTCGATCGGTCCGGCTCAGGGTTGCGGCGTGATCATCAGCGAAAGCGGCTATATCTTGACCGCAGCCCACGTCGCGACGCGACCTGGAAAAGGGGCAATCATCACCTTTCGCGACGGCCGTAGCGTCAAAGCGACGACCCTCGGCTTGAATCGGGCGGTCGACGCCGGTTTGATGAAGATCGACCCAGGGCAAGATGACGGGGCCCCTTGGCCGGTCGCTTCCCTGGGTGCTAGCGACCAGTTGCGAGCCGGTATGTGGTGCATCGCGAGCGGCCATCCGGGCGGGTTCGATCGGGAACGCGGAGTCGTGACCCGGGTCGGTCGCGTCCTGGCGGTTCGGGACGACACGATCGTGACCGATTGCGCTTTGATCGGCGGCGACAGTGGCGGTCCTCTGTTCGATCTGAACGGCCGGCTGATCGCGATTCACAGCCGGATCGGCAACGACGTCGCCGACAACCTACACGTGCCGATCGATCATTTCGACAAGACGTGGGAACGGCTGGTCACCGGAGAAGCATGGGGGTTCCTCCCGGGCTTCAAACCGAACTTGGGCGTCAAGGGCAAACCCGATTCGCCGGTAGCCGAAATCGCCGAAGTCCTGCCGGGCTCCCCAGCAGCGGCGGCCGGATTTCGCGAAGGGGACGTCATCGAAGAGTTCGGCGACGTCCCGATCAGCAACTTCAAGTCGCTGCAGGCTGCCGTCGCGGACACGATGCCGGGCGAGCGTTTGCCGGTCTATGTCCGACGCGGCGAGCAACGCATTCGGCTGCTCGTCGAGATCGGCCGTTCCGGTTCGCCGTGAGGACGCCGCACCGGGCAATGTCGTCAGCGGATAACGCGAACTCCGGATAACGCGAACTCCGGATAACGCGAACTCCGGATCACTGGGCCGTCGGGTCATCTGGGGCGTGAAGCACGCCGTTCGTAAAGAACGCCCGGCATTCAGCGGACCTCAACCGTCGGGGCGTCAGCCGGGTCGGACGGTCCCGTTCGCCGTGGCGGTTCGTCAGCGGGAGAGGCATCGGTCAACCGGTTGACGTACCACCACATGCCGAGCGCGAGTGAAAACAGAACGCCCAGCGTCACCGCTCCCTCCATCAGCAGTTGTCGCTGCAAGTCCCCGACCGGCTCGAACACCTTCGCCAAGCGATACTGAACCAACACCAGCAGGTCGGTCGCTTCGGCTTCATCTCGGTCTGCGGGCGGCCTGATGCCATCGAGTTCTCGCGGCAACGTCACCGGGGCGACCGCCGCCAGCCACGTGCCGCCATAGAGGTTGCCCCCCTCGGCCTTGGCCATCGGGTCGCGATAGTCGACGTCACCGCCGGCCAACAGGCGGTCCAGTACTTCGGGGGATACCTGATACCGTTTCCCGGCCAACGAGTTGCCTTTGCGAGCCTGCTGATCGAGCAGCGGATGCTGTAGCACGGTTCCCCGCAACGGACCGGATCTGGCTTCGATCACCACCGCCAACTGGTCCCGGAAGGTGCCGTCTCGCATCGATTCGAAATCGCCCAGGTCAGTGGTGATCACGAACACGCCGTCCGGTCGCCGTGGCTCCACGGCAGGGTCGCTCGCGGACGTTTCACCCCCAGACGTTTCACCCCCAGGCGTTTCGTTCGCGGCCTGTTCGCTGAGATAAATCGGGGCGCTGAACGCCAGCTTCCACAACCCCGTGGCGGTGCTCTGGAAGGCCGCCGAAAGATGTGGTCGCGTTAGCGGCCGGATCTGCGTGGGAGGCGTGTCGCGATCCAAGTCGTCCCGGCCACCATGAAAATAGGACCGAAACGCGAAGTTCAATCCGCTGCTGGAGCGGGACTCCTCGACGACCGTATCGAAAGCGCTGGCCAGGATCGTCCCTTGCGCGTCGACGACGAACATCGTCGAAATCCCCGGCAAACGACCGGTCTGGTCATCGTTGAACCGCGACAGACGGGAGGAAAGTTGGGCGTCCAGGCGGCGGCGCAGTGGGTGCGTCAGAAACTCTGCCCGCTGAGGGATTGCCGTGGCGGCCGATTCGGCCGTCAGTTCGCGGATCTCGGTCAACTCGTCCGCCCCCAACAGCTCACCGAGCGCCCGTCGGGTCGCCGGTTCGGTGGCTTCCTTGGCGAGGACTTGAAAATATCGGGACAATTCGTTTTCGAGTGAACGGGCCGCGAACCTCGCGGCCAACTGGTTGCTGGCCCGTGCCTCGGTCCGCAACGCTTCGGTCGCCCGACCGCTGGCCCCGACGATGCTGCGGGCGGCGAAACCCCCCGTCGCCAGCATCAGCAACAACGGCCCGACGACGCCCAGCAACAGCAACGGCCGGCGAGCCCGCGCCAGATCCCGTTGGTGCAACGCGTCCAATACCTGCTGCACGTTGGCGAAGCGTTCGGACGCCTCGGGCGCCAAACACCGGTCGACGATCGCCGCCAGTTCCGCGTCGACGCCACGGAGTTCCCGGTGACCGCTGGGCCGGGCGTCTCTCATGATCGCTTCACGGTAGTGCTCCAACCGTTTGGATAACGAGCCCGCTGTGTCGATCCGCTGCAGCAGCGTGACGTCGCGGTGAGGAATCTTGCCGGTCAGCATCTGATAGAGGATCACGCCCAACGCGTAGACGTCCCACCTCGCGTCGGGGGCCGCCTCCAGTTGGGCCTGCTCGGGGGCCATGTAAAACAACGTCCCCAGCGACGGCGATTGGTCATGCGACATTCGGCTTTGGCCAAAATCGGCCAACCTCGGGGCATGGTCCGAATCGAGCAGGATGTTGCCCGGCTTGAGGTCGCAGTGCAGGATGCCGCGGCCATGACAGTGATTCAGCCCGCCGCAGATCTGGCGGAAAATATCGACCGCTTGCGAGACCGCCATGCGTTCGCCGTCGCGGAGCCAATCCTCCAGCGAGCCGTTGGGCAAGTATTCCATCACGTAGAATGGCGGCTCGGCATCCCAGCCGACATCCAGCACCTGAACGATCGACCGTTCGGCTGACAAATGCACGAGGTTCTTGACCTCACGCGATAACAGCGCCCAATTCACGCCGCCGCGATAGAGGTAGAATTTAATCGCGACCGGCCGACCGGTGTTCAAATCGTGCCCGTACCAAACCTGACCGAACGTGCCGGCCCCAAGGAATTTTTCGAGCTGATATCCCGGCAGGTTTGCCGGCGGAGCGGTCGGTCGGCGACTGAGCTCCTCAGCCCTCATTTGCTCGCCAACGCTCTGCCGTTCGGTTTCGTCTCCGCCCACGAGCTTCCTTCGTCCTACGCTTGCCATGCCGATGATCCGCTCCCAGTTGTACCGCGCCATCTTATCGCTCGTCGCCTTGGTGGTCGCCCCGCTGCCGCTGGGTGCGACCGACCACGCGACGCCGCAACCGCCTGCAAATTCGCCTGGAAACCCGTCGGGCGAAAACCTACCCGCGGGGCTGACCGAGCCCGAGGCCGACGGTGAAGCCGGCAGAGACCTGTCGGTGCGTCGCTTTCAGCCCCGCAGCCGCTTGGTCCTCCCCCGCACCGAAATCCACCAGGCCAAGTTCCCCGTCGTGGACGTACACACTCACTTTTTTCACAAGCTCCGGCACAACGACGAAGCGCTCCGTGATTTCGTCGGGCTGATGGACCGCAACGGGATCCGGACTTGCGTCTCGCTGGACGGCCGCTTAGGCGATCGGCTCGATTCGCATCTCGAATTCCTTCATCGCGACTACCGCGACCGCTTCGTCGTGTTCGCCAACGTCGACTGGCAAGGGGACGGGGCCGACGACGACCCCGCCTCTTGGGCTTGCTTGCGACCCGGTTTCGGCGAACGGACCGCCGAAGAATTGGCCCAAGCCGTCTCACGCGGCGTCGCCGGCTTGAAGGTTTTCAAGCAGTTGGGGCTCGGTTACCGCGACTTCGACGGGACCCTGTTGCGGATCGACGACCCGCGGTGGGACCCGATCTGGGAAGCCTGCGGAAAGCTCGGCATTCCCGTGCTGATTCACAGCGGTGACCCGGCAGCCTTTTTCGACCCGATCGATCGGTTCAACGAACGCTGGGAGGAACTGAGCCGGAACCCTTCCTGGAGCTTTCATGGCGAGGGCTTTCCGTCGCTGGACGAGTTGCTTCAGGCCCGCAATCGGGTCGTCGCCAAACATCCCCAAACGCGGTTCATCGCCGCCCATTTGGCCAGCAGCGAACATGATTTGAAGCAGCTTTCCGAGTGGCTCGATGCCTACCCGAACTTGTACGTGGACATCGCCTCGCGGATCAGCGAATTGGGTCGCCAACCTTACTCGGCTCGCGAATTCCTGATCCGCCACGCCGACCGAATCCTGTTCGCTACCGACGGCCCGTGGCCCGAAACCCGCTTGCACGCCTACTGGCGGTTTTTGGAGACTAAGGACGAAGCGTTCGATTACAGCGAGAAGGTCCCTCCGCCACAGGGCTTGTGGCAGATTCATGGGGTCGGACTGCCGGACGACGTGCTGCGAAAGATCTATTCCGAAAACGCCGTGCGGCTGATCCCGGGCGTCGCTCAGCGATTGGCTAAACCTTGATGAGCCCGCCGCGAAACCGATTGTCACCGGCGACGAAACGACGCGAAATCTGGGACGCGATCATCTTGGGCTCGGGGTTTGCCGGAGGCCTGCTCGGCTGGATCCTCGCCAAACAGGGGTGGCGGGTGATGATCGTCGACCCCGGCCGCCATCCCCGTTTCGCAGTCGGGGAATCTTCGACGCCGACCGCCGACTTCCTGTTGAGCCACCTGGCGGATCGCTGGGGGCTTCCGGAACTCGCCCCGCTGGCGACCTGGGGGAGCTGGAAAGCCAGCTACCCCGGTCTCGTTTGCGGCAAAAAACGGGGCTTCAGCTACTACCGTCACTTCCCCAATCGGCCCTTCGCCGATACCCCGGCGCACGACCATTCTCTGCTGGTCGCCGCCAGCAGCGACGATTCGACCAGCGATACCCATTGGCTGCGGAGCTCCGTCGACGCGTTCATCGCCACCCGATCGGTCGACGCGGGCGTCGTGCTATGCGAGGAATCGAGGCTGACCCAAGCCCGATTCGATTCCTCGGACCGAACCTGGGATGCGATCGTCGCCTCCCCGGCGGGACGACTTCCGCTGAAAACACGCTGGTTGATCGATGCCAGCGGTGGCGCTGCGGCCTCGGCGGCGTGGACCGACAACCCCGTCGACCAAGCCTGGATGCGGACCCGCACCCGGGCGACCTTCGCACATTTTCAAGGGGTCCGTCCGTTCGCGCCCCTGGTTTGCCCCCGGGCGTCGTTCGCCGGAGACGATGCGGCTCAGCATCACCTGCTCGATGACGGCTGGGTCTGGATGTTGCGGCTGGACAACGGCACGACGAGTGTCGGGATCGTGCGGGGCTCGGCTCCGACCTGCCGTCGATCGATCGATGCGGCCCCGCAATCCGCCGACGCGGGCCGCTGGTGGGACGAATTGAACGCCTATCCCAGTCTCGCCGAATCGCTCGCGAACGCCCGACGAATCACCCCAGCCGATTCGCCGATCGTGACGGGGCGGATCAGTCGCTGTCGGTCTCGGGCCGCAGGACCGGGCTGGGCGATGCTGCCGGCGGCGTTCGCGATCGTCGACCCGCTTCACAGCACCGGCATCGCGCATTCGCTCAGCGGCGTGGCGAGACTAGCCGAAATCCTGCTGGGTGAAGGGCGTCGCATTCCGACCTCGCTGGCCCGCTATAGTCGCGAGTTGCGAACCGAAGTTCGCTGGATCGACACGTTGGTGGCGGGCTGCTACCGAGCCCTTCCCAGCTTCGACCGCTTCACCGCCTTTTCGGCGTTCTATTTCCTCTCCACGATCGGGTTCGAACGGGCGATGAAACGCGACCCGCTCCATTGGCCCGACGGCCTGCTCGGCTGCCAGGATGCGGGGGTGGTCAGCGCCGCGGAGCAGGCCTGGAAACTGGTTGGCGACGATTCGATCGACGACCGCCGGTACGTCGAATCGGTCCGGCGCCTGGTCGCACCCTGGAACTCGCTCGGCTGGCTCGATCCGCTTCACGGCAATCGCTACCGCCACACGGCCGCTCCGAAAACGGCCATTTCGCCCGCCCCCGTCCCCTGAAACGCCCGGTGTCCCCGGTCGCCTCCACCGCGGGCGAGTTGGTGAGCGGTGGTTCGCCTGGTGGTCGCCCTCGTCCCGCTCGGCAGCCCTGGTTTCCCTGGCGTGTATCCCGCTGGTCGCCTTGCATGCCGGCGCTGCTGTCGCGTACGCTCGGGACGCGCCGGCGCGGCAAACCGATTCGCCCTGCTCGCGTCGTCCATCCCCCCCGGAAATCCGATTCGCATGAGCACGGCGACCCCCGAGTACAGCGCCAAAGACATCACCGCCCTGGAGGGCCTGGAACCGGTACGCAAACGTCCGGGGATGTACATCGGCGGCGTCGGGTCCTCCGGGTTGCATCACTTGGTTTGGGAAATCGTCGACAACAGCGTCGATGAGGCGATGAACGGTCACGCCTCCGAGATCAAGGTGACGCTGCACAAGGACGGTCACACGATCACCGTCAGTGACAACGGCCGGGGAATCCCGGTCGACAAGCATCCCAAAACCAAGAAGCCGGCGCTCGAGATGGTGCTCACCATCCTGCATGCCGGCGGCAAGTTCGACGGCCACAATTACAAGACCGCGGGCGGTTTGCACGGCGTCGGCGCGTCGGTGGTCAACGCGCTGAGCAAGGAATTGGTCGCCACGGTCCGCCGCGACGGGGCCGAGTACCAGATGAGCTTTTCCAAGGGGGCTGTCACCAAGCCGCTTAAGAAATTGCCCGGTGCGATTCGGGGGACCGGAACCTCGATCACTTTCACCCCCGATCCGACGATCTTTCCGAAGACCGAATTCGATGCGGTCATCATCCGCAACCGCTTGGAAACGGCCAGCTTCCTCCATCGGGGACTGAAGGTCACCTTCATCGATCAACAGGCCGGGACCCAGGAGACGTTCCTGCACGAACGGGGGATCGTCGATTACCTGAATCACGTTGTCCGTGATCGCAAAGCCCATCCGATTCACGAAACGCCGTTCAGCATGAGCCGCGACGACAGCCAGCGGATCGAGGTCTCGCTGCTCTGGTCCGACTCGACCGACGAACATGTCCGCAGCTACGTCAACGGCATCCCGACCGGCGACGGCGGGACCCACGAGAACGGATTCCGCAGCGGTCTGACCAAGGCGGTCCGCAATTACGTCGAAACCCACAACCTGACCCCGCGGGGCGTGAAGATCCATCACGAGGACATCCGCGAAGGGGTGTTGGCGATCGTTTCGATCTTCGTCTCCGAACCGCAATTTCAAGGCCAGACGAAGGATCGGCTGAACAACCCCGAAGCCATGGCGGCGGTCGAATCGGCACTCCGCCCGCTGCTGGAACAGTGGCTGAACAACAACCGCTCGGTCGGTGACCAGATCGTGGCGAGGATCATCGCCGCGGCCCGGGCCCGCGAGGCGTCGCGCGCCGCCTCGGAGGCAGTTTCCCGAAAAGGCGGCGCCAAACGGACCGCCCTGCCCGGCAAGTTGAGCGATTGCCTGGCGAGCGGACGCGACCATTCGGAACTGTTCATCGTCGAAGGTGACTCGGCAGGTGGCAGCGCCAAACAAGGCCGCGACCGCAACTTCCAAGCGATCCTGCCGCTCCGCGGTAAGGTGCTGAATACCGAAAACGTGCCGCTGAAGAAGCTGCTGGAAAACAAAGAGATCGAAGACCTGCTGACCGCGATGGGCTGCGGCATCGGCCCCGGCTTCCAACTCGCCAACCTCCGCTACCAACGGATCATCCTGCTGGCGGATGCCGATTCGGACGGTCATCACATCACGACGTTGCTGTTGACGTTTTTCTATCGACACCTGCAACCGCTGATCGCCGCCGGCCACCTGTACATCGCCCTGCCGCCGCTGTATCGCATCGACCTCGGCAAGGAAACCCATTGGGCAGCGGACGAAGCCGATCGGGAACGGATCCTGAAGCAACATGCCGGACGGTCCAAGCCGGAGATCACCCGCTTCAAGGGGCTGGGTGAGATGATGCCGCAGGTCCTCTGGAACACCACGCTGAACCCCAAGACCCGGCGGCTGATGCGAGTTGAGATCGACGACCACTTGGAGACCGATCGGGTGATCAGCGACCTGATGGGCCGAGACGCCTCCGCACGCTTTCGATTCATCATGGACAGGGCGGAAGAAGCGGAAGAGATCGACGTCTGAACTCGAGGGAGGTTTGCCTGGTACAATCAAGCCGCCGGGCCCCGGACGTCTTTGGCGATCCGTCCGAATGTCCCAGCCGCCCATTGCCAGCGGCCCCTCCCGCCGGTTCCCACCCCGCTCCGCCGCCCAAACCGCTCCCCCCCGACCGATCCGTGCGTTTCGGCGACCCCGTCAGCCCAGGTTCCGTTTATGCAGCCGTTCGATTTCCAGCCCCGTACCCGAATCCTGTTCGGTATCGACTCGATCGACCGCCTCGGCGAACTCGCACGTGAATACGGAGGCACCCGGGTGTTGGTCGTGACCGACCCGGGCGTTGTCGCCGCCGGCCATTTCCAAACCGGTGTGGATCGACTGCGAACGGCGGGCCTGGAAATCGCCTCTTTCCACGAATTCGCCGAGAACCCGACCACCGCCATGGTCGATCGCGGGGTTGCGGCGGCGCAGGAGTTCCAGCCCGACCTGCTTGTCGGCCTCGGCGGCGGCAGCAGCCTCGACTGCTGCAAAGGGATCAATTTTGTCTACTCCTGCGGCGGGTCGATGCACGATTACCACGGCGTCGGCAAGGCGACCGGCGACCTGCTGCCGATGATCGCCGTCCCGACGACCTCGGGGACCGGCAGCGAAGCCCAATCGTTCGCCTTGATCAGCGACGCGCAGACGCACGTCAAAATGGCTTGCGGCGATCCACGCGCGGCTTGCAAGGTGGCCTTGCTCGACCCTCGCTTGACGGCGACCCAACCGCCGCTCGTGACCGCGTTGACCGGCATCGATGCCCTGTCGCATGCGATCGAAACCTACGTCACGACCCGTCGCAACCCGATCTCGCTGACCTTCGCCCGCCGCGCCTTCGGCCTGCTGGCGGTCGGTTTCCCCAAGGTCCTGGACGAACCCGGTGACCTGGAAGCCCGTGCCAACATGCAGCTCGGGGCCTGCTTGGCAGGGATGGCGATCGAGACCTCCATGCTCGGCGCCGCCCACGCCACCGCCAACCCGCTGACCGCCCGCTACGACGTTTCCCACGGCCAAGCGGTCGGGCTGATGCTGCCTGCCGTGATCCGGATGAACGGGGCCGGCCACGCGAATTGGTACGCCGAACTGCTCCGCGAGATCGACCCCGGCACGACGGTGGAAGATGCCCCCGACCGCTTGGCGGAACACATCCGCCAGTGGCTCAAGCGGGCCGGCCTGGCGACGTCGCTCTCCGAACTTCAAATCCCCGACGACACGATCGCTTCGCTCAGCGAGGACGCGTTGCAACAATGGACGGGTAACTTCAACCCGGTTCCGCTGGATCTGCAACGGGCTCGGGGATTGTATCAGTCGGTTTTCTGAGCAAGCTGCCGGCAAACAACATCAGGCCCGCCGCCCAGGCAAGCGTCACCACCGGCGCCGTTCCGACGCTCGGCCACCAGGCCGCCTCGTGGAGCGTCTTCCAACAAGCGAGCTGGAACGTGACGGCGATCGGCAACGCGACCGACCAGCGGGCGAGCGGTTCGGTACGGTTCAACCACCCAGTGGGCAGCGCGGCGGTCAGCAACACCGCTACCGCCGTCACCGGAATCGTCGCCTGCCAACCGATCAAGATGCCGACCAACGAAAGCATCATGCTGAGGTCGATCAACTGACCCGTCGGCTCACTCAGCGGCTTCCACTTCGGATCAGCCCCCGGACAGAGCGTCCGGGCAAGTATCCGCGCCAACAGCACGCCGATCGCGAGCCCCGTCAACACCCGCATCGCGGCGTTGAGGTATTCCCCAGACGCCTCCCAGTCGGCCGGCGATACCACCCCCCACGGGATGACGGCAAAGGTCGGATAGACGAGCATCGGCAGCGCCACCAAGGCGAAGCACCAACCGACCAGGACCCGGGGCAGTCGGGTCGAGTCGAACCGTACCAAGGCCAACGCCCACAGACAGCCGATCGCCATGACGTGGTACAGGATCGTCGCCAGCGAATCGTGATTCAGCTTCGGCATCCACAGCGCCGTCACACGCCCGAACCGTTGCGGCCAGTACGGCAGGTGAGTCGCGTCGCGGTACGCCCCCGACATCGCGATCATCAGAACCGACAAGCCAACGACCGTTTCGACAATCGGGTACCGCGGCGAAATGGGCAGACGGCAATGGCGGCAACGTCCGCCAAGGACGATCCAGCCGAAGACCGGCCAGTTCTCTCGCCAACCCAATTCGACGTCGCAGAACGGACAATGAGAACGGCCGCGGATGCTCCGCCCGCGCGGCATTCGCCAAGCGACCACGTTCAAAAAACTGCCGATCGCCGAGCCGACGAAAAAGAACCAGCCGACGAGCAGCACGTCGATCGTCCGCGAAGGGACGAAGTCCCAAAATCCGGTCAGCGGGTGACTGCCGGCTTGCCACCAGGCCGCTACCCCGACATAGCCGCCGCTCACAACGAGCATCCCCGCCAGCACCGCAAACAACCGCAGCGATCGCGGATCCGGGCGAAAACGCCGACGCGATGAGACCAATTCGAATTTCCTCTCTGCAGACCGCCCACGCTACCAAGCGTTCATGGTAAACCAATGCCCTCGAACGACAACGGGCGAGCCGATCCGTTTTTGGCCCCACCGATATTCATTTGGCTGCCCATCGCGAAAAAGGTGCCAAGTACCCTTTGCGAAGAACTCGCCCTTCGGGTGCTTCGCACAAAAGGTACCTGACACAAATGGCATTGTCGGTAAACGCCGTCTGTTGAACGAACTCTGCGGGCGAGAGATCTACCACTCCTTATCCCGAAGGGATTACAGCAATAAGCCCCGGGTCGCGCAGCGCACCCGGGGTTTTAGGAACAAAAACGAAGATTTCGACCCCGAAGGGGTCGCAGAGACCGAGCGTCGACCGATGGCTGCGACCCCTTCGGCGTTGACGGGGCGTTGGGGGGTTCGTAACCGGCGGTGTTCGCTGCGCTCGACCGCCGGCTCATCGCTTTCATCCCTTCGGGATATTGGTTGCCTGCTCCGGCGGTCAACCCCCAGGCCGTTGAGTCCGGTTTTCCGTTACCCTATCCGGAAAGGTCGCCCATTTCGATCACGCGACAACGCCATTCGTTCCTCACACCTTTTTCACCCTCTCCCCCAATGCCGCCGCCTCACCCCGCATTCGGAGCATCGTCGGGATGACCGCCACGCTCGTATTCATTCTGGTCAGCCTCGGTCTGCTGTCTGGCAAACTGACGTTGATCCTTTTCCCGGCGCTGCGACGTTGCTTCGTCCCCAGTTCGATCATCGGCGGGTTGTTGGCGCTGCTGATCGGACCCGAGGTCTGGGGAAGGCTGATCCCCGGCCAACCCGGCGGACCGTTCGGCGAAGAAGTTTATTTCTACTGCGGGAAATTGCCCGGCTTCCTGATCAGCGTCGTGTTTGCCGGACTGTTCCTCGGCGAATCGCTCCCCAAGGTTCGCGAGATCTGGCGGCGAGCGGGACCCCAAGTCGCCTTCGGCCAAGCGACGGCTTGGGGCATGTACGCGGTCGGGTTGGGCATCACGATGGTGCTGCTGGTGCCGCTGTTCGATGTCCCCCCCGTTTTCGGCACGCTGCTGGAAATCGGCTTCGAAGGGGGCCACGGGACGGCGGCGGGCATGAGCGCTTCGTTCGAATCGATCGGCTGGGCCGAAGGGACCGACTTGGCCCTGAGCGTCGCGACCGTCGGCGTCGTGTTCGGCGTCGGTGTCGGCATGCTGCTGATCAATTGGGGCGTTCGCCAAGGACACACCCGGTTTCTTACAACCGACGGGTACCAGTCTGCGGAGTCGCCGTCGGACGCCGCACTCGGTAAGGCTGCGAACCCACCGACTAGCGACCAACGGCCCCGCCCCGAAGTGGGACTGGGAAAATCCCGTCGGCCACCTGCGGGTGAACCGGATGACCGTTACGTGGTCCGATCGATCGACGCGATCTCCCTGCACATCGCCGTGATCGGACTGTCGATCGGCGTCGGGGCGGTCTTGCTGATGGCGCTCCAATTCATGGAAACCCAAACGCTCGGCCGGTTGGGGGTGAAACCGCTGCTCAGCCACATGCCGCTGTTTCCCTTGGCGATGATCGGCGGGATCATCGTCCAGCGTTGGCTCTCCAGATTTCTCCCTCGGTTGAAACTCGAACGCGAGGTCTACGTACGGTTGCAAGGCGTCGCACTCGACTTCCTGATCGTCTCCGCGATGGCGGCCCTGTCGCTGCGCGCGATCGCCGCCAACCTCGCCCCCCTGCTGATCCTGATGGCGGTCGGCACGGCGTGGATTTTGGCGATGTTTTTGTTCGTCGCCCCGCGGATCTTCCGGAGCTTTTGGTTCGAACGAGGGATCGGCGATTTGGGGCAATCCTTCGGCATGACCGCCACCGGCCTGCTGCTGATGAAAATCGTCGACCCGGAATATCGCTCGCCCGCCATGGAGGCCTTCGGATACAAACAATTGCTGTTCGAACCCTTCGTCGGTGGCGGGCTAGTCACAGCCATGTCCGTACCGTTGGTGGCGAACTACGGCCCCTGGCCATTCTGCATCTTCGCCACACTGCTCACGATTTTCTGGATCGCGTTGGGGATCATGGTCTTTGGCCGCGCCCCGCGAACCGTCGCCGTCGCCGATTCCGGCCCCGCGGAATGACCCGACCACCTCGGCGACTGCAACTGATTGACGCCATTTCGGTTGCGGTCGCCCGCGTCGTCCCCCGACGATAAACTGGCATCCGCTCGCCGCGATCCGTTCGCCTGTGAAACGCCCGATTCGGCAGCGTGATCGCTTCCCGACTGCGGACGAAACCTTCGGCAGCTTGGCGCTCGGCCGGTTGGAAGTCCACACGCAGCGTCGTTGACGCGAACTCGCGCAGTGCCCCCCCGGCAAGACGGGGGGCGATTCCCTTTCCTTGACACACGATCAGACACCAGGTTGGCGGATGCGATTCACTAAGATGCACGGGGCAGGCAACGACTACGTTTACGTGAATGGCTTCGATCAGCCGATCCCAGCCGATCCCGCCGGGCTGGCACAGCGAATCGCACACCGCCGGTTCGGAGTCGGCGGCGACGGGTTGATCCTGATCGTCCCCAGCGACGTGGCCGACGCTCGCATGCGGATGTTCAACGCCGACGGCAGCGAAAGCGAGATGTGCGGTAACGGCATCCGCTGCGTCGCCAAGTACGTTCATGACCACGCCTTGGCCGACGGCTCCAGCCTGCGGATCGAAACGGGCGCCGGAATTCTGTCGCTTGATCTGACGGTGGGCACCGACGGCAAAGTCACCGAAGTCACCGTCGACATGGGGCCGCCCGAACTCGAGGCCGCCCGCATCCCGACAACGCTCGCCCCATCCGGCCCCGTGATCTCCCTGCCAATCGAAATCGCCGGCGGCAAGTTCGAGGTCACCTGCGTTTCCATGGGCAACCCGCACTGCATCCTGTTCGTGGAGCAAGCGACCGACGAACTGGTGTTGGGGATCGGGCCGCTGATCGAATGCGACCCCAGATTCCCGAAGCGGACCAACGTCGAATTCGTCGAAGTACTCAACCGTGGCGAAGTGCGCCAGCGGACCTGGGAACGTGGCAGCGGCGAAACTTGGGCCTGCGGCACCGGCGCTTCCGCCGTCTGCGTCGCCGGTGTGCTGACCGGGCGAACCGATCCGGAAATCCTGAACCACTTGCTGGGCGGTGACCTGCGACTCCGCTGGGATCAACCAGCCAACCGGGTCTGGATGACCGGCGGGGCAACGGAAGTTTTCAGCGGCACCTGGGACGACCCGACAGAGGGCTAAAGACTCGCGACGTTTCACTCCTGTGAGATCGTCCAACCCCGCGAGCCTCGCTTCCACAATCCGGCGTCGCGACGAAGCCGACCAAGTTGATCATCGCTTGCGGCGTTGTCGGCTGGCCGCGGCACCGTTCTATTATCAAACTGAGGGATTCATCGATCGGGTGTAGGACAACACAACAAGGAGCCAACCGTGGCAGAAATGATTTCGACGGCGGCGGGGAAGGCGACCCGAGGCAAAGGGACGATCGCAAAGCGACCCTCACCAGGCTCACGCCACCAATCCCCGACCAATCTGTTTCATCAGCGACTCGGCGCACTCACCTACTACCAAGCCTGCCAATTGCTGGGCGAAGAAGGCGCGCAGCGGCTTCAAAAAGGTGACCAACAGTTCGAAATCCTCTCCGACCAGGACGTGTTTCTCGGGCATGACCAATATCGGGTTCGGGTCACCGACCCGGCGCTGCCAACCGGATTGGCGGTCGTCACCCTGACGCTTGATTCGGGACGCAACAAGCGCCTGCGATTGCAGTGCGATTGTGGCGAACCGTTTTGTCTGCATTCCGGCGCGGCGATCAACCACCTGCTCGACGGCAAGGAAAGCCTCGGTCTGGCCGCCCCGCCCGACGAAACGGTGCCACTGGAACTGCTGACCCATGAAGAGCTGCACGCCCGGGCGATCTCGGATCGCGCGCGGCGGGCCGCCGAGGAACCGATGCGAGTTCGGGCCCTGACCGACGACCGTCCTTGGTCCGACTATCTGGTCACCAGCGAACGGTCGGGCAAGACCTATCGCGTCGCCTTGCGCGGCTACGAACTCGGGCAATCCTACTGTTCGTGTCCCGATTTCCGCACCAACGGGTTGGGGACGTGCAAGCACATCCTCCACTCGCTCGGCAAGATCGAGAAGCGTTTTTCCGCAGCCAAGTTGCGAGCCCCCTACTACCGTCGCAACCTGTCGGTCCGAGTCGATTACACCGCCCCGGTCGGGTTGCGGTTCAATCTGCCGACTCGCCCCGATCCGCGGATGGTGGAGATCGTGGAGGACTCCCATCTCCACAACGTGACCGACGTGCAAGACGTCGTCCGGCGGATCCAGGCGTTGGCCCAAGCCGGGGTGGAGGTTCACCTCTATCCCGATGCCGAGGAATACATCCAACGGGCGCTGATCCAGGATCGGTTGTCAAAGTCCGCCGCCGAAATCCGTCGCGACCCCGCCGGGCACCCGCTGCGACGAGAATTGCTGTCAGTCGAACTGTTGCCTTACCAAATGGACGGGATCGCCTTCGCCGTCGGCGCCGGGCGGGTGATCCTGGCCGACGACATGGGCTTGGGCAAAACGATCCAAGGGATCGGGACGGCCGAGTTGCTAGCCCGCTGGGCCGAGATCCAACGTGTGCTGGTGATTTGTCCCGCTTCGCTGAAAAGCCAATGGCGCTCCGAGATCGCGCGGTTCAGCGGTCGGTCGACCCAAGTCGTCGTCGGCACCGGGGCGGAACGTGCGGAGCAATACGCCAGCGACACGTTTTTTACGATCTGCAATTACGAACAGGTCCTCCGAGACTTACGAGAAATCGAGACCGTGCCGTGGGACCTGATCATTTTGGACGAAGGGCAACGGATCAAGAATTGGGAATCGAAAACCAGTTCCGTGATCCGGTCGTTGCAGAGCGATTTTCGTTTGGTGCTCTCCGGCACGCCGCTCGAAAACCATCTCGGCGAACTCTTCACGGTAGCTCGTTTCGTCGACGAACATCGCCTGGGGGCGGCGGACCGATTCTTCAACCGGCACCGGATCGTCGACGACCGGGGTAAGGTCGTGGGCTACCAAAACCTCGATCAGCTCCGCGAGTCGTTGGCGCCGATTTTGTTGCGGCGAACGCGGGCGGAGGTGGCCAAACAATTGCCCGAGCGGACCGACGAGGTGGTGCGGATCGAACCGACGGCGGAACAGCTCGAAATACATGACGGCAACCTGACGATCGCCGCCCAGATCGCCGCCAAGAAATTCCTGACCGAAATCGACTTGCTGAGGCTGCAAAAGGCCTTGCTGCTGGCCCGCATGTCGGCCGACAGCACCTTTCTGGTCGACAAGCAGGAACCCGAATACAGCAGCAAACTGGAGCGATTGGCGGAGCTGTGGGAAGGATTGCTCGTCGATCCGACGCGAAAGATCGTCCTGTTCAGCGAATGGCGGACGATGCTCGACCGGATCGAAAGGCAACTCGATGATCTCGGCTGTGACTACGTGCGACTGGACGGCCAGGTCCCCCAAAAGAAACGCCCGGCGATCGTCGAACGATTCCAGTCCGACCCCGAGTGTCGTGTGATCCTGATGACCAATGCCGGCTCAACCGGGTTGAACCTGCAAAGCGCCAACGTCGTGATCAACGTCGACCTGCCGTGGAACCCGGCGGTCTTGGAGCAGCGGATCGCGCGAGCCCATCGGATGGGTCAACGCAACCCGGTTCACGTCTACAAGTTGGTCACGACGGGGACGATCGAGGAACGCTTGCTCGACACGTTGGCCTCCAAGCAGGATTTGGCCGACGCGGCACTCGACATCACCAGCGAAGTCGATTCGATCGAAATGGTTACCGGGATCGCAGACCTACGCCGGCGGCTCGAAAAGATCCTCACCCCGCCACCGCCGGCGCCGGTGGATGAAAGCCAATTGCGGCGAGTCGAAATGGAAGCCGCGTCGATCCAGGCGAAGCGAGAGGGCGTCGCCGCGGCGACGGGGCAACTGGTCGGAGCCGCCTTGGCTTTGGCCGGGCAATTGCTCAGCCGTGGCGAGACATCGGCCCCCGACAACGAGCTGGTCGACCGCATGACGGATCAGTTGACCGCGCTGAGCGAAACCGACGCGCAAGGTCGCCCCCAAATCACCATCAGCCTCCCCGATGAACAGGCCCTTCGAGGGATCGCAATGACCCTAGCGCACCTCCTGAAGTGACACCGAAAGGTAAATCGTACCGTTCGGAATTCAATGCCGAACCCAGGAAAGCCATTCGCCGAGAGCAGCGCAGCACCCCCGGCGAAACCGCCACGTTCTCATCGCCAGGTTAGGAATGGTCGTTTTTTACTGGCGCGTTTTATCGCAGCTCTGGACGCTCCTGCCGGAGCGGTAAACGCAAAATTTCGGCAATGATTGACCATCCGTTCCGAAGGGCCAACGGCCCGGCAATTTGCGACAAAGAAACCGACAGGCACACCCTACCATCGCAGCGCTCATGGTGACGAATACCGGAGGCTTTGCGAAATGCGCGGTATTGCGCTGTACCCTCGATGCGTTTGGGGTCGAGCGATCTCGCAAACGGTCGGGCCGTTGGCCCTTCTGGAAATTCGGAAACGCGGACACCAGCCCGTTGGAGACTGCTCGTTTAATCGCGTCGGGGGCGATTTCCCGCATTTCTTTCCCCGATCCGACCGCGAACCGCCCCGAAAAACCACCCAGTTAGGGGGTAAGTCAGCGTAAAATCGCGGAGGCGAAAGGAAGAACGCAGTATGGAATGCGATTAAACGAGCAGTCTCCGTTGGGCTGGGCTAGGCAAATGACTGGGCCGTTGGCCCGCAGGGTCGACACATCCCCTCCCGGGGTCCGTGAGGGTCTCGGAAAGGAAGATAGCCCCTTGGGCTGGGTTGGTGGTCAAATGATGAGTTAAGAAGCGGTCGATTTTTACTGGCGTGGTTTGTCGCGCCTTTGGGGGCCTCGGCCCTGGCGGAAAACACAAAAATGCGCCACTTATTGATCCTTCAACCCTTAAGCACTTCAACAGGTCTTATTCCGCATAACTTGAGCACATTAATCGACACCGGCGCTGACCGTTCGCTCAGAATTCCCCAAAATGAATCGATGCAGCCGGTCACCCGCCAGCCGCGTAAACCCGGAATCGAGAACGACCGCCTGGTTTCTTAGCCCGAAGGGCGACACATACTTGCCGGTGGCAATACTGTTCGGCACAAGATTTGCGCAGCGAATTTTACACCCTTTTGGCTCGGC
>RECD01000217.1 GCA_007694185.1 Planctomycetaceae bacterium
TTAAGGATCGTGCGGTAAAAAAGTTTCCGGACACTTCATTGCCGCTCATTGCTAAGCACATCAACAGGATTGTATCGGCATAATCTGCCAAGTCGGCCAACGGCCGTGTCATTCTGCGCGTTTGATTTGTACAAGACGAGGCCTGTCGAGGTGCTCAGGTTATGCAAGTGCCAAGCTTTGTCGACACCGCTGAAACGATGTGTCGCCGTCCGGGCTCTGTGAGTTCATTTTCTTGGTTCCGGTGGCTTACGCCACCGGCAAGTATGTGTCGCCCTACGGGCTTAGGAAGGCAAGCGGCCATGCTCGGCTCTGGGCTTACGCCAACGGCAGGCAAGCAACCTACAGAATGGTTTCGGTAGGATCTGAGCGAACGACTCGCCGCAGCCTTGCTGTTCAGCTTTCGTTTGAACGCAGACGCAGCATCGCTTCGGCGAAGGCTTTGCCGATCTGGGTCATGATTTTGGCTGAGCCCAAGTAGTGGAACTCGAGGTTGGAAACCCCCTTTTCCAGGATCTCCCGCTCACGCTCGGAAAACTCGGCGGTGCGGAGTTCGGCTTCGGCGGCACGAACTTGGTCTGCGGACAGGTCGTCTGTCTTTCGCATCTCTTGCAGCCGTTGCCGCAGCTTAGCCTCACGGGCTCGCAGGGCGGACAATTCGCGGTCCCAGTAACGTTCTGTCAAGACCGCCTCGACGTTGCCACGGAACTCGGGCAGTTCCGCGGGCGCGGCCATCGCGAGTCGGAAGCTTTGGTGAATCGCCTGGTATCGCTGTTCCTCCGGCGGGTACTCGTCGACCGGACCGCCGACACCCATCACGCCGATCACGATTGGCAATTGCGGCGTTCCGAGGTCACGCCGGACGTCGCGGATGAAGTGGGCCAGGCATTCGCTGTAGGCGTCATAGCCACCGGGCTGGCCGCGATCGGGATAGACGCCGCCGTCGACCATGTCGTTCCAACCTTGGAACCAGACCAATCCGGCTAACTCGTAGCCAACTTGTGGGTCGTAGTCGGGGTAGACCTGGCGGATGTCGGCCAGCACCTCACGAATGTGGTCGAGCATCAAGCGGTAATGGACGCCGGTCGCTGCGGCTCGAGCCGCTCGGATTGCTGCGAGATCCTTTCCCTGCTTGGCGATCTGTTCGAGCTGCGACGGGTTCAGCTCCGCCGGCCCCGCGGAGGGGGAGCGAAAATCGGTGTGGAGGCTCTTGCCACCCCAAGCCGTCTTGATGATCAGGATCGGTTCGTCGAGTGCCTGATGCAGGACACTGCCGAAGGTCAGCTCCGGACCGATCTTGTTGGCGTCCGCGCCAAAACCGGTCGTCAAGCGTCCCTGCTTCACTTGGTCACCGGACAGCGACGAGATCCAAACGTCTTCCCACACGCGCGGCTGGCCCTGATCGTCCACGAGTTCCGCTAGCGACGGCGTGGTTCGGGGATCCATCGCGAGATGTTCGAGCGTGCGGACGTGAGCGTGTCCCTGCATGTTGGACTGGCCGACCAACAGGAAGACTTTCAGAGGCGTCGGTGGGCTGTCGGCAGCAGCCGGTTGGATGGCGACGGCCAGCGAGGCCAAGATGGCCAGGCCGGTTAGCGATGCGATCGTCGCCGAGGTCATCGCCTTGGCCAACGGGATTGCTCGGGCGATTGGGAACAATCTTGTCCGAAGCCGACTCGCAGGCGAGGAGTCGCAGCGGCAGGGGCATGACGGGTTGTCGCTCGCGGGTGAGGATCGCATCGAAGCACTTTGGGTGAGAAGGAAAAGGAGGAATCCGTCAAAGTAGCAGGCAATCACCGAGTGCCGTCCGCAAAACGGGTCACGGCACTCGGAGATTGCCTACTACTTTGGGTCACGGCACTCGGAGATTGCCTACTACTTTGGGTCACGGCACTCGGAGTGTGGCTACTACTTTAAGGTAGTTGGGCGGAGTCGGTCGTGCCGCGACCTTTCGACAAACCGGTCTCCAGACGCCATACTGGTTGAGGGCGACTGCGGGATCAACGCCGAAGCACCAGAACTTGTCGCACCTTCGGGCTTCGCCGACCGTTTCCGTCGCCTGCCGCCGATCGTCTCGTCGCCGATCGGCAGGCCGCCCACCCGCCGCTTCCGCTTCGCCTGGTTACGACCCATGCAGACGATCGCCGCGACCATCCGACTGGGAACCATCAGCCTACTTGCCGCCTGGTTCCTCGGATTCGCTTTCGCCCCCCCTGCCGCAATCGCCGCTTCGCCGACCGTCGAATCGTCCAACGGGGAATCGGTGCCGGACGCGGGGGACTCACAGTCGGACCACTGGAGCTTTCGGGCACCGCAGGCGTTTCCGATTCCGGCCGTTACCGACTCGAGTTGGCCTCGGCAACCGCTTGATCATTTCGTGTTGGCCAAACTGGAAGCGGAGGGGTTGAAACCGTCGCCGCCGACCGATCGGGTTTCCTGGCTCCGCCGAGTTCACTTTGACCTGATCGGGCTGCCGCCGACGATCGAGGAAGTCGACGCGTTCTTGAATGACTCGAGCGAGTTGGCTTACGAACGGGTCGTCGACCGCCTACTCGCGTCGCCCAACCATGGCGAACGCTGGGGTCAGCATTGGCTGGACGTCGTCCGCTACGCCGACACGCACGGTTTCGAAGTCAACACGGAACGACCTCACGCGTGGCCGTACCGTGATCATGTGATCGCCGCGTTCAATGCCGACACGCCTTACGATCGGTTCGTCCGTGATCAGCTGATCGGTGACCGTTTGGGCCAAGACGCCGCGACCGGATTTCTGGTCACCGCATCGGTGTTGTTGCCGGGCCAGATCGGTGCGGACGAGCCTTCGAAGCGGTTGGCACGGCAAGACGCGTTGGACGAGATCGTCGTCAACGTCACACAGACTTTCTTGGGGCTGAGTGTCGCGTGCGCACGCTGCCACGATCACAAGTTCGATCCGATCAGCCAGCGAGATTACTTCGCGATGCAGGCCTTCGTCGCCGGTGTCGAGTATGGCGACCGGCCGCTGGAGACGCCCGAGTTCCTTGCGGCGCGAGCCCGTGCCGAATCGCTGCGGACGGACTTGGCTGAACTCGATCGTGAGCTGATCCGGTTTGAGCCGTTAGCCGGGTCTGGACGTCGCCGGCCTGCGGTGAACGCTCGCCATAACCTCGATCGCTTCACGCCGGTCACCACCGATCGGCTACGGTTCACGGTCCTCGAAACGAACCGTTTGGAACCGTGCATTGATGAACTCGAAGTCTTTCATGTCGACGGCCGCAACGTGGCACTCGCGTCGCTGGGAACCCGTGTCACCTCGTCGGGAGACAAGAACGTTCGCGACCGGCATGAACTGCGGCTGATCAACGACGGCGTTTACGGCAATTCGAGCAGTTGGATGTCGGACGAGGTCGGCGGCGGATGGGTCGAATTGGCATGGGATGAACCGCAGGCGATCGATCACGTCGTTTGGGGACGCGACCGCCAAGGAAAGTTCGACGATCGCTTGGCGACTCGATATCAGATCGAAGTCGCTGACGGCGCGGGGGAATGGACCGTGGTCGCCGATTGGCAGGACCGTGTGGCGGCAGGCGAATCGATCGAGACGGGTAGCGACGCTGAGCAGAAGGCTGAACCGGACGCGACCGAACGTCAGCGGCTTGAACTGGTCGCCCGCAAATCCGATTTGGAAAAACAGATCGAGACGGCTTCGCAGCCGCCGCTGGCCTTTGCAGGCGTCTTTCGAAAACCGGACGCGATCCATCTGCTGAACCGCGGCGATCCCGAGCAACCCGAAGATCCCGTCGGCCCGTCGGTTCCTACTATCTTCGGTGGCGAGGACGTCACCGCGGGACTCGATCCGGTTGATGAATCGGCGCGGCGGACGGCGCTTGCCGATTGGATCGCTTCGCCAGACAACCCGTTGACGGCGCGGGTAATCGTCAACCGGATTTGGCAAGGTCATTTCGGCACGGGGCTGGTCGCGACCCCCAGCGATTTTGGGCTCAGCGGCTTGCCGCCGTCGCATCCCGAATTGCTCGATCATTTGACGCTCGACTTCGTCCGCGGCGGTTGGTCGATGAAGCGGCTGCATCGTCAGATCGTCCTTTCCGCCGCCTATCGCCAGTCGTCGGCGATCAACCCGGACGCGATCGCGGTCGATGCTGACAACCGCTGGCTGTGGCGGTATTCGCCCAGGCGTTTGGAAGCCGAAGCGATCCGTGATTCGATGTTGGCGATCAGCGGCCAATTGAATCGCCAGATGTTCGGGCGCGGGTACAACCTGTTCAACCAGCGAGGCGGCTTGAGCGGTTTCACGCCGGTCGAATCGTTCGGTCCCGAAGGGTTGCGGCGGCTGATCTACGCCCACAAAGTTCGGCGTGAACGGGAAGCGGTCTTCGGGGCGTTCGATTGTCCTGACGGAGGTCAAAGCGCGGCACGGCGGGAAGAGAGCACGACGCCGATCCAAGCTTTGAATCTGTTCAACAGTCGTTTCACGTTGGAACGGGCCGAAGGGCTTGCCGACCGTTTGGTCCGCACCGCCGGCGATGACCCACGCGAACAAGTCACTCTCGCGTTTCGGTTAACGCTTAGCCGTCAACCTGAGCCGGACGAATTGGACGATGCGGTCGGCTGGGTAGCCGAACAGGGGTTGGCGACGCTCTGTCGCGTGCTGATGAACAGCAACGAATTTTTGTTTGTTCCGTAGTGCCCGGGTGCGCTGCGCGACTCGGGGCTAAAGGCTTCAATCCCTTCGGGATAGGGAATGTTTGATGTGTTGCTTTTTAAACTCGTTTCGCAGACGGCGTTTCCCGAGAGTGCGACACTTGACTTTTTTCCGCTCAGGCGGAAACGACTTGATAGGAATCGATGATGACATTTAACTCACCGGACCGGAACTCACCGAGCGGATCGCAAACCCGATCCTTGCACGGTCGTCGTGACTTCTTTGGGCAAGCTGCCGGATCGCTCGGATCGATCGCGCTGACCAGCCTGTTGGCTGGCGACCGGTTGCTCGCCGCGTCCGGCCCGAAGATCGACTCGGCTCGGCCGTTCGCGCCGCGCCCGCCGCACTTCCCTGCTGACGCGAAGAACGTGATCGTGATCTTTTGTGCCGGTGCGGTCAGCCAATTGGAAACGTGGGACTACAAGCCGGAACTGATCAAGTGGGACGACAAGCCGCTGCCGGGCGGACCGGCTGTCACCTTCCAAGGCCCGGCCGGCAATTTGGCTCGGCCGCAATATCCGTTTCGTCAGCATGGCGAAAGCGGCAAGTGGGTCAGCGACCTGATCCCGCACCTGGCGGGGCTGACCGACCAGATCGCTTTCATCCATTCGCTGACCAGTCATTCGAACACGCACGGACCGGCCGAGAACGTCCTCTCCACCGGTTCGATCCTCGACGGCTTTCCTAGCCTCGGGTCTTGGGTCACTTACGCGCTGGGGAGCGAAAGTCAGGACTTGCCCGCCTACGTCGCGATCCCCGATCCGCGTGGCGTGCCGCAGAACGGTTCGAACAATTGGGGCCCCGGATTTTTGCCCGCGGCGTTCCAGGGGACGACGATGAGTTCCCGCGATCCGATCCGCCACCTCGCGGCGCCGGGCATCAAGCCCGAGACCGACCGTGCGGCGCGCCAGTGGTTGCGACAACTCAACCGCAGGCATGCCGATCTTCATCCTGGTGAAGAACGGCTGGCGGCGCGGATCGCCAGCTACGAGTTGGCCGCACGGATGCAACTCAGCGTCCCGGACCTAGTCGACCTGAGCACCGAACCGGAGCATGTGCTGCGGATGTACGGCGCCGACGATACGCAGAATAACGACAAGGCCGCGTTCGCGCGGAACTGCATCCTCGCCCGACGGCTCGTCGAAAAAGGAGTCCGCTTCGTGCAGCTTTTCAATGGCGCCTACGCCAGCGGCGGTAGGCTGAATTGGGACGGCCACAGCGCGCTGAAGGAACAGTACGACGTCCATGCAGAAATCCTCGACCAGCCCGCCGCGGCGCTGATCCGCGATCTCGGCAATCGCGGGATGCTCGACGAGACGCTCGTCGTGTGGTGTACCGAGTTCGGCCGAATGCCGTTCTTTCAAAAAGGTGCCAAGGGGCGGGACCACAACCCCGACGGCTTCACCTGCTGGATGACCGGCGCCGGGATTCAGCCTGGGGTCAGCCACGGCGCGACCGATGAACTCGGTCAGCGAGCCGTCGAAGACATCCATCCGCTCTACGACCTCAACGCCACCATCCTCTACCTGCTCGGGCTCGACCACGAGCAACTCACCTTCGAGCACAACGGCGTTCAGCGACGACTGACCAACGTCGAAGGCCACGTGATCGACGACATCCTCGCCTAGCGGGTCGGAACGGAATGAAAGTGGACCGGTGACTCCTCTCGCGGCGGACCGGAGCGAGTGCTGGGCCTCTCGGCCGCGTACCTCTCCTTTCACTCGGCACGGTCTTCGGCCGGCGTGACTTCGGCCGGCGTGACTTCGGCCGCTGGCGCCCGCCGACTGCTCTTCGCGGTGATCCCCACCGAATGAGTCTCGGCCCATCGTTCCTCCGGCTCGGGGCTTCCTCTTTACCGGCCTGTTCCCTTTAGCGGGCTGTTCCGGCAGGATGCTTTTTCAGGCCATTTCCGCACTTCTCGCACCATGGACACTTGGTATTTGCACCATGCCAGCCTGCCTAATTATTGGGCACCACTTCGGCTGCCTCGTCATCGCGCGGCCATGCACAAAGCTTGGGCATGGCCGACCTGCTTTCGTAACTTGTTTTGCTAGCAAGGCTTGCGCATCTGGGTTTCGTCGCCCTTGACCATGGGACGCGAACCGATTCGGTCGACGGGACCGAAAGGGGAATCGCGATACCGACACAGTCAGACGACGAAGGACCGAAGTGATGCCGTCACGTGCGACCACCGACAGCTTGCCCGAACCCACGATCCTGCTCCGGCGCGGTGGGCTCCACGCCGGCAAGGACACAGCCACCGGCAAGGCGACCAGCAAGGCCACCGACAAGGCGACTAGCAAAGCTGCCGGTAAGGCGACTAGCAAGACGAAAGCGGTGGCTCCCGACAACTCGCCGGCGACTGCGGAGTTGGGCGCTGCATCCGGCAAAGGGTCACGCGCCGGCCATGGCCCAGCGGACCAGCGACGAGTATCCGCATCGACACCGGCCGAACAGGGTGGCGAGCGGGGCGGGCAAATGAACTCGACGTACCGTGAGCCGGTATCGCAGGCCGGCTTGCGACAACCGTTGAAGCTGCCGCTTCGCACCCTGTCGCGACGTCCGGCAGAGGTCTTGAATGCGGCGATCGAAACGTTTCCATCCTGCACCAGTTGGGTCACGTTCTATCGCGAGATCCTCGGCACCGAAGGGATCGTGCGACACTACTTCCCGACGTCGGAACAGATGCGGTACTGGGAAGCCTCGCCGGAGTTCGCGGAGGTGTTGGAGATGCTGACGGCGTTGCGAGCAACGGAGCAGAACAAGGCGGATTCGACGGAGCCCCAGCGGGTGATCACGGTTCGCATCCCTCGGAGCTTGCACGAGACGTTGACGTTGGAAGCGGAGCAGCACCAGACGAGCATCAACAAGCTTTGTGTCAGCAAGCTGTTGAACGGAATCGCCAACCGCTTCGTGCCGAAAGAGAAAGGGTCGATCCGCGGCCGACGTCCGGGCCCCCAGACCGACCAGAGAACCCAGTCCGGCGAAAGAAGCCGTGTGCGAGTCAGCCCGGATGCGAATTGCGAATCGAACGGCCGGCAACGATAATCCGAAACACGACCGACCGCGCCGAACCCGGCACTGGTAGCACGCTTTCACGCCGCAACGCTGCCGGCGTGAAAGCGGTAGCGGGCATCGGTTGGCGGTCGCCTTCATTCCCGGTGGCCGCACGCCCGCCCGGTCGTCCCATCACCCCCCTGCCTCACACCTCGTTTTCCGGAGACTTCACCGATGCGTTTCTCGTCCTTCCCGCCCAATCGTTTCACACGACCGTCCGCCCAGCGGCAGCCATCCCGAACCCGGCGGCCCGCTCCCACGCTGCCGGTTTCCAAGCTGCCGGTCCCCGTCGCGTTGGCCTTCGCGATGGTCGCTTCCGCCGCCTGCTGCTCGGGCTCGGGCGCGCAGGAATTCCTCAGTGGAATCCGGTGGGAGGCACCACCGATCGTCACGCCAGGCAAGTCCGATTCCGATCCTCCGTCGGACGCGGTGGTGCTGTTTGACGGCACGGACCTGTCGGCTTGGAACGGTGGCGAACGGTGGTCCGTGGTCGACGGCGTGGCCGTTGTCGGCAAAGGCCAGATCACGACGAAGGAGCAATTCGGCGATTGCCAGGTTCACATCGAGTGGTCGGCGCCGACGCCGCCACGGGGCAGCGGCCAAGGACGCGGTAACAGCGGCGTGTTCCTGATGGGCATCTACGAACTTCAAGTACTCGATTCGTACGAAAACGAGACTTACCACGACGGCCAGGCCGGGGCGATCTACAAGCAGACGCCGCCGGCGGTCAACGCGATGCGTCCGCCGGGCCAATGGAACAGCTACGACATCTTTTGGACCGCGCCGCGGTTCGAGGAAGACGGCTCGTTGGCTTCACCGGCCTACATCACCGTGCTGCACAACGGCGTCCTGATCCTGAATCACTTCGAACTGAAGGGGGACACGCCGTTCAATCGCCCTCCCAAGTATTCGAAGCACGCCCCTGTCGGCCCAATCTCGCTCCAGGACCACGGCGACCCGATCCGCTTCCGCAACATCTGGGTGCGTGAGTTCAAACCGGTCGTCGGCGTTCAAGAACGGGAACCTTTCCTGCGGAAGGGCGACCAGGAGTTGCCGCTGTCGGGCGAATGACCGGCTGCGCCCTGGCCCTACGGATTCAAGGAACACGCCTCCTCGAAGCGACGCATGTCCGACTGCTTTCGCGGTTCGGAGGCTTAAGAATGCTGCGTCATAAAACGCCCCGGGTGCGCTGCGCGACCCGGGGCTTGTGTCTGCAATCCCCCCGGGTTACCGAAAACTCGATCAGCCGCCCGCGAGGGATCATGCAGTAAAAAAAGTGTCCGGAACGTTTTTTGCAAAGCACCCGAAGGGCGAGTTCCTCGCAAAAGGTTCCGGACACTTTCTTACCACTCAATGCTAGGCTCGTTTCCCAATTCATATTCCGAACGAATTACAGCCATCAGACGGCGGTCCATCGAGCGAACACCGCCGGCTTCAAACGGTCCTGCAACCAATGTTCCTTCCGAACCCCGCGGGTACGTAGGGGCGACGCGGCCACTCCCCAAAACTCGGCCCGTCCAGACCCTCCGTCGAACTCGCCAAACCCCCACTCTCGTGACGCCGACTGGTCGACTTTCGCGGCCGTGGAAAACCGGTTGAAAAAACCTCTCTCAAATCTTGCGGAATCTTGCTTGAACTGCGTGACCGGCGTAGCTATCTTTACGCCGCGGCCCCCGAATCGCTACAAGCCACTTCGGCGGTCCGACCGCAGTTCATTCGATCACCGAACGGATCGCACTCGCGTTTCGCGGTGACCTCCTCTCGAGATGAAGACTTCGGTTCGAAGCAGGGTATCCCGATCGAGTATGTCCAAATTCCCGGCTACCGGTACGGACGGACTCACGGCTGGCTCAATTTTGTTCGCTTTTTCGAATCTTCACTTTGGCTCGAGGTGCTCACCTGTGAACTCGCGAAATGATAAGAAGCCGAACGGCTTCACATTGGTGGAATTGTTGGTGGTGATCGCCATCATCGGGGTCATGGTCGGGTTGCTGTTGCCCGCCGTCCAAGCGGCCCGCGAGGCGGCTCGCCGTATGAGTTGTTCAAACAACCTCAAACAACTCGCGTTGGCGTCCCACAACTTCCACGACACGTTCGGCAAGTTCCCCTACGGGATGCTGAGGAACGACAACAACGGCTGGGGGCATCCCGAGTTCGGCACGCCGACCGTCAGCCGCCGGTATGCGCTGATGCACCAGTTGATGATGTTCTGTGAACAGCAAGCCTTTTGGGAGAACTGGGATCAACTCACCTTCAACAACAATCGGCTGTCCGACCCCCGCTTCGGCGGTGACGGTGTGACGATGGACCCGACCAACGCCACCTCAGCCGTCGGCCAAACGCTGGCCAACACGCTCCGCTGTCCCTCGAACCCCGGCAGCATGTGGAACGTCAGCCACAGTCCCACCGGCAACGGCGTTTACGCCCGCGGCGATTACTTCGGTTGCGCCGGCCAACGCGGCTACCCCGGGTTCAACGCAACCCGCCCCAGCCTCTGGAACCCGTTCGGGCCCGGTTCCGACTACCCCCGGCCGCCAGGCGGTAAATCGACGGCGTCTCAAGCTCGCGCCAACGGCATGTTCAGCCGCTGCATCCAGTTCGGCATGCGTGACGCGCTGGACGGGACCAGCAACACGATCCTGTTGGGTGAACGGGCCTACTTTGACCCGATGTTCGATCAGTGTGGTCCACCGGCGACCACGACCATGATCGGCAATTGGGGATGGGTCTGGTTCGGTGCCGAAGGGAACGCGTTCTTGGGTACCGGCGTGCCGATCAATTACCGGATTCGCTCCTGTGCCGACATGGCCGACCCGGTCCGTTACGACGACCGGATCAACGCCTTCGGCAGCATGCACCCCGGTGGCGTCCAAGTCGCGATGACCGACGGTTCGGTGCGGTTCGTCAGCGAAAGCATCTCGGCGCTCGTCTTCAACGCGATGGGCACCCGAGCGGGCAACGAAGTCTTCACGTCCGAAAACTGATCGATCCACCTGTCCGTCGTCGCGGTTGCGATTACAAGCACCGCTTCGCCGAGCACGAACTGAGCGGTTGACCGTTGCCAAAACCGCCGGTCGGAATGATGTTGTTAGTTAGGGTCGTGTTTCCACCCGACCACGGATTTTCCAGGAGTGTTCGCAAGATGGCGTTACGAAGTTCGTTCGTGTGCGGGTTGGTCGCCCTCGGCATGGTCGCTGCCGTCGGCTGCGGCGAATCGGCCGACGTCGCGAAGGTGACCGGCGTCGTCAAGCTGGGGGATGAGCCGTTGGAGTTCATTCATGTCGAGTTTTGGCCGGAAAACGGCCAACGGGCCTTCGGCAAGACGGACGCCCAAGGACGGTTCGAACTGCAAACCGACGACCGCAAGTTCGTCGGCGGGTCGCCGGGCACCAACCGCGTCGTGCTGAAGGATACCTGGCACATGAAAGATGACTACATCGATGGCGGCGGCGATTGGGTCGACATGTCCAAGGGGCGCAAAAGCCGCATCCATTCGAAGTACATGGACGCGCTGAAAACACCCTTGACCGTCCAAGTCAAGCCGGGCGAGGACAACGACTTCGAATTCGTCGCCGACCCGCGCGGTTAGGATCGGACGATTCTTCTTTACCGCAGGTCTGCGTTTTCCGCTGCGGCGAGAGAGCCCAGAACTGCGATTAACCGCGCAAGAAAAAAATTGACCGTTTTCTACCGCATCGATTGACCATCTACCCAACCCAACGGGCTGTGGTCCCTTTCCAATCTCTTCAAGGGTCCCTGCAGGGTATGCACCTGCCCGTCGGGCCAACGGCCCAGCCATTTGCCTAGCCCAGCCCGAAGGGTTGGTGTTCCGAGTTTCCGAATTCCCCAAAGGGCCAACGGCCCGGCCGTTTGCGAGATGGCTCAATCCCAAACGCAACACTGGTGTAAGCAATGAGCGGTAAAAAAGTGTCCGGAACCTTTTGCGAGAAACTCGCCCTTCGGGTGCTTTGCACAAAAGGATTTAGACACTTTTTTACCGCACGATCCTAAAACGCTTGCTGCGACCCCACGCTCGCGGTTTCTTCGCCAGCGTCAGGATCTCAAAGCCTGAGTTTAACCTTCGCGAGCAACCATCCGCAACGCGGAAAAAGTCGCCGGCGGGCCAGTTAACGCGACCGCAAGATGACGGAAAGGCGCCGCCCAGGTCTAACCGAAAGGTGCAACCCATGCCACGCCAGCCATGCCACCATCAGCATCGACACGGCTCCCAAGCGTCACGCAGAGACGCTGGGGAAGCCGAGATACCGATTGTGCTTGCCACACCGCCCCACGGCCCGCACGGCCCGCACGCCTCCGCACGCCTCCGCACGAACCCGCACGAACCCGCACGAACCCGCACGGCAACGCTCGCCAGCAGCAAGCGAAAAATGCTGGTGAACCGACGTTTCAAGCGGTACACTCACGCAAGAAGTCAAACTGCTAATCAGCTCAGCACCGATTCGTCGCGTTTCGTTTCATGACGCCCCGCCCTGTCCCTTTTCCTTGCCACAAAGGCAACTGATATGACGGAACACGATCCGTTCAACGAACCCGAATCGGCTCACCCCCGCGCCCGCGAACTGATGCGCGAGCCGCTGTTTTGGGATTGTGTCGACGAGGCCGCGCCGTTCGGCAGCGACGAAGGGAGCGTAGCCTACTACGAATGGCGCGACTGGCGAGAAGAGAATCCGGAAGCGCCGCTCACAGAATGCTTCGACTGGATACTCGACGGCAATCTCGAAGCTTACAACGATTCGCTTGCCTCCGATTCGCAAATCGAAATCGATATCGCGAATCCCGAGGAAGCGTTTCTCAGCGAAGCCTTTGATATGTTTACATTGGACACGACCATCATCGCAACCGGCCTGGCCCAACTCCTGGACGAAGGGACGATTGATCAAGCTGCGAAAAAATACATCCACGTCGCGATCAAACGCCAACGGCATCCTTCAGTCGGCCACTACGATTCGGCAACCCTGGACGCGATTGCCAGAGTGGTTGACGCGGCATGATCGCCAGGACGGCAATACCGGCATCGCCTGAAAACCTCGGTTCATGCGACCGCAAAGAGAACTGCCAAGCCGTCCGTCCGGCAACACCAAGCCCTGTCGACCAACGCTGCGAAGCGGTTCGATCATTCCCTGTTCGTCAGCCGCCTGCAATCGCCAAAAACGCCAAACTCGCCCAACAGGTTCAAGTGAATGGCCAGATCGAATACCGAAGCCGATGATGCAAAAGGCAGTTTGCTGTAGCAATAATTTAGCGGCACGGCGCGATCCGTCCGGTGCGTCAGCTACGACATACCGGACGGCTTGCACCCTTCCGCGCACGTGGCGATGTTTTTCCGAAGGACACCTGTCGTCATGCTTACCTGTCCGATCCACCAGATCTAGAAATCGAGGCGACGCGACCATGCAACGAATGAGCATCACCCTGGCTTTTGTGCTGTTGCTGACTACGGCGGCGGCGCGAGCCGAACCGCCCATGCCTGCGGACCATTCGACCGTTCACATCGTCTTCGTGCTCCCCAACAACACACCCCCTCAGTTCGATCTCAATGCCCCTTCCGCACGTGTGGGTGATCTCATTATCCCTGTTGAACTCGTTCGCCCGATTTCGATCTCGATCGATGGCGATTTCGTCGGGCACGCCATGGTCGGCTTTCACGACGTAAAACCTCTGTTTGCGCTGCCCCGCGGGAGCCACGAATTCAAATTCACCTGCGACGGATACGAATCCGCCTCCATCGGCGTGAAGGTGCTCGGGTCCGGGAGCAAGCAATATTTGGTCGTGAAGATGAAACCCGAATTGCCGAGAAAGAACGACACGCCCGCCAACAACCCGCCTGCTTCTCCCGCGACGAAGTCAACCCGGCAATCACCAGGTCTGCCGGATGACGCAGGTTAAGCTTCTTCTCGCAACCCCGATGACTCAGGCGCGTACGAGCGTCTCGCCGCACGCGTCTTTCCTACGTTTCCAACAGAGGTTTCGCATTCATGGCTCACCCGACCACGAAAGTTAGAAAATTTGCCGCAGCTTGTTCATTCGCGTTCCTTCTTGCCGCATGCGGCCGCTCAAATGGGCCGAGCGCGGTGTTTTCGCCGCTGAAGTTCGCAGAGAAATCCTTAGCGGAGTCGTATGCCGCAAAGGCAGAACTGGGAGATATCACGGAGGTCACCCATAGAGCGAGTGAAGGTTTGGCACATAGCTTTGAGGTCAAAGGGTCCAAACAAAACGCGACGATGACGTTGTTGTCGATCACCCCGGGAGGAGAACCGGAGGGAACCTTGTGGTTAGAAGACGGCAGGCAAATCCCGTTGTTCATCCCATTCCTAGAAGAATCTTATAAATCTGACCTGGACTTGTAAACGGGGATAGTTTCACAGGCCGGGCAGTTGTCCGTCCCTGCCCATCGTACCAAGCCATCGCACCAAACCAAAATACCGATACCGACGACACGGCGCGATCGGACGCTTTTCGTGCCCGATGTTGCGAGCTGCCCGAAACCAGCAAGACGTGCCGGGAAAAGCGGGTAAGGATCGAACGATCAACAAGTGGCGCACTTTTACGTTTTCCGCCCCGGCGGAGTCCCCCAGAGACGCGATCAACCACGCCAACAAACTCTCGACCGCTTCTTGCCGTATCAGTTGACCACCAAACCAGCCCAAGGAACTGTCTTTTTTCCGAGACCCTCACGGAACCGGGCAGGTGTACCACGTTTCAGAATTTCCAAAAGGGCCAACGGTCAATCATCACCGCGTCTTTCAGCGTCTAGGATCGTGCGGTAAAAAAAGTGACCGAAACCTTTTGCGAGGAACTCGCCCTTCGGGTGCTTTGCACAAAAGGCTCCGGAGGTTCCGAACGCTTTTTTCCGCTCATTGCTTACCGCTCCGGCGAGGCCGTCCAGAGCGACGATAAACCGCGCCGCAAAAAAATCGGCCATTCTTAACGTTTTCGGAGTTGATCCCAAAACAGGTTTTCACTTGACAATAAAGGCCTCACACTTAGTCAGGCGAATCGTTGGTGCGGCACATCGCCGAGTGATTCTTCGTATCGGCGTCTACAAAAACGGCTACGGCCTTTGCAGTCGTGCTTGGTATCGTTGAGTCCCTCGGCAAAGCTTGGCCAGACGGTGATTTCGGCATGGCCGCAGCTGTTAATCAAAATCGATTCGCTTTGGACTAAGCACTTCAACAGGTCTTATTCCTCAAAATATGAACACATCAATCGACACCGGCGCTAACCGTTGGCTCAGAATTCCAAAAAAATAATCCCATGCAGCCGGTCACCCGCCAATTGCGTAGACCCGGAGCCAATAATGACCGCCTGCTTTCGTCGGCCGGAGGGCGACACATGCTTGCCGGTGGCGTAAGCCACAGAGAAATGAACGCAAAAATCCGAAGCCCGGAGGGCGGCACATACTTGCCGGTGGCGTAAGCCAC
>RECD01000110.1 GCA_007694185.1 Planctomycetaceae bacterium
TCATCGAAAATTTCGTCGTAAGGCAGGTCTGCCGCCGTCGGATCAGCCGAATCGGCCGATATCGCTGGACCAACGGAGGCCTTCGTCTTGGAGGTCGCGCGACGGACCTGGATCTTGCCAGCGATCACGCTGACCACTTCCACCGGCTCGCCACGTTCGATCACGCTACCACTGCTGATCGCATCGACCAGCTGACCGTCGATCAAGACCCGGCCGTTAGGCAGCAAATCCATCTTGGCGATGCCACGCTTGCCGACCCAACGACCGCGAGCGATTTCCTGTTCGCGCCTCCGGGCGGCGTCCTGCTCCGGGTCGAGATTGAGCATCCGTTTGCCGATCGGGGTGTACGGCCAAAGTTTCAATCCGAGCCAGATGGTCAACGGTGTGCCGAGGGCGACGATGGTCAGGATCCAGGCCCCGGCGGCGAAGCTGTGCAGGAACCCGACGACGATGGCCGCGATCACCGCCGCGGTGGCGCCCAAGCCCAACAACCCGCCGCTCGGAAGAAACAGTTCCAGCAGCAATAGCACAAAGGCTAGTAGCAGCAGGAGCAGGGCGTGAACGAGCGTCATCCGCCGTTGTCCTCTTCCAACGGCGCGACGATGACGCGGTTGCCGAGCACCTGGATGACCCGGACCGGTTTGCCTGAGGCGACGGGGCTGCCGTCGGTCACGACCTGAACCCATTCCTCGCCGAACCGGACGCGACCGGAGGGCATCAGCGGCGTGGCGGCGATGCCAACCTGATCCGCCAAGTGTTCGAAATCAGCCATCCGCTCGGTCCTCGCCAGGATCGTTTCATCCGGGGCCTCGAGCGTTAAATCACGCATGAACCGCGTTTGGGGCAGCAGCAGTTTCAAGAGCGCCAGTCCGCCGATGACCGCACCGCCGCTGGCCAAAACCAGCCACAGATTCCGCGTCAATTGCTCGTATTGATAGGCGTTGCGGGGAATCACAAAGGTCTGGCTGGTCAAAACGACGCCGATGACCAGCAGGCACAGCCCGCCGATCCCGAACACGCCGATCCCCGGCAACAAAAAGACCTCGATGGCGATGCAGACGATGCCGAGCACAAAGGCGAGAATCTCGAGCCACTGCGCAGTGCCGTTGAGAAACTGAATCCAGAAATAGAGGGTGAAGCAGATCATCGAGATGAACCCGGGGAAGCTCAATCCCGGTGCGCCGACTTCGACCGATAACGTCAGCAGTCCGATCAGCAGCAACAGGATCGCTACCCCGCTGAGGCTGCCGATCCACTCGACGAAGTGGACGATGCCGCGGTTGGAAAGCGGCGGTGGCGGTTCCGCCAACCCGGCTTGCGCCGCCGCGTCGGCGACCGAGTCGGCGAGTCCCTCCGCCAGACCCAGCTCGATCGCTCGGGTCGCCCCGATCCCCTGATCCAGTTCGATCCGTTCGCCCCGTTGCCAAACGGCCGGCTCTTCCTCGCCGTCGGCGCCCGCGGGCAACTCGTCAACCGCCGCGTAACGGATCTCGCCGGTTCGTCGGTGAGTGTACCGATGAACCGCCAAAGTCGGGTCGATCAGGCCGCGGATCAAGGCCGACGGGCGGCCGGCATCCGTCGCGATTCGGTCGATCGCTTCTTCTAATTCGACCAACTCGTCGCCGCGGATCGTGATCGCACCGGGACCACCCAGCGTCGCGTCGGGATGCAGGTAGAGCGGACGACAGGCGAGCGCGATCACGGGCGAGTCGGCCAGCGTCCGTCCGGGGACAAAGCCGATCGTCCTGCGGATCGGCGGCGAAATGCTCGACAAAGTTCCCGCCAACTGAACGCTCGCCCCGAGGTTCCCACCGGGACTGTCGACGGACACCATCCACAAGTTGACCTCACCCCGGTCAGCCGCCGTGATCAAGTTCAATTCCCAACGCCGCACCCGGTCGGGGCTGATCACCCCTTGGATATCCAACAACACGCCGACCGGTTCGCCGTCCAGCATCCGTTGGCCGACCGATCGCAGTTCTGCCAGCCCCAGCGCTTGGCGGCCGGCTTCGATCGACGGCACGACGTGTGCTGCGATGCGGGCGTCCCGCAGACGGCTGGCGGTGATCACAAGCGGCTCACCGGCAACCGCCCAGACGTCTTCTCGCCAACCGCCCCCGCCGCGCCGCAGTTCCTGCAATTCCTCACCCGTCGCGAATTGGCGTTTTCCGTCGAGCGTCGTCGCCTGGACCAGTTCGATCGACGGCTGAACGAGCCCTTGCGCGACCGCCGAGGGGATCAAGCCCCGTCGCGCGGCGACCGCGCGATATGCCCCCACGACCGTCTCGTCGCCGTCGCCACCCCGCTCACCGCCACTCCCGTCCCCCGCGGTCGCGTCCCCGATGGTCGCTTCGGTCCCGACGATCAACGTGTCGCAAGCCAACAACGGCAAGACCGCATGACCTCGGAGATCGCCCTGCACGTAACCGACCAACCGTAACGTGCGATATTCGGGCCGGGCCAGGGCGCGCGCCAATCGCAAGGCATCTTCGAATTGGGTCTTTGAACCGTCGGACGAGCCCGTGTCAAAGACCAGCATCACGGTCCGCCGCGCCCCCGCGACGCCCGCCGCCTCGCGCGACCCGCCGCCGATCGCCGTCAATTGGTCCAGAACCCCCTGCACGACGGTGGAAGTAATGGGCAGCGGCAATTCGACTCGCCAACCGACTTCCGCAATTCGTCCCGCCTCGGGCTGATCCGGCTGCTGTCCATAGGCCGAACTCAACGATCGCCCCGCCCCTTTCCAGTCGCCCCCTCGCGAATCGACACCTTGCCAATCGCCCCCCTGCGACCCGACCGATCCGCCTACCGAACGGGGCGAGATCAGACTCAGTAAGCTTGGCCCCGCGACCAAGACCAACAACCAGGCGCACAGGACCGACCGCAATGAGCGGGCGAAATCGAGGAGTCGCTGAGCGGGCCGATGATTCGACGCAGGATTTTGGTAGCGGGAACGAAGGCGGTGCGCCATGACGGTGGCAAAGTCGGAGGAAAGGACAAACCGGAATCAACCGGTCAAGCGATCGCTTCATTCTATCCGTCCCGCAACCCGTGGCATCCCCGAAGCCGACACAAGAGCGTCGCCCGGCGATTTTGGCCGAGGCAATCCTACCGGCAATCCTGGCCGCGGCAATC
>RECD01000263.1 GCA_007694185.1 Planctomycetaceae bacterium
TGCCCGCAACGTCCGATGCGAGTGAAGTGAGATTTCGAATCAGTTCGGCGGCAGATGTTCCAGCAGATATCGGATGATCAGCATCCGGACATGCACCAGCGTCCCCGCGCCTTCGCGCAGCCCATGGTCGCGATTTGGGTAGACCATGTAATCGAAAGGCTTGCCGAGTTCGATCAACCGGTCGACCAAGCCTTCGATGATCTGAATGTGCGTGTTCGTTTCGCCCGATCCGGTGACGATCAACAACTTGCCTCGCAGCCCATCCGCGAACCGGATCGCCGCCGCTTGTTCGTACCCCTCGGGATTGACTTCCCGTGTCCGCATGAAGATCTCCTGGAACCACGCGTTGTACAAATGAGGCTGGGGCTTGGGGACGACCGCGATCCCGACGTGATACGAATCCGGCTTGCGAAACAGGGCGTTCAGCGTGTTCGACCCGCCACCGCTCCACCCCCAGATTCCGACGCGGGTCAGATCGACGTAAGCGAATCTCCTGCCAAGTTCCTTCAGTCCCGCTTCCTGCTCTTCGGTGGACAGCGGCCCCAAACTCCCGAAGACCGATCGACGCCAAGCCGCCCCCTTGGGTGCGGGTGTGCCGCGGTTGTCGATCGAAACCACCAGATAGCCAAGATCGGCGACGACGCGATGGAAGTCGATCTGACCGGTCCCCCATTCATCCAAGACCGTCTGTGAGTGCGGCTCACCGTACACGTAGACGAGTACCGGATACTTTTTGGACTCATCAAAATCTTTCGGTTTGAGCATCCAAGCGTCCAGCGAAATGCCGTCGCCGATGTCGAGTTGCAGGAACTCGGTGGGTTGCGAGATCACTTCGCCGGCTCTCTCGCGGAGTTGCCGATTATCCTCGAGGACCCGGACCACGCGGTGCGCGGGCAACTCGACCAAATCCACGATCGGAGGGACGTCGAGCCCGGAATAGGTGTGGAACGCCCATTTCGCATCAGGCGAGAAATCGTAGCCGTGCGTACCCGGTTGGTCGTCCGGCGTGATCCGCACCAATTCTCCCGAACCATCGAGCGGCACGCGGTATAGATACTTTTGTGTGGCATTGTCCGGTGACGCATAAAAGTAATACCACCCGCCCCGTTCATCAATCACGCCACGCTCGATGACGTCGTAGTTGCCGGGCGTCAGTAGCAGCAACTCTTCGCCCGAACGTGAACCGAGATAAGCCTGCCGCCAACCGTCTCGTTCACTGACCACGATGAACCGCTTGCCGTCTTGGAGCCACGTCAATCCCGAGTTCTTGCCTTGGCTCGATTCGACCCAAGCCTCATCGGTTTCCTGATCGAGCACCCGGATATCGCCGGCAACGGTCACCAGCAGGAACTCACGGCGATCACGAAATCGGCTGAATTTTTCGACCAGCACTTCGTCCGAACTGCCTGCCCAATCGACCTGCCCCAAGTAAATGCCTTCGTCGGCAATCTCCAGTGGCAGCCAAGTCAAATCGTCGCCGCTGGCATCGACCACGCCGACGCGAACCCTTTCGATCGCTTCGCCCACCCTCGCGAACCGGTTTTGTTGGAGTCCCGGATAAGACGGATCGTCCGGCACCAACACCGCCCGCTGGCGGACGTCGGTGTAGTCCGCTTCGACAAACAGAATCCGGCTCCCGTCAGGACTCCATAGCGGATTGCGATAGTGGATTTCGCGCCCCGCGGGACATACCAACAATTCCGCTTGCTGCCCGCTCTCCAAATCACGCACCATCAGGTTGCCGTCTTGAAACTCCAGCCTTCGCCTCCCATCCGGCGACAATCGCGAGGTGGATTCGGCTGACGGAACTTCCTTCGGTTGCGGTTCGGCAAGCTCTCCCGTGCGAACATCGTAAACCCGTCGGGAAGATCGGTTCGTCTGCGGATCGAACTCCACCATCGCGTATCCGGAACTGTCCGGCAGCCACTCGGCAGCAAAACCCTTGGGCCGAAACTCGCCCCGTTCGTAGATGGCCTTCAGACGCGATTCGGTAGGTAGCCGCCAAACGTCATCACCCGTAGTTTGGGCTGGCACTTGGTAAATCGCGATCGTCAGCGAAATCACGATCGAACAAGAAACACGCATGGTCATTGGTAGGTTCTCAGGGAAGCGATTCCACACGAATCGAATCGGTGGGCTGGGACAAAGAGGTCGGCCTCGTTGACGAATTTTAATTTACGTTTCGCAGTTGCAAACTTTCGCAAACCGCCCTTACCCACTCGCGGTTTTCGGGCTGTTCATGAAACAGAAAGTGCATGTAGCCGCCCCACGCGGATTCCGTGCATTGCCACTCGAGCGTTGTTGATGTTTCGCCAAACTGGATGATCGCTTCGATATCGCGGGTGAAGGCACTTTCGACATGCCCGGAGGAAATCATCCGGGTGATCTTCCCCAGGGTCATGCAGAACACATGCCACTGCACCTCCTGTCGCGTCATCGTCCAGCGAAAGTCGCTCGCACTCGCCCGGTAAAACTCGAGCCGAAGTTGAAGATGTGTGAACGTCTTGGATTCGGGTGAAAACGCGGTTGCCAGCGACAGCAGATCGTCCCAGTGCGATGGATCGTCGGTCGAGAACACGATTACGGAAAATCGGTCGCCACGATAAAGCTGATACGAGTCACGCTCGCCGCTGAATTCCTCCGGATCTAGCACCAACCCGGCCGGCAGGCGAAATTCGACGCCCCCCGCCTCGTGCGGCGTCCAGTCTTCCGGAACGGTGACTCGCGGCATCGGGTGAATAGGAATCGCCTGAACGCTATCGACCTGCGCTCGGCTCGCGCCGAATCGCCAAGCCAAATGCGTCCGGTACTGCCAGGCCGTCAAGACGATAACCACAGCAACCAGCGAAAAAATTGCCGCCAAACTCGCCGGCTTCACCAGTCGCAAGCGCCAGTTCAGGCTCGAATCTTGTGGCGTGGTAGGTGATGGCATGGGGCGTCTCTCAAAGTAGGTCCGGCGGAAAGCAGCACGGAAACGTGCCGCCATGGACCAGCAACCCCATCCGCCCATTCGGCTTCAACCACCCCGCTCCACCGAGGTCGCCATCCTACCATATATCAACTGTCACCAGGTCTCAACCTTCATCGGACCTGCGGTCGAGCAAGCATCAAAC
>RECD01000241.1 GCA_007694185.1 Planctomycetaceae bacterium
CGCCAACCGGGCCACCGTCGCCAACCGGGCCACCGTCGGCCGTCATTTCGTCGATCAAAAACGAACCGGCGGGAACGGGGGCCGCCGACGTCTCATCGACGCCTGCACCCTCGGTCGAGGTCGGATCCTTGTCGTCGGCGTCTTCGGGACCAATCACGGTTCAGAACTTGAGTTACTGGGAGAGCGGACGACAGAGATGCGCAAATGGCTCTGACGAAGCGGGGTCGGAATGGCCTCCGGCACTCCCTGTGGAGCACGAAAAGCGAACGAGCCTAGCTCGTGACCCCGATCAGATTGAAGAACCATTGCCAAACGATATCGAACAAAAACAACGACACGGCCAAAATGATGATGGTCACGATCACCACGATCGACGCGCGGATCAGTTCCGCCTTCGATGGCCAGGTCACCTTGGCCATCTCGGCCTCGACCGAAATCAAAAAGTCGGCGAACCGCGGCCAATTGACAATCCGGAAGCCGAACCACAACCCACTCGCCAACAGGACCATCGGCACCAGGGTCGGAGCGGCAGGAATGCCCAAAAACCCACTGCCGATCGCAAAGCTAAGGCGATAGCACCCTAAGGCCACGATGACCCAAATCGCCAACGCGGTCAGTTGACGAACGATTCGTCCCTGAGCCGGCTTGTAGACCGACGCCTGAAACAGGCTGGTCGACAAAGGTTGAGGGGTGTTGGTCGTGATTTCCCTAGACACTCTGGCCCGCTCCGAATCGGGTGAATCAAAAAATATCGAGCAGGAGCGGCGGGAATCGAACTCGCAACCCCCGGTTTTGGAAACCGGTGCTCTGCCAATTGAGCTACGCTCCTGTTAGGAAGGCCGGCATCCGCCAAACCGTCCCGGCCCGTCTCCGCGATAACGCGGAAACAGACTTTGTCGGGTCAAGATACCCGATCCCATCGGGACCGGGTATCCGAAATCGACTTGCGATCACCTTATTCGATGATCTTGGTTACCACGCCGCTGCCGACGGTGCGGCCGCCTTCGCGGATCGCGAACCGTACGCCGTCGTCCATCGCGATCGGCTTGTGCAGCTCGACCGAAACCTTGACGTTGTCGCCCGGCATGCACATGTCGGCTTCGACCAAGTTCGCGGTCCCGGTCACGTCGGTCGTCCGGAAGTAGAACTGCGGGCGGTAACCGCTGAAGAACGGCGTGTGACGCCCCCCTTCATCCTTGCTCAAGCAGTAAACTTCCGCTTCGAACTTGGTGTGCGGCGTGATGCTGCCGGGCTTGGCGAGCACCTGGCCACGCTGGATGTCTTCCCGCTTGACGCCACGCAGCAGGCAACCGACGTTGTCGCCGGCACGGCCTTCGGTCATTTCCTTGCGGAACATTTCGACGCCGGTGCAGGTCGTCTTGGTCGGAGCGGCGGAGAGTCCGATGATCGAAACTTCCTCACCGACCTTGACCACACCACGCTCGATCCGACCGGTCGCGACGGTACCACGACCTTCGATCGAGAAGACGTCCTCGATCGCCATCAGGAACGGCTTGTCCTCTTCGCGAGCCGGCTCGGGGATGTGCGAATCGAGCGCATCCATCAAAGCCGAAATGCAGGCGCTGGCCGCGGGGTCCGCCGGGCTGTTGTAGGCCGGCAAGGCCGAACCGCGGATCACGGGAACGTCGTCGCCCGGGAAATCGTACTTGCTGAGCAGTTCACGGATTTCCAACTCGACGAGTTCGAGCAACTCTTCGTCGTCCACAAGGTCGACCTTGTTCAGGAAGACGACGATGTAGGGCACGCCGACCTGACGAGCGAGCAACACGTGCTCCTTCGTCTGAGGCATCGGCCCGTCCGCCGCCGAGACGACCAGGATCGCCCCGTCCATCTGGGCGGCACCCGTGATCATGTTCTTGATAAAGTCCGCGTGACCCGGGCAATCGATGTGCGCGTAGTGGCGGTTCTCGGTTTCGTACTCGACGTGAGCCACCGCGATCGTCACGGTCTTGGTCGAGTCACGGACGGTACCGCCCTTGGCGATGTCCGAGTAATTCTTGGCCTTCGCAAGCCCCTTAGCGGCCTGGACGGCGAGAATCGCGCCGGTTGTGGTCGTCTTGCCATGGTCGATGTGACCGATGGTGCCGACGTTAACGTGCGGTTTAGTCCGCTCAAACTTGTCCTTAGCCATTCTTATTCACCTACATACAACCGCAGAGCTTGAACGCCGGCGAGATACGCTCACCAACGCCTCATGCATCTCGCCGCTCGCGTTCACACCCGCGAGGTGGATCGGCCGAGCCATGAATCCGCGATTCCCACAAACCTGTTCGAGTTGAAAACGACCCAGCCGCAAGACCCCAGGCCCACCACGAGCACCCGAGTCGACACGACGACGTCACCGCAAAAAACGATCTCACGTTCGCGCAAGACCGCGATAGTTGTCGCCGATCGTTCCGGAAAACACAATCGCAGCGACGCGATTTTTTCCCGACCCGCTCAACCGGCGAAAACAAAGCTGCTGACGAGACTTGAACTCGTGACCTCATCCTTACCAAGGATGCGCTCTACCAACTGAGCTACAGCAGCGAACCGACCGACCGCAAACCCGCAAGCGAATCGCCGAACTTTCAGACCTGCCACCGGGCAAATCCGACCGTCAGACGAAGCGGGTGAAGGGAATCGAACCCTCGTATTCAGCTTGGAAGGCTGCTGCTCTACCATTGAGCTACACCCGCGATGGTCTGGCAGTGGGAGGTATAGGATTCGAACCTATGTAGACAATGTCAGCGGATTTACAATCCGCCCCCTTTAACCACTCGGGCAACCTCCCCTCACTCTCTCCCCATCCTGTCGACCAGCAACCACCCCTCAGGCCTGAACATCCGCGGAGTTGGACTCGACACCCTTCCGAAAGCCCGAAAGGACTCACGGAAAGCAGCAGGAAGACTGAAGCTTCCTGCCGACGTCTTGATCAACTCCCGCCGACGGACTCGGATCCGCTGCCCTGCCATCGAACCAATCAGTCGGTTGAACCGAACCGATGGGTCCATGGTGCCGGCTATGAGCCAGCGGAGGGATTCGAACCCACGACCGGCGGTTTACAAAACCGCTGCTCTGCCAACTGAGCTACGCTGGC
>RECD01000224.1 GCA_007694185.1 Planctomycetaceae bacterium
GACCGTCCTGCCATCGGACAACGCCCGACCACGGGTGATCGACCGAGCGTCGGCGAACGTCCCACTGTCGGCGGACGTCCCGCCGGTGGAGACCGTCCTGCCATCGGACAACGCCCGACCACAGGTGATCGACCGAGCATCGGTGAACGCCCCAGTGTCGGCGGACGTCCTACCGATGGCCGTCCGGCAACGGAAGCTCGCCCGGTCCCGGGACAACGACCCGGCACCGGACTCACGCGGCCGAGCATCGGCGAACGACCTACCGGCGGCTCACGTCCGACGCTGGGCGAACGCCCTGTCACAGGTCAGCGACCGACGATCGATTCGGCACGCCCGACCCCGTCACGTCCTGCGGTGACAAGCCCCACGCGACCGTCGATCAGCCCCTCGGCTCGGCCTTCCGCGAGCCGTCCGTCGGTGGGCCAGCCATCTGGTAGTCGTCCCTCGGTCGCTCCTTCGAGCCGACCGTCGATCAGCCCCTCGGCTCGGCCTTCCGCGAGCCGTCCGTCGGTGGGCCAGCCATCTGGTAGTCGTCCCTCGGTCGCTCCTTCGAGCCGACCGTCGATCAGCCCCTCGGCACGGTCCTCCTCCAGCCGTCCGTCGATGAGTCGACCGTCCAGCAGTCGTCCCTCGGTCGCTCCTTCGAGCCGGCCGTCGATCAGCCCCTCGGCACGGTCCTCCTCCAGCCGCCCGTCGATGAGTCGACCGTCCAGCAGTCGTCCCTCGGTCGCCCCTTCGAGCCGGCCGTCGATCAGCCCCTCGGCACGGTCCTCCTCCAGCCGCCCTTCGATGAGTCGACCGTCCAGCAGTCGTCCCTCGGTCGCTCCTTCGAGCCGATCTTCGGGGAGCCGTCCCTCGATGAGTCGACCATCCAGTAGCCGGCCGTCGGTCGCTCCTTCGAGCCGATCTTCGGGCGGGTCCCGCGGGGGACAAGTTCGCTCGGGCGGCGGTTCTCGGCCTTCGGCCTCCGGTTCCTCTGGCCGAGGTGGTGGCCGACCATCGGGTTCATCCGGTGGTGGCGGTGGAGGAAGGCGAGGCGGTCGCTAACGCAACCGCGTCGCCTGCGAAGTTCATTCTGACTGATTAACGGCACGGAAGCCGTTTTCGCCACCGACCCACACGAGCCCTTTGTCGCCGTCGACGATCAACTCGTGAACCCTCCCGACGAGCCCCGCCGTTTCGCTGCTCTCCGCTAAGTCGTCCGGATCGAGTGTCCGGATCTGACCATCCTGGCAGCCCACGTGAAGCCGCCGGCCATCCACCGACCAAGCGATCGCACGCGGGACAACCGGCAACCGCCGGAAGCGGACGAGCCTCCCGATCGACGGTTGCCACAGCCGCACCGTCCGGTCTTCGCCGATCGTGGCGAGCATCTTCGGCCCCAATGTCGATTCCCCCGCCTCGTCGATCAACCGCCCCCCGCCCTCTGGCCGGATGGCCAAGTCATTAATCGTGTCGACGTGATTGTCGAGCGTTCGCAAGTGTGATCCGTCCGCTGCTTTCCATAACCGCACGGTCTGATCGACTCCCGCCGAAGCGATCGTTTCCTGATCGACGAACGCGATTGCCAACACGGCTCGAGAATGCCCCGCGTACCGCACCGGCGACCGGACATCGTCGATCCGAAAGACCTGGCAGATGCCGTCTCCTCCCGCCGTGGCAAAACGGTCTCCCAATTCGGACCAAACTACCCGGTAGACGACGTCCGCATGACCGGATACCCGATCGATTCGCCGCCGCTGCTGCCAGTCCCACATCTCTACCTTACCCCCTTCGGCCGGCTCACCTCCAGCGACCAACAACGTCTCGCCATCGGGCGAAAACCGCAAATCGTGTACCTTGGCCATCTCGATGGCCATACTGCTGACAACCTGCCGATCAACCGTCGAAACGATCCGCACGCCGGCCGCCGAACCGACCACCAAGGAATGGCCATCAGGGGTCAGCGCGAGCGCCGTGATCGGCGCGGTCACAACTGGTGAGAGATCGACGTCTGCCGCCGCGACGCGAGCGTTGCCGAAACCGACAGTCGCGACGAACAGCCACACGACCATTCCGACCACCCGTTTCGTTACCCTCGCTCGCCACCTCCGCGCGGTTCGCCGCACCCCCATGCCTTCCTGAATCGCACGGGTCATGTCAGCTCTCGGATCAACCGCCCGCCCTGATTGACCGGCACGGGCCGTCCGTCGGCAGTCTGCAATTCCCGATCCGGGTCGACCCCCAACAGCGTGTAAAGGGTGTGCGCCAAATCGTTCGGCGTCACGGGGTTGTCCAGCGGGCTTTCACCCATTCGGTCGCTGGCACCGATCACCTGGCCCCCCGGAACGCCGCCTCCCGCCAGCACAACGCTAAACACCCTTGGCCAATGATCTCGGCCGCCTCGGGTGTTGATCTTCGGCGTCCGACCGAACTCTCCCATCGCGATCACCAGCGTCTCGTCCAGCAGCCCGCGCTCCGACAAATCGCTCAGCAGCGCCGAGAAACCAAGGTCAAATGTGGGGATCAACCCCACGCCGATCTTCGCGCCGGAGTAGCCCGATTTCAACGACAGCTCCAATCCCTCGTGCGTGTCCCAGCCGGTGTGGCTGACGCTGACGAACGGCACGCCCGCTTCGACCAGTCGCCTGGCCAATAAACAGCTCTGCCCAAACGTACGCGGTCCGTAACGGGCTCGCACCGCTTCCGGTTCGAGCGACAGATCGAAGGCCCGCTTGGCTTGGCCGGAAGTGACCAGCCGATACGCCCGATCGAATTCACTGTCCGCGTCCGGCGCCGCCGTCTCCAGCCCCGCTTGCACCTGGTCGAACGCTTCCAGGTACTCGCGCCTGCGACCCAACCGAGCCGCGTCGACTTCCGGAAAAAAGTCCAAGTCTCGAACCCGAAAGTCGGGCTTCGCGGGGTCGCCACCGGCAACGAACGGCTCGCACTCGCTCCCCAAAAAACCGGCCCCCGCCCCAAGCGATTCGGGGATCGCGACATACGGAGGCAGGATCGACCGACCCGGACGGGTGTGGCTGAGGACCGAACCGTAGCTGGGGTATCGCAACACCGGCGAGGGGTGATAGCCCGTGAGCAGGTAGTGATTCGCCAAGCCGTGCTCGCCAAGCGGCGAGGTCATCGAACGGATGATGGCCAGCTTGCCAGCCAGTTTCGCTGTCTCGGGCAGCAACTCACAAAGCTGCATGCCGCTGACCGAAGTCGCGATCGGTCGAAAAGGGCCACGAACTTCCGCCGGCGCCATCGGCTTCAAATCGAACGTTTCCAAATGGCTGGGACCGCCGTCGAGCCACAATAGGATGCACGACTTCGCCCGTCCGCCCGTTCCGCCGCTCGCAAACGCCGGCCGTCGAAAGCGGTCCGCCAAAGTCAGGCCCAACGCCGACAGGCTCCCGACTCGAAGACAATCACGGCGGCTGATCCCGTCACATCGTCCAAATTTCGGATGACCCATCGCCCCCCTCTCCCTCAGTGGTTGTCTCGAAATGAGCGACTGTTGAGCAAACTCCATACAAAATCTTCCAATCGCAGACGTCGCTGGCGAACGTCACCCGTGGCGAGCCGTTCACACCAGGCGGTCAACTCGGCGTCCGTCGGTTGCCGGCCGAGCCCAAGCAAATGAAACTCCGCGACGATCTCGCGATCCGACCGACCCTCGGCGATCCGTTGCCCCAATCGTCCTTCGTCGCTGATCAGTTTGCGATTGATCAGATCTCCGTTGAGCAGATGCAACTGCGCCGGCAAGCCGCCCGTCCCCGCCATCCCTTCGTCACAACCGCCGGCCGATGGGCAGCGACCGAGCAGATCGAGTGCCGTGACGGGGACCAACGGATCAACGATCTCGATCGCTCGACCGAAACCAGAACCGGGAAAGGAATCCGCCACGCCCGTGACATCGGCGATCGCGTCCATGAGCACTTCCGGCTCGAGCGGACGAGAGTAGGCTCGAGAATAAAATCGGTCGTCCGCCACGTTGCCAGGTAACACCGCTTCACCCCGCCCATAGGTCTCGCTCAAGGCGATCCGCCGGAGCGTTTGCCGGATGTCATAGCCGTTGGCGATGAAGTCGTCCGCGAGCTGATCGAGCAGTTCCGGATGCGTCGCCGGGTTCGTGTCTCGCAAGTCGTCAGTCGGCTCGACCAGTCCCCGTCCGAACATGCCGCGCCACAGCCGGTTGACGGTCGCTCGCGCGAACAGCCGCGGCTCTTCCTCGAACAACCAGCTCGTCAACTCCCTGGGCGGATCGTCACCGGCGGCGAGGTCGCGAACCCCAGGGATTCGCGGTACGGCCGGCTCGTTCGTTCGCAAGTTCGTGACTTCACCCCGCGGTAACCACCGCACCTGGCGGCCGCGATCGAGCTTGGCAAAAGCCGCAGCCAACCCGTGATAATCGTCCTGCGTCCAGCGGTCCAACGGGTGGTTGTGGCAGTTCGCACATCCCATCCGCGAACCCAAAAAGAACCGGCTGAACAGTTCCGCGTGCCCCCTCGCGTCCCCGACCATCCGCCCGAAATTGGCGGGTCCCACAACGTGCGAATCGCCGGTCGCGGTCAACAACTGACGGGCCAACGAGTCCAAGCCGGCGCCTCGAACGATTTCACCACGCAGCCACACTGAGTAGGCTCGCAAACTTTCCGGCTCGTTCGGCAGCGAATGCAGACGCAACAATTTGGCGAGCCGCCAGGTCCAAAAGTCAGCAAAGCCGTCGTCCTGCAATAGCGTTTCGACCATCCGTCCCCGTTTTTCGGACGACGCATCCGCCAAAAAAGCCTCGGTCCGCTCGGGTGCCGGCAACCGTCCCGTCAGGTCCAAGGAAACCCGCCGCAACCAGACGGCATCGGACGCCGGCGGCGAGACGGGGAGCCGCAGCTCGGACAAGACCCGCAAGACCTCGTCGTCGATGAAGCCGTTGCGGGGCTCCGCGGTCAGGTCGACCGGCTCGGCGGGCAACGGCACGCTGAACCGGACCGCGACGACGCGATCGAGGAATCGTCCGATCAACACGTGCTGCCCCGGTCGACTCAACTTCACGACATGGTCTGATTCAACCCGTACGGCAGACGGATCGGTCGATGTCCAGAGCGTCCACCGCGTGACGTCCTCAGGCGGCCCGCCATCAAAGCTCGCGACCGCCCGCAGCGGCACTTCGACCGGCAACTCGTCGCCGATGGACGCTTCCTTCATGACTTCGAACGCCGTGAGCGTCCGCGGCGCGCCTCGCGGTGAGCCGGCGCGAATCCAGCTCATGATCCGCTCGAACCCCGGGCCGTCCTCGCGCAGCACAACGTCGCCGCCGTGATCGAGCCCCCCGGTCGGCTTGCGGAGCAACAAGCTGAGTTCCGGATCCACCGGATGGACTCGTCGCCCTTCGAACTGGTGTACGATCGACTCGTGATCGGCAGCCGGATCGGCCCCGAGCAACGACAGCCGAAAACCGCCTCGACCCGCCGCCGCCCCGTGGCAGGCTCCCGCGTTGCAGCCCGCTCTCGTCAACACCGGAATGATCTCGGTGTCGAAATGCACCGGTCGCTGCGGGTCGGCGGACAAGATCGCCAAAACGACCAACCGGATCGATGAGAACGCGAGCATCATCGCCCCTCGGCTGGTGCTGGGCTTTTGGGGGGCGATTCCCCGCGAGCCGGCTCGCGAGTGTCAGTCGGCTCGGCAGCCGGCCGCCCGAAAGCGTTCGCCCAGTGCCGCAGGTAACCTTGCGCTTTCGGCGTCCCGTAGTTTTCTAACTTGTCCGCGTCGATGATCGTGTTCGTGATCCGGCCGATCTCCCGACGGATCGCCGGGTCCCGCTCCGCCGCCGCTTCGATCGCCGCCGCGGCACGCTCGACCGCGGCGTCGGATGCGTCGCGGCGGATCAAAGGAGCGAGCAACGGACGCAAGTTGGGAGGCTCCGGCGCTGGCGAACCGGCACGGGGCATCGGCGGCATCCCCGCAAGCTCTTCCAGCTTCGGCATTTCACCCCCCGCCGTCTCGACGATGCTCCGCAAGATGATCGGCAAGTCAACCTGCAGGCTCGGTTGCACCAAAGCGAAATTGCCGGTCACCTTGCCCTCCGCCCCGACCAGGATCGTCAGCATGACGTTGCGGTTCAAACCATAGCTGCCGGGTCCCTCGCGGCCGTCGACCGACACGCCGATCGGCGCGTCGGGGGCGAGCGCGTGCCGCATGCGCTTCAATTGGTTCTCGGCCGCCGTCAGGTCGTCATCCAGCCAGACGACACCGGTCGCCAATCCCTCGTCGGCACGCCCCGCTGTGTACTGAGACAAGGTCCGCGTCATCCCGATCGACTGGCGGTTCACGTCATGCACAAAGATCAGCACGATCGGGCGACCTTCCGCTGCCGTGACAAAATCCAGCTCCTTGCCGGCCACGTCGTCGAATACCCCCCGCACCACGAACGCGGGCAAACGCTCGCCGACTTGCGGCCCCGAAAAAATCGGCTCGTCGTCCGCGACGCTCCGGGAAGCCGCCAGGCCGAGGGTTGCAAAGCCGACAATCGCTGCCAACAGACCGAACGGTTGCGAACGTTTCACGTCGGAATCCTGAGGAGAAAAGGAAAGGAACGCGGCCCAAAGGCAGGCGTCCGGCAGGCGGAATCGCGCGAGCCCGCCGAGCGGTTGCCCCCATGCGACCCATTCAATTTACTCTCCGACGAACCCATGAACGAGCTGGGACGAGGAATCGCGTGGCCGAAAGCGACACGGATCGGGCACATTTCATCATTCGCTCCCCCACCGGACCACAGGATGGGAACATAATGTCGGTTCATGCGTTCCAAAACAGTGACACGCCTTTTCCCGGCCGCCCCTTGCTTCGCAGCCATGATCAGCACACTTTTCGAATTCAAACGGTTCGCCCCACGGTTTTCAAATATGCCGCGATCCGTTCGTAGGCTGTTTTTCGCCGTCATTCCGCTCCTGCTGGCGGCCACGCACCTCGATTCGGTCGTGAACGCCCAACGTCCCGGGGCTCGGCAGCCGGCCGCGAAGCGTCCCGCCGCGAAACCACCGGCGAAGCCGCCGACCAGCCGCTTGCCGGCCGCGGTTCGGACCGAGGGGCCTCCGCCGATGGAGGTCGCACCCGTGATCGCTGCCCGCCGATCCGAAGCGAGTGTCCAGGCGGACCAGATCGATCACCTGATCGAGTCGCGGTTGTCCCAAGCGGGCTTGCAACCTCACCCACTGACCGACGACGAAACCTTCCTGCGCCGCGTTTATCTCGATGTCGCCGGCCGTATCCCGAGCTTGGACGAAGCCCTCGAGTTTCTCGAATCGGACGAGCCCAACCGACGCGAAGAGCTGATCGATCGGTTGCTATCGAGCCCCGATTATGTCAGCAATCTCTACAACTTTTGGGCCGATGTGCTGCGGCTGGTCCAATACCCCCAATCCAACATCGTCAGCGAACCCTACCTGGCCTACGTCAAGGACCAGATCCGGCGCAACCGCCAGTACGACCAATGGGTTTACGAGATGCTGACCGCCGACGGCAAACTTTGGGAAAACCCCGCGACCGGTTTTCAGCTTCGCGACGAAGGGATGCCGCTGGCGTATGTCGACAACACCGTCCGGGTGTTCCTGGGAACGCAGATCGGTTGCGCCCAATGTCACGACCACCCGTTCGACAAATGGAAGCAAGTCCAGTTCTATCAACTGGCCGCCTACACCGCGGGGACACGAACGCGGAACCGACCGCCCGGTCCCGCCGCCACCAAACCGACGAACGCCCAGCCTGCCACCCGCAAGGCCAATGACCTGATCGTCAAGTCGCGTGAGAAGTCGCCGCAACAGCGTTCACCCGGCGAGTTCCAACGGATCGTGCGGGCCAACACCTACGAAGTTCATGAGGTGAAGGCCACGCTGAAACTGCCGCACGATTACGCCTATGCCGATGCCAAGCCGGGTGATGTCGTTTCGCCAGCCGTCCTGTGGGGCTCCGTCCCGGTTACGGCAGAAGGCAACTCGGGGCGAGAGCAATTCGCCGCTTGGTTGACGTCGGCCGACAACCCGCGATTTTCGCAAACGGTCGTCAACCGCTTGTGGAAACGGTTCTTCGGTATCGGGCTCGTCGAACCGATCGACGATTTTCGAGACGACACCGAATCGGGGAACGACAAGCTGCTGGAATTTCTCGCCGCCGAACTCGTTCGGCTCGATTTCGACACAAAGGAATGGATGCGGATGGTCCTCTATTCCAAAACCTACCAACGCGAGGCGGATGATTACCAACTGACCAGCGGCCAACCCTACTACTTCCCCGGCCCCGTCGTCAGGCGGATGACCGCGGAACAGGTTTGGGATTCGATCTTGACGCTGACGGTTCGCAACCCTTGGGCCTTCCAACGCGCGACAGCCGACGACCTTCGCCCCAACATCGACCTGAACCTGCACACCGCCACGCTGGCAGACGCCGAACGGGTCGCCGCACTCTTCAAGGATTCCTATCACGAACCGGCTTACCGTCGTCGCTTGAACCAGTTCGCCTATCAGGGCAACTATCTGTGCAAATCTTCGGAACTTCCGTCCCCGCTGCCCGCAGAACATTTCCTGCGGCAATTCGGGCAGGGGGACCGCGAGACGATCAACGGGCAGGATGACTCCGCGAGCGTGCCGCAAATCCTGGCGATGTTCAACGGCCCGATCACCCACGTGATGCTCGAGTCGGGTTCCGTGATCTATGACAACGTCAACAATTCGTCGAACGTCCGTGAAGCGGTCGACAAGATTTTCCTCAGCGTCCTGACCCGTCGCCCCGGCCGGGACGATCAAGGGGTCGCTACCCGCGAAGCCAATCGCTCCGACCCGCCGACGATCGGCTTGGGCAACGTCATTTGGGCACTTTTAAATACCCGTGAATTCCTGTTCATCCAATGAGTCGACCCGAAATCAACCCCGCCGCCCGCCGTGACTTCATGGCCTCGATCGCCCGCTCGCTGCTGGGCGTCTCCTTCGTCGGCGGGCTCACCCGAGCCACCGGCTTGGGCCAACTGGCCGCTCAAGAAACCGCCCCTGCGGCAGCGCCGGCCGCCGCCAAACAGATCATCTATCTGTTCATGGACGGCGCGATGTCACACCTCGATACCTTCGATCCCAAACCGGGGACGGAAGAAGGGGGCGAAACGACAGCGATCGCGACCTCGGTTCCCGGCATCCAGTTCGGCGACCGCTTGCCCAAGTTGGCGTCGATCGCCGGCGCGCTGGCCGTCGTCCGGTCGCTGGGGACCGAGACCGGTGCTCACGATCCCGCCAAGTACCTGATGCGGACCGGCTACAAACAACTCAACAGCGTCCGCCATCCTGGCATGGGGGCCTGGATGGCCCACCAAACGAAACGCCTGAACGCCGACCTGCCGCCCAATTTCTTGATCGGTTCGGGAAACCGCCACCCCGGTGCCGGCTTCCTGGACGCCAACCTCTCGCCCGTCCCCATCGGCAAGGCGACCGGCGGCTTGGCCAATACGAAACTCCCCTCTTACCTCGACGAGAAGTGGTTCGAAAAACGACTGATCCTCGCCAACCGCTTCGACCAAAAATTCCAATCCGCTCGCCAGAACCCCCAGGTCGACGCCTACAACCGGCTCTACTCCGAAGCCAAACAACTGCTCGGCAGCAGCAAGCTCGACGCATTTGACCTCAGCCAAGAAACGGACAAGGTCCGCGAGGCCTACGGCCAGAACGAGTTCGGCCAAGGTTGCCTGCTCGCCCGACGATTGGTCGAACAGGGAATCCGGTTCATCGAAGTCAACTACGGCGGCTGGGACATGCACCAAGAGATCTACGAAAAGCTCGATACCCATGCCGAGGTGATGGACACGGCGGTCAGCAGCCTGCTTAGAGACCTGAACGCCCGCGGCTTGCTGAAGCAGACTCTCGTCGTCGTGGCGACCGAATTCGGCCGGACCCCCAAGATCAACGTCAACGCCGGCCGAGACCATCACCCGGGCGTCTTCAGCGGCCTGTTGGCAGGAGCGGGCATCCGGGCCGGGCAAGTCTACGGTGCCTCGGATGATCGCGGCTTCTCCGTCGACGCCGATCGCGTGACCGTCGAAGACTTCAACGCCACGATCGCCGCCGCCGCGGGACTCGATACCAAATTCGATTTCTACTCGCCCAGCGGCCGTCCCTTCCGCATCGGTGGCGGTGGCGACCCGGTGAAAGAACTGCTGGCCTGATTCAACCCGCCTACGGGCCCCGGCCCCGGCTTTCAGTCAGCGATCAAGCGGCTTTCACGAGACGCTCCCGCGTGCGGCCGTTCCGATCGCCTTCCCAAATTCGCTGTAACAGCATGTCGTAGGCGGCCACTTCATTTGCAAGTGACAACTTGTTCAGCGCGCATTTGCGAGCCGCTTGCCCCATCTTCGCCAGTACTTCGGCTGACCGCGTCACTTCGGCGATCGCGCCGCTGAGCCGGTCGACGTCCTCGATCGGCACGACCTCGCCGACGACCCCCGACTCGATGATCTCTCGATAAACCCCCGTGTCGGTCGCCACCACAGGAACCCCGCTGGCCATCGCTTCCAGCGGCGTCATCCCATACCCCTCGTAGCGGGCCGAGGCGACGAGCAGCGAGAGGGAACGTATGATCGTCGGCACGTGTTGCGGCGACTGTTCGCCGATGAACAGGATCCGATCGGTCAGCCCCGCCGCGGCAATCCGCCTCCGCAGCGAATCTTCAAAGGCCGACTCGCTCGGCATCGTCCGGCCGATGATTAACGCGGTGTGGTCCGGCCGCTCCGGCAACACCCGCAGCATCGCTTCGACAAACAGGTCCGTTCCTTTTTCGGGACGGACGCGGCCGACGATCCCGATGCCATACCGGCCGCCGAACCCGAGTTCCCGCCAGGCCTGTTCCCGATCGATCGCCGGCCGGAACCGATCGGTATCGACCCCGTGGGGAACCACGGCGGCCAAATTCGGAACGAACGCTGCGGCGCGGTCCGTCGTCGCGACCACCGCATCCATCCGAGCAATCAAGTGACGTGGGACGAGCGAATGGAGACGCTGGGCGGCTGACGTGAAGACGATCCGGATCGGCAAACGCAGCACATCGCGAGCGACCAGGGCCGCGGACATTTCCAAATTGCGACGGACGTGCCAGATCGTGAACGGCCGATCCGCAGGCGGGCGACGGCAGAGTGATATCGCCTCGCGATAGGTGATCGAGGGCGGACCGCTGGGCAGACGATTGCCGACAACGCACATCCGCAGCCCCGTCTGCTGCTTCGACACGACCGCATCGGCCGTCGCCGAAACGCCGGTGAAACGACGGTGAAAATTGGTTACCAGCAGTTCTGGTGTCAGGGTAGCGGCCATGCTCAACGCCTCTCCGGATGTCCATGAAGTCCGGACAATATCCGAGCGACGCAAGCGGAGTAAAGGTCGGTCCGGCAACCGATTTGGAGCATTCTCACCACCGCTTCCAACATCCTGCCCGACCGGCACCGTCCGCCAAGCCGCCGGACCAAAGCAAAGTGCCCGAACCGCGTAAAGCCGGAAAGCCCGCTAGGCGAAACATCCGACAGCCCGTGGGGCGACACCTACATGCCGGTGCCGTCCGTCACGGGAATCAAAAGCTGGTCCCTCATAGCCCGTAGGGCGACACATATTTGCCGATGGTGTAAACCACCTGAATGGGAGAAACAAATATCCAAAAGCCCGTAGGGCAACACATCGGTTGCTAGGGCCGCCCAGCCACCACGATGCCGAAATTGCCTTGACGGGGGTTCTCCGGGTCCGGTCCGCCGAGGTCTTTCGCGATGGCGCCGACACTGTACAGCTTGTATCCACCGCCCTGCTTTTGATACCGCAGTGGCTGAGAATCGAATAGGTCCTTCGGTACGGCTCGCAACAGCTTCGGCGTCAACTCGTCCAGACTTTCCGGCAGACGCCCCGAACGCTGACGAAACGCCTCGATCAACAGCGCGGTCAACGCGATCTGCCGCGACATTTGAATCTTGGCGACCCCGTTCACCGATTCGTACAAGGACAGGAACAGATAGCTCGTCAGGGCCAAACGGATCGGCTGGCTTCGTTCGCTGTCCGTCGCTTCGCCTGACCGGATGCGTTGCCCGAGCTCACTGCCCGTTTTCGACTTGGTCTGTTTAAGGCCGCGATCCTGAATCTGGAGTAACCGGCGGTTGCGTTCAAGATTGGTTTTCTCCCTCAACGCCTGGTGGATTTCCGTGAGCGTTTGACGCAAGTCGAGAGCCACCTGATCCCAGTTCCGGATTCCCAAGTGCTTCGCCGAATCAAAAGCCTCGTCCTGACGGTCCGGGCTACCGCTGAGCCCGCTGGTGTGATGCAGGTAGACGCCAGTTTCGCGAAAACGTCCCCTGGCCAAGCCATCCAAAGCTTCCAGGCTCACGATGATGTCCCGTGTGGTCAAAACGACCAGGTCGGGATTGATCGGCGGTCGCCCCTGCAACGCTTGATAAAGCGCCGAGTAGTCAGCGGGCCGCAACGCATTCGATTGGAGCAAGGCCTGGACAACCTCGCGTGCGTGATCGTCGATCACCGCCATCAACAGCGCAGCCAAGCTAAATTCACTGGTTGCCAGCATTTCTGCGATCCCATGGAGCCGCAGCAGGTCACGCAGTCCCTCATCCGGTCGGCCCTCTCCGTAACGCATCAGCGAACGTGCCGCGAGCGCCGTGGCCATGTCGCGGAGCACGTCCAAGACGTCGAGCGATGCGCAGTAAATCCCGGCGATCTGTTCGCCCGAGGCGAGCGTCATCTGTGTATCGATCACAGGGTAAAACCACCCGCCACGGGCGATCACGTCGTCGACTTTTCCCAGCGCCCGTTCGTTGCTTGCCAACCAGTCCGATACCTCCCGATTCTCTTGCCTCGTCCAGGTCGCCGTGGCCGCCTGACGTAACATCGAGCGCATCTCGTCATCGGGACGATAGAACTGCGCCGAGGTTTTAGGCGGATCGGTCAATCCGAGTTCACCGCGCAGGGCGGCATACGATCCGGGGCCGTAAAAGTCCTCCGCGATCAAGATATCCAGCATCGGGACCAGACCGTTGCGTTCCGGTGGCGTACGCCGCATGCCGAACTGGTTGAGAGCGCCAGCGAAGTCCAACCCGCCATCGGGAAGCCGAGGCTGGGACCAGACGGTCGTCTTCTCGCCAGGCGTGATCGGCTGTTGAGCCATCACCGACAGGGTGTCCAGATCTGCCACAATGGCCCCCGTCGCCAGGATCACCGAAAACAACCGGAGTGCCACGGTTCGCAGCATCGCAAACGTCCCCAAAAGGGTAAACAGTTGAAAACGGTCGTCACGGTAGCCGAACTCGGCCTCCCCGAAGGGGAGGGCAAGCCCGGGACGAACTCGAAGGAGAGGCCGCACGTTCGCGACGACGAATCAGCCGCAGGCCAAGCAAGTATGCCGAAGCCACCCTGTCCCTGCAAACCTTTTTCAACACGTCGTGCCGCCACGTCTCCAAGCCAACAGGCTGGGGTTCCTTTCCGACACCCTCACGCCCCCCTCCAGGGCATGTGTCTGCCCTTCGGGCAACGACCCAGCCATTTACCTAGCCCAGCCCAACGGGCTGTGGTTCCGAGCATCCGAATTCCCAAAAAGGCCAACGGCCCGACCATTTGCGAGATTGCTCGATCCCAAATGCATCGCCGTTGCATCTCAATAAAGTGCATTTCGTAGAAAGCGGAGAAACAGGGGCGGCACCTTTCGGTTCCTATCTCCGAATCGAGCTTCACGGACTGCTCAGCGATCACACGTCCGCGATTTCATGGTGCGATGACTCGCTCGGCTCGAACCGGCGACAGATCGCCGGACGCACCCATTACGTTAGCGCGCCGCACGCACCGGCCGCCCCTTAACTCTCCAACTCTCCGTCGCGATTCTTACGATGCGCCACGCGGGATAATCGCAAACGCCTCGCAAGTCGGTAGGGTGTCTCGCCGTGAGCGATTCTCAGTTGGCCTTTGCCGCAGCTCGACATTTTTCGGCACATGCCCGGCAGTGTTTAGCGCAGGTCATGCATGTCTTGTCGTCTTTATGCTTCTCGCACTCGTCCGCGCACTGGTCACAGGCTTTTGCGCACAAGGCCATGAGTTCGCCAGCCATCGGCCCTTTGCGGGCAGACACTTTCGAACGGGTGTAACAGATGTCCGCGCAATCGAGGCAGAGCTTGATGCATTCCTTCCGCCCGGGCTCATCCAAGCAGGAATCGACACACGCCAGGCACGCCGCGCCGCAGGTGTCGCAACCCTCACCGCAACCGTCACCGCAGACGTCCGCGACGGCGTCATCGGCACGGGCCGTCCCCGTCAATCCGGCAACGCCGGTCATCACGGCAGCTCCACTCAAAATCATCTTTCGGCGATCCATTTTCGCTGTCTCCAAGGTTCAAGGGCACCGGGTCACAAGGTCAAGGAGCCGGCTACAGGTCCACCCGCTTCGAATTTTCTTCGATCAAACAAAATCCGCGCTCGAGCAGGACGATCACACAGTTGTCCACAATCCGGTAGAAGACGTTGTTCCCGCTCCGCCGGCCCGCGACGATTCCCTTGTCTTGCAACCGCTGGAGTTGGTTCGACACCGCTTGCGGCTTCATCTCCAGCGCGCCTGCCAGATCGATCGTGCAGACCTCGTCCCGAGAAGCGATTTCGTGCAGCAACCGCAGACGGGTTTCGTTCGCGAGCACCGCGAACAAAGCCTCAACGGCAGCCGCCTGATCATCGGACATCCGAGGGCGTTGCTTCAGGCTTGCCTTCGCTGGGCAGGGCGGCACGGGTTTGAGTTTCTGCATGGGATGTCTCGCTCTACACAAATACACTACGTCGTGTATTCCCCGTTGTCAAGCAAATCACGCGAGCCCCGACACGTCACAGGGTCAACGCACACTAAACCCTTGGGATTCCAAGGACTTGCGCGAGCTAGTTTACGTTCCAGCCTGCCACCCGGCGTCGCATCGCGACGCTGTGCTTGTCCT
>RECD01000199.1 GCA_007694185.1 Planctomycetaceae bacterium
GGGCGAGCGTGGGCAACAGGATTCGGGCCAAGGAATTCGACCGGTACTTTGCCGCCGGTGGTTTATGGTATCCCCTCCCTCGTCGCTTCGCAGCGCAGCGGGTCGGTTTTCGGCGGCAACTCAGCGACCGGGCCCTTTTCGCACGGGGCGCCGAAATCGCTCAGTCCGATCGCTCAGTCCGATCGCTCGAGTCGATGCGTCCGGTTGACGATCGTGCTCACGGGAGGCGGCCCCGCGGCGCATTCCGTCCGACCGATAGAAGTATCCGACTGGGGCGCTATTCGTGCGTGAATTCTGCTCGGTCAATTGGCAGGGTGACCGACAGCGGGTATTGTCCTGAACAAGGCGGACTTCCATAGGGGGGTGGCGATGCGCCATCATCCCGTCACCGTTCATCCCCCTTTCGGAACGAACCTTTCCCGATGACGATCCGCGTCGCGCTGCACCACCGGACCGAGTATCTGTACGACCGCCTGGTGACGTTGGGGCCGCAACAGGTCCGTTTGCGTCCCGCCTTTCATGCCCGCACGCCGATCGAGGCGTATTGCATGCGGGTCAGCCCGTCGGATCACTTCGTCAACCAGCAACAGGACCCGCACGGCAATCCCGTCGCCCGTTACGTGTTCGCGAAACCGACCGACCATTTTTCGGTCACGGTCGACTTGATCGCGAACATGACGGTCATCAACCCGTTCGATTTCTTCGTCGAGGAATTTGCGGATAAGTACCCGTTTCGGTACCCGCCTGAACTGCGTCGCCAGCTCCAGCCTTATCTCGATTGTGACCCGATCTCACCGGGAGGAGAAGCGACCCCGCTGCTGGATCAATGGGTCTCCTCGCTGCCGTCGACCAGCGACCGGATGACCGATTTTCTGGTCGACATGAACATGCGGCTGCACCAGCGGATCGAGTACCTCGTGCGACTCGAACCGGGTGTGCAAACTCCCGAATACTCGCTGGCGATTGGCAGCGGTTCTTGCCGCGATTCGGCCTGGTTGCTGGTTGCCACCCTGCGACGTCTCGGGCTGGCCGCGCGGTTCGTCTCGGGTTACCTGATCCAACTCGCCGGCGACGTCAAGCCGCTGGACGGCCCGGCCGGTCCGGAGAACGACTTCTGCGACTTGCACGCCTGGGCCGAGGTCTACATCCCCGGGGCGGGCTGGATCGGACTGGACGCGACCAGCGGCCTGTTTTGTGGCGAAGGCCACATCCCGTTGGCCTGCACCCCCGAGCCTCGCGACGCCGCGCCGATCACCGGCGGACTGGGGGTTTGCGAGGTGGAGTTTCGGCATGAAATGGAAGTCCGACGGATCCACGAGGACCCGCGGGTGACCAAGCCGTATACCGAAACGCAGTGGCAAGAGATCATGCGATTGGGTCAGCAGGTCGACGCGAAGCTGAACGCGTCGGATTGTCGACTGACGATCGGTGGCGAGCCGACTTTCGTTTCGATCGACTCGATGGACACCCCCGAGTGGACGACCGAAGCGGTCGGGCCCGACAAACGGGTGCTCAGCAACATCCTGCTGCTGCGGCTGCGCGAACGCTTTGCCCCCGGCGGGATGCTGCATTACGGCCAGGGCAAGTGGTATCCCGGTGAATCGTTACCGCGTTGGGCGCTGACGTGCATTTGGCGAAAAGACGGCGTGCCGCTCTGGAAGAACCCCAAGCTGATCGCGGACGAAGGCTTCGATTACGGTCACACCCATCAGGATGCCGAGCGTTTCGTCGTCCAGCTCTCCAAACGTTTGGGCGTCTCGGCCAAAGCTCGGTTCCCGGTCTACGAGGACATCTTTCACTACCTGTGGAAAGAAGACCGGTTGCCGATCGACGTCGATCCCGAAGACCCGAAGCTGAACGACCCGAACGAACGCGCCGGGATGATTCGCATCTTCCGAGGCGGATTGGCCAAGCCGGTCGGTTACGTCCTGCCGTTGCAACGGGCTTGGTGGCAAACGCAATCGCTTCAACCCCGCGAGGGTTGGTTGACCGGTCGCTGGCCCGTCCGCAGCGAAAAGGTTTATCTGTTGCCGGGCGATTCGCCGATCGGCCTTCGCTTGCCGCTCGATTCGCTGCCCCACGCCGGAGCCGAAGCGGCCGCGTTGTTGACCACACCCTTCGACCCGACGGCACCTCGTGGCAACCTGCCGCTGCCGCGTGGCTCGCGAAAGGTAGTCGACCCGACGGAGCAGCTTCGGCCCGAAGCGACCGGACGCCAGCAGTCGGTGGCGGGCGCCGGCGGCGCGAATCAATCGGATCCGGACCCCAAGTTCTTCGGTGCCCAGCGGATCAATCCCCAAGTCCTGCAGCAGCAACCGGACCACACCGAATCCGCCGAATCAGAAGAATCCGACGATCCCGACGTCGACCCGTCTCGCGTCGTCCGGACCGCGTTGGCCGTCGAGGCTCGGCATGGCCGGTTGTACGTTTTCATGCCGCCAACCCAGCGGTTGGAGGATTATCTGGAATTGGTCGAAGTGATCGAGGAGGCCTGCGACGCCACCGGTTTGCCGGCGATCCTCGAGGGCTACCTTCCGCCCGCTGACCATCGGGTGTCGATCTTCAAAGTCACCCCCGACCCGGGTGTGATCGAGGTCAACACGCAGCCGTCCGAATCTTGGGAAGAACTGGTCTCGATCACAGAAACCCTCTACGAGGAAGCTCGTCATTGCCGGCTGGGAACCGAGAAGTTCGATCTGGACGGCTTGCACACCGGGACCGGCGGCGGCAATCACATCGTGCTCGGCGGCTCCTCACCGAAGGACAGCCCGTTCCTGCGGCGTCCCGACCTGCTGGCCAGCCTGATCACCTTCTGGAACAACCATCCGTCGCTGTCCTACCTGTTCAGCAGCAAGTTCATCGGTCCGACCAGCCAGGCACCGCGGTTCGACGAAGGTCGGCCAGACGCGGTGTTCGAAATGCAGATCGCGCTCAACCAACTTCCGCCGCGCGACGCTCCGACACCCAACTGGGTCGTCGACCGGCTGTTCCGTAACCTGCTGGTCGACCTGACGGGGAATACTCACCGTACAGAGATCTGCATCGACAAGCTCTATTCTCCCGATTCCTCGACCGGCAGACTGGGGTTGGTCGAGTTCCGCGGATTCGAAATGCCGCCGCATGCCCGCATGAGCCTGACGCAACAATTGCTGATCCGGGCCTTGATCGCCGCTTTCTGGGAACGGCCCTACCGCCAACCACTGATCAACTGGGGCACGTCGCTCCATGATCGCTTCCTGTTGCCACATTTCGCCTGGCAGGACCTCCGCAGTTGCCTCGACGAATTGGCGACCCGCGGCACGCGGCTTCGCGAGGAATGGTTCTTGCCGCACTTCGAGTTTCGCTTCCCGCAGATCGGTGACGTCATTCGCGGTGACGTCAAACTGAGTCTTCGCTCGGCGATCGAGCCCTGGTATGTGCTGGGAGAAGAGCCTGGCGGAGGCGGGACGGTGCGGTTCGTCGACTCGTCGCTCGAACGGATCCAAGTCCTGGTCGACGGCTACATCGAAGGCCGCCACAGCGTGCTCTGCAACGGCACCCGCGTGCCGCTGCGGGCGACTGGCGTACCCCAGCAATTTGTCGCCGGCGTCCGATACCGAGCCTGGCAGCCACCCAGTTGCCTGCATCCGACGATCCCGGTCCACGCGCCGCTGCGGTTCGATTTGGTCGATCGCCGATCCGGCAAATCGCAGGGCGGTTGCACCTACTACGTGTCCCATCCCGGTGGGCTGAGCTACGAAACGTTCCCGATCAACGCCAGCGAAGCGGAAGCGCGGCGAGCCAGCCGGTTCCGAACTGATGGGATGAGCGGTGGGCCGATCGAAGTCCCCGAGCTGCCGCCGTCGATCGAAGGCAACCCCTTCCCAGTGACCCTCGACCTGCGAACGGTCCCTCGGCAACCGGATTGGCGGTAGAACCGTTGACCGGTAGGGCGGTGGATAAGGTCCCAGCCCAAGCTTCGCGAGGCGATCGCCGGGAATCGACCGGAATCGCCCCGCAAGGTTCCGCTCCGATCATGCGGACAGAAGCAGCCGATGCGTCCGAAAGGCTGCGGCGTATCAGTTCGATCCGCAAGACAACGGGCTATTCGGTGATCCCGAAGTCCCGGACCGTCAGCAGCGTATCGAGCGGAACCCCTTCGGCAGCGAATGCCTCGCGTCCCCCCGCCAATCGGTCGATGATGCCGATCACGCCGAGTACTTCCAATCCGAATTCGCGAGCCGCCTTGACCGCCGCTAGGGCGCTGCCGCCGCTGGTGATCACGTCTTCGACAATCACCACCCGCTGACCGGGGCGGACCGGACCTTCGACCTGACGCCCGGTCCCATGCCCCTTGGGTTCCTTGCGGACCATGAAACCGAGCAGCGGCAAGTCTTGTTGTCCGGCCAAGACGACGACCGATGCCGTGATCGGGTCCGCGCCGATCGCCATCCCGCCGACCGCGTCCGGCAGTTCGGGCAGCGCCAGCAACCGCTGCAAAATCCCGGCTGCGATCACGTTGGCGCCACGCGGATGGAGCGTCAGGTGTCGGCAGTCGAGGTAATACGATGCCGTCTTGCCGCTGGCGAGCGTGAAGTTACCGAACCGCAGCGCGTGTTCGCCGAGCAGTCGTTTCAACTCCTCGGGATCGTATGAAATGGGATGGCTCATGCCGCGGATCATCGCGACCACGAACGCCTCCGGCAAGCCCCCTCGGGTGAGATCCCCCGTCCGCCGGAGCGACTCAAGACGGACTCCCCGTGTCGCAGGCCAATCCTGCCGACTGTCCCTGACGATGCCCTGAGATGCCCCAACAGCCACCTTGTCCGGCACCGATCGATTCCGCGGTCACTGCCGCGAGGCGTAGAACTCGGCGTAATCGATCGCCCAGTTGTCGATCAGCCGCGCGAAGTCCTCGGGATCGGCTTCCTGCAACGGGACGAAATGGTTGCGGTGGAAGTATTCCTTGTTGGCCACGGTCGCTTTGCCGCGAAGATCGAGCACATGGTACTGTGACAACGGCCGGATGGTCATTTCCAACCGGCTATAGAGGTTGCTCCGTTTCCCCGCGATGAGCTGCAAGTCGTCGCGGTAGCAGGCCGCCCCCCAGCCGATTTCGCCATAGAGCGTTTCGGTGCGAAAGCCTGGAAAGTGCTGCGCGACGCGATCGATCGCCTGCTCGATCTGCTCCGACAACTGCAACCGGTGACGGGTGTGCAGCCGCTTGAATTCCTCTTCCGTCCACTGCTCGGCCTTCGCCGCCTGTTCGTGCAGTTGGCCTCGGCGTTGTCCGCGACGGATGGCGGACTGCAGTCGTTCTTCGAAGTCATCGCTCATGTCATCTATCAGGCTGACGATCCCGTGTCGGGTGCGGGCGAGTCGGACGGGCGGCCCGCATCGCCTTGGGCGGCTTCCGGCCTTGGTTCGGCGGCTCGTGGCGTTTCAGCCTGTCCGGCAGCCTCCGCCCCGGTCGGTTGAACCGTCTGCGCCTGCGTCGGCGGCGGCATCACCGCAGAATCACCCTTGGCCGAATCGTCGCCGGCTTCGTTGGCGGACGGCTTGCGTTCCGGGCGATTCGAATCCGTGGGCTTGACCGATTTTTTGGTCGGTGGCTCCGGTTGGTCTTTTTTGTAGAACTGCAACAGGTCGCCGAACGACCGTAGCGGTTCGCGTCCTTCCGCCATCGCCTCGGTGATCGGTTCGGCAGGCGGCTGGTTCTTCGGCACGCGGGTGGTGTAGGAAATCGGTTCGTCGCGGCGTGAACGCGAGTCTCGGCCACGCCCGCCACCTTGGCCGCGTTGATCGCGGCCACCCGTACGGCGCGAATCGTCACGGCCGCCTCGGCCACCCGCCGGTTGGCCACCGCCTTGGCCATGTCGCGGACCGCCTCGGCCCTGATCACGGCCGCCACCCCCGGTCGCCACACCGGCACGCTGACCACCGCCGGAACCTTGAGCAGCCGCTTGGCCACCACCCTGGCCGCCGGCATGACCACTTCCCTGGCCGCCACGCCGCGGCCCGTTGCCGCGGAACGGCCGCCGATCACGCTGCTCCTCGCGAATCCGTCGCAGTTCTTCTTCGCGAGCCGGTGACATCGCCGACAACTGCAGTTTCCGCTTCGAATCGACTTCCGTCACCCAAGCGGAGACCACGTCGCCGACCTGGATGTAGTCGTGGATCTCCTCGACGAACTCTTCCGCCAAACGGCTGACACGGACCAAGCCGGTCGCTTCCGGAGAAATCTCGACGAAGGCGCCGAAGGGCGCGACGCTGGCGACCACCCCGACGACCGAGTCTCCCGGACGGAGCTGGCTATTCTTGGGAACGCGGGTCATCACCGCGGGCGGTTCACCCGGATTGGCTACCGACTCCTCGCCGAACGGATCGCAGAGCGATTGGACGATCCGGTGAGTCCGGTTGGAACCGACCTGCCATTCGCGGATGCATTTGTTGATCGCCGCCGGTTCGGGCAACGGCAGTCGGTACGCCGAGGCCGTATCCGCAGGTGGCGTTGGCTCCACCGCGGGGCTCGTTTGCGTGGCCGATTCCGCACCGGCGTCCGCGTTCGGTTCGTCAGCAACCGCCGCCGCTTCGCCCGGCTTCGTAACCGCTTCGGTTGGTGTCGCTTCGTCGATAGCCGCCGATTCGGATTCGTTCGCTACGGCCGACGCGGCGGTAGGCTCAGCCGACTCAGGTTCCGGCGAAACGCCGGCCTCGCCTGCTTGCGATGCCTCACCGGCCGCTGCGGCATCCGCAGCCTGCAACTCCGCCGCGAACGCTTTGGGCGATTCAGTCTCACCCGAATCCGCGGTCGCCACCACCGCCTCGACGGGAGGTGTCGCTTCGGCCTTGGGGGCAGCCGAGTCGCCGCGTCCCGTTTCGTCGAAAGACGGCGGCTGGTATCCCGGAGGGGCCGAGGGTGGCAGTTCCAACGACAACGCCTTGCCGAGCTTGCGGGCCAAGGAGTAGTCCTCGGGATGAATCCCGGTCGCGTCGAGCGGCTCGGTGCCGCCGAAGACTCGCAAAAAGCCGATCGCTTGACGACGGCACATGTCGTCTTCCCAGGCGTCGAGTTCGAGCACTTCGTCGCGGGAGGTGAAGAGCGCTTTTCGTCGTTGCCGATCGATCGCTTCGGCGACTCGCCGGGTCATCCCGGGAAGCTGCGTCAGGGCGTCGACGGGTGCCGAGTTCACGTCGAGTCCGCCGCGGCTGATCGCGCTAGCCATCACGTCCCGAAGCGCCGGGGCGAGCAAATCGTCAGGCAATTCCCGCTGTGCGCTCGACAATCGCAACCGAACCGGGTTGACCTTCGCCAACGCCCAGGCCGGCTTGAGCAGCGAGAAGGCGAGCCATGTCGCGGCGCGGAATCGACGCGGTGTCGTCCGCATCTCGCGGTCCGCGATTTCACTCCCCGAATAGGCGTCCGCGCCACTCCGTTCGGCCAACGTCCAGCGGATCGAACCTTCCGGTGACTGGTTGATCAGTTCCCCCAACACGATCATCGCCGAGCGGCGGGCCGGCCCGTTGCTGACCACGATCAGGTCGACGCCATGCCGGTGGATCAGTTCCCCCAAGCGGGTCACCGCCATCGACCGCGATTCGTTCTCCAATTGGCTGGGAATGTCCTCGGTGTGCAGCAGACTGCCGTCGCCCGAAACGATCGCGAGCGGCGAAGTCCGCGGCCCGACCGCGTCGATCGCCAACACGACCTTCGCTTCCACCGGGCCGCGATGCAGGTGGGCGTTGAGATGGCGGGCGGTCAGATCGACCAATTCGGCGGTCGCGCCCTCTTGCAACTCATCCCACCAAATCGACTCAGTAGCGTCTCGCACCGTCGCTTCGTGCCGTGCGACCGTGTCCGACAATCGATCCGCCATCGCCGGGTTCAAATTCGCAGCCGTCTTCTGCAACTGACCGATCAACTGGTTGGCGTCGTATACGAATTGGCACTTCACCAAATTGCCACGCAGCGCCCGACTCAGGACGATCGTTTGGAACGGGGTCAACTTGCGGATCGGGATCTCTTTGCCGACCAAGGGCTGCAGGATGCTGATCAACCACCGCCGCCGACGCTGCCGAGGTGACAGTTTTTTCAAAACCTTCGTTTTCTTCGCCGGCTTGGGCGCGGCCGCCTTCGGGTGCTTCTTGCCGGCTCCCGCGTCCGCACCCGACTTTGGCCGGATCGGGCTGGTGGTCACCGCGGCCGCGGGGGCGTCCTCAGCCGCAACCGCCGATCCCTCGCTTGCCGGCTCGCTCGAGCCGTCGCCTGAACCTTCGGGCTTTGTCGCTTGACCAACCGGTGGGTCAGCGGTCGGCGTCTCACCGACTTCCGCCGCGTCGGTCGCCGCGGGCAGTTCGGCGTTCACTGACGTCTCGCCGCCGGCGGCCGGATCCGCAACCACGGTCGGTTCGACCGGAATGGCCTCACCGCTCGCGGCCCCGCCAGTGGGGGGCATTGAGGCTTCCGCCAACCCTTCGCCAGCCGTCACTTCGCCAATCGGCGTCTCGGACACAGCCTCGGACGTGGCCGCTTCAGACGTCGCAGCTTCAGGTGGGGGCGCTGTCGGTGTGGGCGCTGTCGGCGGGACCGGCTCGGCCGTCAATTGCTCGGGGCTCGGCCAATGTGCGCCCGGCTCGGTCTGCGGCCGGTCGGAATGGGCCGCGTCGACATGAGCCGCCGCGGTTTCGGCATGCCCCCCAACTTCGATGTTCGGGTCACCCACTTCCAGAAACCGGATCGACGCGTTCGCGTTCAACCAGCGAACGGCAGTCCCCAGCACCTGCGGATGCTCGGCCAAACGTTTGGTCAACACCGCATCGAGCGTGTCGACGATTTCGGCGACGTGGTCCCCTTGGTTGACAGCAGCAGCCAATTCGGGAATTTCGACCGGGTCGTTGGGTTGTGGGTTCAGAATCCGGCAAGCGACCCACAGCGCCGGCGGCAAGGCAGCCTGCGGATCGGATGCTTCCCCCTTGAGGCGTCGTGAAACCCGACCGATCGCCGACTTCGACTTCGCTTCGTCGATCGCGCGGCCGATCGACGGATCGGCCAGCACCGTTTGCTGCCAGAATTCCTTCAATTCCCGCCGCCGCTCCGACAAGGCCCGGTCTGACCGAATCTGGCGCTGAAGCATCCAGAGTGCCGGTTCACCGATCCCGCCCAGCTCATCACGCCGGTACCTCGCGAGGAACGGGGGCGAAAACCCTTGTTCGACCAAAGGCAGTGCAAGCTTGAGCGAGGAAATTTCGCTGCCGGTGCGGCGGGCGATCGCTTCAAAATCTACGGTCATGAAGACACGCGTAGGTAGGTAGAGGGAAACGCTGAAGGTGACCGGGTTGCAACCCTGTGGGCACGGACAAGCCAAGTCCGTGCCGAGTAACCAGAGCGAGCGGTCATCCGGGGGCGTTCGCGTCAGGGAAAGAAACTTCGGGAAGTTTTCGATTCGAAAGGGGCCACGCGATTCCGGATTCGCTTGGTGAGCGTCGTGTCGGGCCGCTCGCATCCGCTTGGATTCGCCGGATGTCTCCGTCGGCCCCGCCTCGGCTTGATCGATAGACGGAAAATGTAGAGTTCCCGCTGGCGGCTTGTCAACCGAGTCGGCGTGCTTCTCACCCCCCAATCGTGTTGTCTACGCCATCTGCCGGCCGACCGGTTTTCACAAAATGACGGCCGACGCTTTTTGACACAAGAAAACGGCAATGAGCCGCTTGCCCAGCCGGACAATTCGACTCAGCCGGAAAAGTCATCCAAAACGGCTCAAGTCCGCCGACCCGCTCAACCGATGCTCTAGCCGTGACGGTCGGTCTGGCATTAGCCAGCCCCTCCTTGATATCACCCCGGGCCCAGCTTCGCCTTTCACCGAGAGCATCGCCGTGAGTTCGACCCCATCTCCCCGTCGCCTTCGACTGGTCACCGAGTCCGACATGGCCCCCGAGCGGCCTTCCCGTCGCAAGGCGACTCGTTCGAAGGGGCACTCCGAATCGTCCTCCAAGGTTGGCAAAGCACGGCGATCGGACCGGACGAGTGCGGCCGAACGAGATCTGGATCAGGTCTCGGGAACCTCGTCGCCGCGGCGTGTCGAGGTGTCGTTGGGTCAGGTCGCGCCGCTGATCGCTGACGCGTTGCGGAGCGGTCGCTGCTGGTTGCAGGACTTTGCCGATGACACAGTCACCATTGACGCGGACCTGTACGAGATCCTATTAGCCTACGCGAAGCTCCGTCGGCAGGACGCCGCCTAGGTTTGCTCGCGGTCACGGACCGGGGGCGGGACGAGGTGCGGCGAGTCGCCGACAATCCTTTCCCCTCCCTCGACCGATACAGCGAGACTCACGATGCGTTCCATCGCGGTGATCAATCAAAAGGGCGGCGTCGGCAAGACGACGACCGCGGTCAATCTGTCCGCCGCGTTGGCCGATCAGGGCAAACGCGTCTGCGTCCTCGACCTCGACCCCCAAGCCCACGCTTCGTTGCACTTGGGCGTCACGGCCACCGGCCAATCGCCGACGATCTACGACGTGCTGTGCGGTTCCGCCACCATGGCGGATGCCCGGATCGACGTCCATTCGAATCTGTCCGTCGTGCCGAGCAACATCGACTTGGCCGCTGCCGAGATGGAATTGGCGGGTGAAGTCGGTCGCGAACTGATCCTCCGCGATGCCCTGGATGCCGACAACGAGCCGTTTGATTACTTGATTCTCGATTGCCCCCCCAGCCTGGGCGTGCTGACGATCAATGCCTTGGTGGCGGTCGAGGAGGTTTTCTTGCCGCTGCAGCCGCACTTTTTGGCCCTGCATGGCCTCAGCAAGCTGCTGAAGACCGTCGAAGTCGTTTCCAAGCGGCTGAACAACCGCCTGCGACTCTCCGGCGTGATCCTCTGCATGTACGATTCGACCACCCGCTTGGCGGCCGAAGTCAGCAGCGATGTCGAGGCGTTCTTCAACGGCGACGGTGCCTCGAAAGGGTTCCACAGAACCGCGAAATTCTTCGATTCGCGAATTCGTCGGAATATCCGCTTGGCAGAGGCCCCCAGTTTCGGAAAATCGATTTTCGAATATGCCCCCGATAGCAACGGCGCTGCCGATTACCGGTCGCTGGCCGAAGAGGTGCTGGCTCAGCGGACGCAGGACTCCGGCAAAACCGCCGTGGCCGAAGCGGCCTGAGCCGCTCCGGTTCGCTCGCGACAACTGGTAGCAACCGGCAAGCGGTAGCAGGGGGCCTGGAAAAAACCGCCGCTCCCTCCGGACGTCCGATGACACCCGATCCGCCGGCCGCCGCGAATCTCCCACCCCGGGTGCTGGAACACTACCAGGACCCCTACCATCTGGAGCGGCTGGAACGGCCGAGCCACGCGGCTGAAAAAGTGCTGCCGCTGTGCGAAGCACCGACCGACCAGACAATCTCCGCCGAAACCGATTCCGACTCCGTCGCCGGCACCCGCGAGCTCGGGACCGACCGAGTCCTGATCGAATTGCGGATTTCGCCCGCTGGTGAGATTCTGGAGGCCGCGTTCGACGGTCAGGGATGCGTGATCAGCCAAGCGGCCGCTTCGATGCTGGTCGAACGGGTCGAAGGCCTGTCGATCGACCAAGCGAAAGAATTCTCCGCAGCCGCCATGCGGGAATGCTTCGGCTCCCCGATCGAACCGCATCGCCAACGCTGCCTGTTGCTGGCTTGGCGAGCCTTCCAGTCTGCCTTGGACTGCCCGCTGGCCTATGATGAAGAAGAGGACGCCCAACAGTTTGGCGGCCCCAGCCTGAATGAAGAGACTTGATCGGCCCCCCATGAGCACCACGACGAGCACATCCACCGACGCCAGCAATCCTTTGAACGTCGCCGAAATTCGCCTGGATTTCCCGATCCTCCAGCGGTCAGTCGCCAGCGGCAAGCCGTTGATCTACCTCGACAACGCCGCCAGCACCCAGCGGCCGCGAGTCGTGATCGACGCGATGTCGGATTGCTACGAACGTTACTACGCGAACGTCCATCGCGGCATCCATACGCTGAGCGAGGAATCGACCCGGGCTTACGAAGCGGCTCGCGAATCGGTCGCCGAATTCCTGAATGCCGCCGCCCCGCAGGAAGTGATTTTCACTGCCGGGACGACCGCCGCGATCAATACCGTCGCCAGGGCCTGGGGCGATTCGCAGATCACGGCCGACGATACCCTGTTGTTGACCCTGGCAGAACACCACGCGAACATCGTCCCGTGGCAGCAGTTAGCCGAACGAACGGGCTGCCGGATCGTGTTCCTGCCGCTCACCTCCGACGGCAGGATCGAGGACGACGTGGTCGCCGACCACCTCCGCCGACTGCGGCCGAAATTGTTCGCGTTCACCGCCGTCAGCAACGTGCTGGGTACCGAATTCCCGGTGTCACGCTGGGTCGAGATGGCCCGCGGCTTTAAGACGACCGTGCTGGTCGACGCCGCCCAAGCCGCACCGCACCAAGCGGTCGACGTGCAGGAGTGGGGTGCCGATTTCGTCGTCTTCAGCGGACACAAAGTCTGTGGCCCCACCGGGATCGGCGTGCTGCACGGCAAGGAGCCGATCCTCGAAGCGATGCCACCCTTCCTCGGGGGCGGGTCGATGATCCGCACCGTCACGACCGAAGGTTTCGTGCCCGCCGGCTTGCCGATGAAGTTCGAAGCCGGCACGCCGCCGATCGCCGAAGCGATCGGTTTGGCCGCAGCCGTGCGTTATCTCCAGCGGATCGGATTGGAAAACATCCGCGCCCACGAAAAACGCTTGGCCCAACTCGCCCTCGAGTCGCTGTCAACGATCGACGCGGTGACGACCTTCGGGCCGGCGATCGAGCACCGCGCGGGGCTCGTCAGCTTCGTCATCGACGGGGCTCATCCCCACGACCTCGCCCATTGGCTCGATCGTCGCGGTGTCGCCGTCCGCGCCGGCCATCATTGCGCCATGCCGTTGCACCAACACTTGGGCGTACCGGCCACCTGCCGAGCCAGCTTTTACCTGTACAACACCGAGCTCGAAGTCGAACGTTTCGGCACCGCGGTGGCTGATTTTTGCCGCAAGTTCGCCGGCCGCTCGCGACGACCGGCATCGTCCCACTGAACCTCCCGCCAGCCGCGGATTTTGGCCCGATGGGAGGCGACCTTCAACGCATCGTCGGTTATCATCCTCGTTGAGGCGATTCAGCAAACCCGTGGGGGAGGAAATACCATGCCCTTATTCGAAATCGAAACCAATTCCCACATCATCATCACCTGGGCAGAAGACGACGCGGCGGCTCGCGAAGTCGTCACAGATGCCTACCCCTACGACGCCGTCGTCCGATTGACGAAGCGTCCCCGAGACACTTGGGTGATCAGCAAAGGGGCTCTGGGGCTGACCGAACGGACGCTCGACCCCTGTGCGATCGCCCGGGAATGCCTCAGCAAATCGGCGGGCGACAAGGTGAACGCCATCCGGTTGTATCGGATGGAAACGGGCAGTGACTTGGAAAATGCCCGCCGCGCGATCGAGTCGAACATGGTGATGGGTTGGTAGGTGGTTCCCGCCGCCCAAGTGACCGCTCGCCCGCAGTTCGAACCAAACGCCACCAGCGGCACACCAGGCACCCGTCATCTCACGCTGCTCGGCGTCTGGCTGGGGTTTTGTCTGTCGCTCGCGACGGGCTGTGACGGTTGCCGCCAGTTCGAACGGCCGGATGATTCCGATGACGACGAGGTCGCGACCGAATTCTCATTCGGTGGCACCCGCCCGCTGCCTCATGGCCAATCGCTGGCGCAATCCGGCATCAAACCGGGCCACTGGTTCACCGTCGGGGAATCGATCACCAGCAACTTGGCGGACCGCCGCGGGATCCTGCGACACCGTGTCGGCGCCGTCGATTCACCGGCCGATGGTGCCGATGGTGCCGATGCGGATTTCGACTCGGGATCCCGCCCACGTCCCGACCGCTGGCTGCCGCTGACCGCCGAATACCCGGCTGTGTTGCCGCGTCAAAGCCGCAAGCGACTCGATAACCGCCTGGTCGCCGGGTCTGCCGGGCCGTTCATCGCAGACGGCAAAGCGGTGCTGCTGGGCCAGTTCGCGACCGGCACCGCCTCAACGCTGGTCGAAACGGGCCGCTCGCGACCGAATCTCTTGGAGCCCGAGGAATACTTTCTGGTGGTGCTGTCGCGACGTCCGGAGCGATTCTCGGCGCTCCAAACGGCCGATTGGGTTCGCCCCCCACGGGACGATTTCGATTCCTCGGACGGCTCGAGCGGTCGAGCTCGACGCAACTTTCGCATCGTCTTTGTCAAACCCGATAATTGGCCCGCTTTGTCGGAAACGATGCTCGATTGGACGAGCACCTCGACGCTTTTGTGGGATGACGTCGAACCGGCATCGTTGACGCCCGAACAATCGCAGGCACTGATCGATTGGCTCCACTTCGGTGGCCGCTTGATCGTCAACGGCCCGGCCAGCGGCAGCGAACTGACCCGGGACCGATTCGGCCGCTGGATGCCCCAACGGGTCGAAGCGGCCGAGGAGCTTGACCCCGATGCACTCGCCGGCCTGGTCCGTGAGTGGGCGGTTCCCGGCGATGAAGACACGGAGCAACGGGTCGAAAAGATCCGCGAGCGTTCCGGCCGGTTGACCACCGCCGGCCCGATCGCCCCCCAAGCCACGCCGGTCAGCGGCACGCAAGGGTTGGTGCTGACCCGGGCCGTCGGCCGAGGCCAGATCGTGCAGACCCGGTTCGATCTGGCAGACGATTGGTTGGTCGATTGGCCGAGTCGCGACAGCTTCTACAACGGCGCGCTGCTCGGACGCCCTCACCGGCAATTTCGCCTGCTGCCCGAAGTGGAAGGTTTGACCGAATCGAGCTGGGAAAGCCGTTATCCGGAACTCGGCATGACTGCGACCGCCGACGCCCGCTACAACACCCGCTTCCGCCTGCTGGCCCGCGACGCCAAATTGGCCGTGG
>RECD01000010.1 GCA_007694185.1 Planctomycetaceae bacterium
CAATTGCTGACGGAAGACGGGTCGCGGTTTGCGGTACTGAGCCAGGTGAAGGGAGCCCGGGGACGTGGCGAGGGCGATTTCGCATTGCTGGAGCTAAAGCTAACCGGCGACACGGAAACTCGACCAGCTCCGCTGAAGCTGCTGAGCAACCTGCGGGGTGAGTTCTTGGGTGATCGTGGTGGCGGTGAGACGTTTCATCTCGACGATTGCGAGGGCGTCGCAGGTTGTGGTTTTCCCGGTGAAGCCGGTGGCACCCGATTCGAACGGCACCCGATCGATACGAACCATCGCCAAAATTACAGCATTGACAACGCGGGACTCTTGACGGACTGGCAGCTTACCCAAGGGAGCATCAAGGAAGGATTCAGTGGCGGCGCGATCATCGCACGTTCCGGCAATCAATCCGCGTGTTTGGGGATGCTGTATCTTGGCGGCGAAGGGGCCGCGACGTCTCGCGTGATCGTCTCGAACCAACTCATTGAGTTCCTGCGTCCGGCACTTGGGACTGACGAATTGGACGCGATGCTGATCGAGGCCAAAGATCTACTCTCCCAGGCCGAACCGGAATTGATCGAGCAGCATCGCCAACGCGGGCTGCAACGTTGGAGTGAATCGTTCTACGAAGGCTCCTACGATCCGAATGAAAAGCGGACCGGCTTCATCGAGACGCAGGGATTGAAACTGCTGGACCCGGAGGTCGATCCCCGCGCGTGGTTGAGACCGGAATACTTCCGCTCGCAACGAGCGGGTATTCCCGCAGCCGAACCGCAGGCCACCTCCGCCGATGAGGCCTGGATCGTGATCGACCGGAGCGATTTGGTGCGAGGCATCGCCGTGCTGCCGGACGGCCGATCCTGTGAATTGAACCGGTTGGTTGTGACCACCGATGCGGGGGTCGGGAAAACGACCAACCTGTTCTGGCTGGTGACGCGGTTCATCCGAGAATCGACCGACCGGTTGACATTCTTGATCGACCCTGCGGCCTGGCAGCGGTTCGGCAATTCCGAAACCTGGCTCGAACGCTTGACCAGCCTGTTGCTCATCGGCGGTGGCGATTCCGTGACGGACGCTCAGCGGCGGCGCCTCGAACGCTACCTGCGAAGGAAGCGAGACGAGGGGAACTTGGTGATCCTGGTGGATGGCCTGGATCATGCCACCCCCGACCAGGTTTTGGCGATCAAGCAGTTGCTCGATGATCCGCAGTGGGGTGGTTGCCGGGTGATCGTCGGCGGACGACCGCACGCGCTGCAGCGTCATTGGACCGAGTTGTTCCCTACCGAACGCCAATGGCGGTTTGTGCAGGCCGAGGAGTTCACGCCCGAGGAGCAGAATCGATACCTCGGTGAATTCCCAGACGGAACGAGGCGGTATTCCAAGATTCCGACGGAAGCCCGGCCGATCCTCGGCGTGCCGCGGGTCCTTGAGTTGTTGCGGGAACTCCAGGACTCGGAATTGTCCGAACTACGAACCGCCAGCGACGTTTATTGGAAAGCCACACGGCGGCTGATCATTCGGGGGCTATCTGAGAGCGCGACTGCCCGGCAACTCGGGAGAGGCCTGCCGGAAAACGACCAGATCGATCTGGCGATCGAATTGCTCTCGGCGATCGCCTTCCAGATGACATCGGATCAACTGGTGGTCGACATGTCCGGGGCGGCGACCGGGACCAACAAGGAAAACGAGCTGAACGTTGAGAAACACCTACAACCGAACTTTGACAAGATCACGCCTGCTGGCTACCCGGACTTCCGTAAATCCCTCTGGGAGCGAGTCAAAGATTCCCCATGGTATTCCCTCAATTTCAAGGACTTTACGAACGATCTCGACTGCGTTGCGGCCATGAACTCGGTTCTGTCCCACGGGTTTTTCGATTCGGATACGAAAAGTGGCTTGAACGGGATTTTGTGGCGGAACCGATCATTGCAGGAGTTTTTTACCGCGGTCTGGCTGAGCCGGTTCTTCACCTGCGCGGACGACTACACCGACGACGATGGGAGACAACTTCGATCGTGGGTGTTTACCCCGGACGAGTTGGCTAGCGAGGCCTACTACGAGATCTGGCGTTACGCGGCCGAGATGCCTGACGCTGGTCGGGTGGGGAAACACTGGGTTCAGGCGATCGGGGTGCTGTACCTGCCCGGTGATGGAACGGAGGCAACCCGCCGCAGCAACGAGATGCTCTACCGATCCTGGGCAACGATGGAAAACTACGCCAGCGGAATCCCTGACACGAAGTCAATGGAACAGGCGAGAAAAGTACTCGCTGGTTTTCGGGGTGAATTGGAGAACACCATCCTGACCGGCACGCTAGGTGAGACGCTTCGAGAATATGCCCGGGAGTTCATCGACAGTTTCATCGACCTCCCGGGCGACTCCCAGTTCCGGATGGGTACGCCCGAGGAAAAACAGGGCCAAATGCCCAAGGAGAATAGGGAATTTTGGGAGACGTGGCTGTCCGAGGGACACGACGACCGTGATGCTCACGTCAACAAGTTGCTTGATCGCTTCAATTTTCCCCCTGGGAAGGCGGGAGCAAACCAGCGGGCCGAATATCTCGATTTTTTCACTCGCGTCCATCGGGATCGAGATCTGGAGGCGATCCGTAATGCGTTCTTCGGTTCAGACGAGACGCCAGAACAAGCGGTCCAATCGGTCGGCCGCTTCCAACTCAGCCATTCACCGACACTCAACCGTTGGTACCGGCTTTACGATCCTGGCCACGGGGTCAGGCAAACGGAATATCGAGAGCGTTACGACAGGATCAGCGACACGGATGACTGCCCTGTGATTTACGTGAGTTGGTACGACGCGTGGGCGTTTTGTCAGTGGGCGTTTTGGGATGGCCGGAGTTGTCGTCTGCCGACGGAGTTGGAGTGGGAGTATGCGGCCAAGGGCGGACGCCCCTGGGACTGGGATTATTGGTGGCACGAGACGGATTACGACCCGAAGCTGTGCAACGGCAACAGCCAGGCGGGGAAGACGTTACCGCCTGCTACCGAGCGGGCGAACCCGTTTGGGCTACGCGACATGCTCGGCAACGTGGCGGAGTGGTGTGCGGATTGGTATCGGCGAAAGTACTC
>RECD01000105.1 GCA_007694185.1 Planctomycetaceae bacterium
GAGGAACTCGCCCTTCGGGTGCTTTGCACAAAAGGTTCCGGACACTCTTTTACCGCTCATTGCTAGCGGGCGACACGCACCAATCGCCTCACGCAAAAGATTCGCGTTGCCGCTGCCGCCTCTCGAAAAACGAAGTCGTTGAACCTCGCCCCATCAACCGCCCGATCGCGATGATCTTGCATGTCGACATGGACGCGTTCTACGCGTCGATCGAACAACGCGACCGACCCGAGTTGATCGGGCGGCCCGTGATCGTCGGCGGTTCGCCGGAGGGACGGGGAGTCGTCGCGGCGGCGAGCTATGCCGTTCGTGCGTTCGGGGTACACAGCGCCATGCCGGTCCGGACCGCGTTGCAACTTTGTCCCCAAGCGATCGTGCTGCCGGTACGGATGGCTCACTACGCCGCCGTGTCTCGCCAAATCCGCGAGATCTTTTTCCGCTACACGCCGCTGGTCGAACCGCTCTCCCTGGACGAAGCCTTTCTCGATGTCTCCGGTTGCGAACCGCTCTTCGGACCGCCCGAACAGATCGCCCGCAGCATCAAGCGGCAGATCTGGGAGGAGACCCGATTGGTGGCCTCTGTCGGGGTCGCTCCCAACAAGTTCCTCGCCAAGATCGCCAGCGACCTCGAAAAGCCAGACGCCTTGGTCGTCGTCGATCCGCAGCGGATCCTCGAATTTCTACAACCGCTGCCGGTCAATCGCCTGTGGGGAGTCGGCAAAGTCACCGACCGTTCGCTGCAACGGTTCGGCGTGCGGACGATCGGTGAATTGAGAAATCTGCCGCTCGACACGCTTCGCCAAATCTTCGGCGACACCGGCGAACATTTTTGGCGGTTGGCTCGTGGCCTGGACGACCGTCCCGTGGTTCCCGACCGCGTCGCCAAGTCGATTTCTCACGAAACAACCTTTGCCACCGACGTCAACGAGACGGATACCTTGCGAGCCTGCTTGCTGGAACTGACCGAACAGGTCGCTCGTCGTTTGCGGCGACACCAACACCAGGGACGTACCGTTCAGCTCAAGCTCCGGTACGCCGACTTTCGGACCATCACCCGCTCCCGCACCCTATCTAGGCCGACCGACTCAACCGAAGAACTTTGGCAGGCTGCCAGCGACCTGCTCTCTGCGGCCTGGTCGCCCGCACCGGAGAATCCGCGGTCAGCGGTGCGTTTGCTCGGGATGGGGATCAGCGGGTTTGTGGCGGAGCGACCGGTCCAGCGTCTACTGTTCGATGACCCCGACGAGGAACTTCACGCCAAACAGCAACGCCTCGACCGGGTCGCCGACGCGGTTCGCGACCGATTCGGCGCGACCTCGCTGAAACGAGGCGGAACGCTCCAGCCCGGCAAGCGAGATGAACCGGCCGGCTGAGCCCCCTCATCTCACTCACGCCACTTCCGGAAACGTTCGTATTCTTCATTCGCCGGCCGATCGAAAGGGCGTACAATTCACGCCCATCGCTGCCGCCACCTTTTCCAACTCATCGGAGCCAATCTCATGTCCCGATCATCGCTAAGCATCGGAATCGCCGGATGCCTGTTCCTTTTCTCGTTGTCTGCCCAAGCCCAAGAAGCCGAAGGCGTCCAAGGCGTCGCGCCAGCAGCTAACGAGGCGGCCCGCGAAGATCGTGCCTGGATCGTGGGCACTTGGCGCGTTACCGAATTGCAGATCAACGGCAACCGCGGCAAACCCGAAGACATCCGTCCCTTGACGGTCACCAACGAGGCCGACGGGACCTGGGTTTTGCGATCCGCGGGAAAGGAAATCAGTCGCGGTACGAGCACGATCGACCCGACGAAAACCCCAAAAACGATCGACTTCACCCCTACGTCGGGCGGTGGCGTCGGTGAAAAGTACCGGGGTATCTACGAATACGGTAAGACGACCAGGAAAATGTGCTTCGCCCCCGCCGCAAAAGAACGCCCGACCGATTACACGGCCGCCGCGGGGAGCGAACGGATCTCGCTCTCGTTCGAACGCGTTCCCAAATTGTAGTCGACCGAGTGACTCGTCAAGTTGCGACCTTTGGCGTCCTGCTGCTGGTGTCCTGGGTGGTGATGCTCACGACACATGAGCTGGGACACATCGTCGGCGGTTGGCTTGGTGGGGCGGTGTTGCTCGACTACGAGCTCATGCCGTGGCGTCTGCCACACAGCCTCCACTCGCCCGATCCCCACCCGCGGCTGACGCTGTGGGCCGGACCGTTGCTGGGCGTGCTCGTGCCGACGCTCCTCGCCTTCGCGATCGGCCATCCCTATGCCCGGTTCATCGCCGACTTTTGCCTGCTGGCCAACGGCACCTACCTCGCCCTGGCATGGCTCTCCAACGATCGCCTGCTCGATACGCCACGCATGCTCGCAGCCGGAACGTCACCAGCCCTGATCCTGCTGTTCTGCGCCGTGACGATCCCGCTCGGGTACTTCCGATTTCGCAACGATTGCATCCGAGTGCTCAGCCGCGACCCATCCGCACCCCAGGCGAACGAAGCGACAGGCTCGCGGTCGCCGCCCGATCAGACCCATTCCTGAATCGGCCGCCCTTCGATCAGTCGGATCGGGCGGCCGTCGGGACTTTGCGCAATCAAGTCTGCCGGGATACCCAGCTTCATGTAGATCGTGGTCGCCAAGTCTTCGGTAAAGTACTCGTCCTTCGCGACCGCGCCGCCGTCAGCGGTCGTTTCGCCCAGCACGTGACCGCCCGGAACACCCGCCCCGGCCATGATCGCAAACCCGCTGGAAGACCAGTGGTCGCGTCCGCTGGCGGAATTGACGATCGGGGTCCTGCCAAAGTCGGTCAACCAGCAAACCAACGTCGAATCCAACAGTCCCCGTTCTTCCAAGTCGATCAACAATTGCGGCAACGCCTGATCGACCGGCGGCAGCCGACTGTCCTTCAACGACTTGAAATTGTTTTGATGGGTGTCCCAGCCCCCGTCGGTGACCGTGACGAATCGCACGCCCGATTCGATCAGCCGCCGGGCGAGCAACAGGCTCTGGCCGAACCGATGCTTCCCATAGGCCGTTCGCAAGTCGCCAGCTTCTTGATCCAACGCGAACGCTCGCTTCGTTTCGGGCGACGTGATCATCCGATGCGCGGTCTGATAGTGCTCGTCGAGCGATTCGAAGGCCGCGGGTTGCAACTCTTCGGACCGCTGCAAGTCGTCGATCCGCCGCAGGATGTCCTTCCGCCGATCGACGCGTCGCATGTCGACACCGGTCGGTGGCGTGATGTCGCGAACCACGAACGGGTCCGCGCTGGGGTCGGTCTCGATCTCGAACGGGCCATGCTCCATCCCCAAGATCCCAGCCGAACCGCCGCCGAATCGGCGATCGATCTGATTGCCGAGCTGCACGAAGGGCGGCAGCGCGTTGCGAAAGCCATGGTGGTAAGCGGCGACCGATCCGTAGCAGGGATAGGCCACCGATTGGTTGAACTTGCGCCCCGACATAACGATCTGGTCGGCCATCCCGTGACTGCCGTTCTGCGGATTCCAACCACGCAGTAGCGCGAATCGCTTTTGCTCCTTCGCCATTCGCGGGACCACATCGGCGAAAAAGACTCCGGGCGTGGCCGTCGGTATCACGCCAAACTCACCCCGCACACTAACCGGCGCATCCGGCTTGGGGTCGAACGTGTCGTGATGACTGGTGCCGCCCCGCGTCCAGATCAGGATGCAGTTGGTCGCCGAGCCGTTCGCTTTCCCGCCGGCGGCCTGTTCGGCTCGCACCAACGTCGGCAACGACAATCCCAACCCGGCCAAACTGCCGACCTGGAGCAAATGCCTGCGAGTGATTCCCTCGCACGTCCGACTGCGTCGCGGTTCGATGTTCAACATGCCGCCATCCCCTTGCGAAGATTGTTGGTGGAGGTGGGTGCTGCCGTAGCAGCGAAGGTGGGTGCTGCCTGAATCGCACCAGTTCCGGCCACGGGGCTCATGCCCTAGTGACCATCGAACCGAACGTGTCAGTGCGGCGAGGGAGGGAGTTTGTCGGGAGTGGACGACGTGATTCACCACCTTCACCCACATTCGACGATCTCTAGCCTACCGTATCCATCCACCCCCTGGCCATCGGAACCTGTCAGGTTCCATCATTTTTTATGATCCCATCGGAATGAAACGTTTAGGGGCGTTTTGCAACCAACCTGCGACGAAGACGCGCGATCGATCGCGCTGGCCATCAGTAACCGTTCGGCTCCCCGGTACTATCAACGAAGAACCGAGCCCTCGACGCAGCGCAACTCGCGACAACCGAAACCCCGCTTCAACCGAAATTTCGATCGAGAGAACAGGCCAAAGATCTGCCAAGCGATCGGCATCACGGCCAAGCGGCGGTTCCCCACATCGGACTCCTGTCCGTTTTGGCTGTGGTAACGGCACGCCGAAGCGGTCATACTCACAGTCTCCCGCCGACTCCGATCGGCTGCCCGCCGACCGCCCCGCTGCCCCGCCAAAATTTCCTACCCCCGCCCGCCTGAGGTGTTGCCGATGATGCGAGCTTGTCTTCGATCGATGACCATGGTCGCGATCGCATGGTCCGGCCAACTCGCCCGGTCCGAATCACCCGCAGTTCCCGCGCCCATTCAGGTTTCCCCGGCCGAGGTCCGTCTGGTCGGTCAACTCGACCGCGTCCAGATGCTGCTGACCGCGGCAGACTCCGATCTCCCCGAACGCCGGTCCGACCTGACCAGCCTGGCGACCTTTCGGAGCGAAGACCCCAGCGTGGTGACCGTGGACGAACGCGGGATGCTGCTGGCGATCGCCAACGGCAGCACCCGAATCGTGGTCGAAGCGGCTGGCCAAACTTTGGACGTCCCCGTGACCGTCGAAGCCGCGGAAACCTGCCATGTCGATTTTTTCCGCGACGTGCGGCCGATCTTGAGCAAGGCGGGGTGTGCTGCCGGCGCCTGCCACGCGGCCCAGCACGGCAAAGGGGGTTTTAAGCTTTCGGTATTCGGTTTCGACCCGCCGACCGACTACCACGAAATCGCCGTCGCCAGCCGCGGTCGACGACTCCATTTCACCAGCCCCGACCGAAGCCTCTTCCTGCGCAAACCTTCCATGGCCGAAGCCCATGAAGGGGGCCTGCGTTTGCCCTCGGATGGGGTCGAATACCAATTGCTGCGAAATTGGATCGCCGCGGGAGCGCCGCAATCCGAGGACGACACGCTGCGGGTCGAAACGCTGAGTGTCACACCGAACCTCCGCGTCGGCGCCCCGGGACTGAAACAGCAATTGCAGGTCACCGCCGACTATTCGGATGGCTCCCGCCGCGATGTGACCGCCTTGGCGATCTACGATTCGATCGATCCGGGCGTTGCCGCAGTCGATGACATCGGGCTCGTCGAAGCGACCGGTCATGGCCAGACCGCCGTCATGGTCCGATTCGACGGACAGGCGGCCGTCAGCACCCTCGTGATCCCCTACGGCGACCAGACCGAATTGCAGAATTGGGTGTCGAACAACTTCATCGACGACTTGGCAGCCAAGAAGTTTCGCGATCTCGGCTTGGAACCGTCTCCCCTCTGCGACGATGCGACGTTCGTCCGCCGCGCCTTCCTCGATTGCATCGGCGCCCTCCCCGACCCCCAGACGGTGACCGAATTTGTCGCCGCCGAGGATCCCGACAAACGGGCCAAATTGGTCGACCGGTTGCTGGGGCTGACCGGCGATCCCGAACAGGACGCCTACGACGACCAGTACGCGGCCTTCTGGACCCTGCGTTGGTCGGACCTGGTCCGCAACAGCAGCAAAACGCTCGGCGAACAGGGGATGTGGTCGCTGCACAATTGGATTCGCGACTCGTTTCGTCGCAACCAGCCTTACGACGAGTTCGTCCGCGAACTGATCACCGCTCAAGGCTCGATCTACTCGTCCGGGCCGGCGAATTACTTTCGCGTCAATGCGAACTCGTCCGACCTGGCCGAAGCCACCTCACAACTCTTCATGGGTGTCCGGTTGGACTGCGCCAAATGCCACCAACACCCGTTCGAGAAGTATGGCCAATCCGATTACTACGGCATGGCCGCCTTCTTCGCCCGCGTCGGCTTCAAGAACAGCGAAGAGTTTGGGCTGTTCGGCGGCGAACGGGTCGTGATGATCCGTGACTCGGGCGATGTCGCTCACCCGCAAACCAACCAACGTTTGCAACCCACCCCGCTGGACGGACCGTCGGTCGATCACCCGCTCGACCGACGGATCGCCTTGGCCGAATGGCTGACCGACGCCGAAAATCCCTTCTTCGCCCGCGCCGTGGTGAATCGCTACATGCGCTACCTGCTCGGCAGCGGCTTGGTTGAGCCGGTCGACGACATGCGGAGCACGAATCCGGCGAGCAACGTCGAGTTGCTGGATGCCCTCGCAGCCGATTTCACCGAGCACGACTTCGACCTGAAGCACCTGATCCGCAGGATCATGACCAGCCGCCTGTATGGCCTTAGCTCCCAGCCGACTTCCGAAAATCGCACGGATCAACGTTTCTACAGCCATTACCTGGTGAAGCGTCTGGCCGCCGAGCCGCTGCTCGACGCGATCGATCATGCCACCGGCGTCCAGACCAAGTTTCCTAACCTGCCGTTGGGGACCCGGGCGATCGATCTGCCGGATGCCGAGTACACCGATTACTTCCTGACCACCTTCGCCAAGCCGCGGCGGGTCAGCCTCTGTGAATGCGAACGCAGCCCCGATGCGAACCTCGCTCAAGCCCTCCATACCCTCAACGGCGAAACCCTGGCCAAGAAAATCGCCGCCACCGACGGTTTGATTGCCGGCTTGCTGGCCAAGGAACTCACCGCCGAAGAAATGGTTCACCAACTGTTCCTCCAAACGCTCTGCCGGCCGCCGAACGCCGCGGAACTGGAGTTCAGCCAGGAATTGCTCCAGGCCGCTGAAACCCCTCAAAACGCCTACGAGGATTTGCTCTGGGCGATCATCAATTCCAAGCACTTCCTGTTCGTACGCTGAGAACCTGACCATGCCGAACCAACTCGCCGGACCGGCTCTGCTGGCAGGCTGCCTGCTCGCTTGGGCCTCGTCCACCGCAGTCGCCCAACAGTCCTATCCGATGCTGATGAGCATCGAACCGATCGCCGCCCAAATCGGCCAAACGTCCCGGCACACGATCCGCTCACGTTATTCGACGGAGGGGACCTATCGCGTGCTGGTCTCTGGCGACGGCGTGACCGGCGAAGTCGTCCAACCCGAGGCTGATGCCGAGGGCGAACCGGCGAAGCAGTCTCCCCAAGCCCTGGCGGTCCACTTCACCGTTTCCGAAGATGCCCTGCCGGGCGTCCGAGACGTGCGAGTGGCAACTCCCACCGGTGTCAGTACCGTCGCCCAACTCGTGATCGCCCGCGATCCCGTCACGACGGAGACTGCCGACAGCGACCCGGCGGCCGCGACCCCATTCACCATCCCCGCTACCCTCTGCGGCGCGATCGAAAAGCCCGAGGATGTCGATTCCTATCGGTTCACGGCAACCGCCGGCCAATCCGTTTGCTTTCTCGTCCGCTGCATGACGCTGCAAGATCGTATCCACGACTTGCAACGACACGCCGACCCGATCCTCACCCTGCGGCACCCCACCGGCTCCACCCTCGCGACATCCGACAACGTCTTCGGTGCCGACCCGTTCCTCTGCCATACCTTTTCGGAAGATGGCGAATACACGTTGGAACTCCGCGACGTCCGCTACCAAGGGAACGAGTTCTGGCAATACGCGATCGAGGTTTCTCAGCGCCCCCACGTCCAAACGATTTTCCCCCTCGCCTTCACCCCCGATCAAACGATCGCGACCGTCGCTCCCCTCGGGCCCTCCGGTGCCGGCTTCTCGTCAACCGGACTTGCCCCGGCGACCTTGCACCTGCCTGACCTGCCGACCGAAGGCATCCAGACCGCGCGCCTGGATCTCGATGGCCAAGGGGCTAGTTCGGTTCAGGTGGTGATCGATCCGGGGCCCTTACTAACCGAAATCGACGACGCCGGCGATTCACCGGAAACGGCCCAGCCGATCTCCTTGCCGGCCGGGATCCAAGGTCGCATCGGTCACAACGGTGACCTGGACTACTACGCGTTCGATGCCAAGCAAGGAGAGATTCACACGTTCGAAATTTTCGCCCGGCGAATCAACTCGCCGCTCGATTCCCACCTCCGGCTGCTCGACGCCGACGGCAAACAGTTGCAACTCAACGACGACCTACGCGACGGCAAACGGACCTCCTCCGATTCTCGAATCGAAGGCTGGGTCGTTCCCGCAGACGGACGCTACCTGCTCGAAGTCCGCGACCTGAACCTCCGCGGCGGTGAGGAGTTCGTCTACTTCCTGAAGGCCTCCCCCGCGACGCCCCACTTTCGGCTCTATGCCGACACCGACAAAACGTTGTTGACCCCCGGCACCGCAGGCGTGATCTTCGTCCGCGCCGAACGCAAACAGGGGTTCGACGGTGAAATCCGCCTCGAGGTCACCGGCCTGCCCCCCGGAGCGACCGCCACCGACGGCCGCATCTTGGCCGGTACCCATACCGACGGTTGCATCGTGATCATCGCCGACCCGGCCGCCGGCCCCGATGTGGCGAACGTCGAAATCCGTGGCTACGCCGAGCCCACCGCTGCCGATCCCGCCTCACCCGCCCCATCGGCGGTCGCGATGGTCTACCAGGAGATCTACCAGCCCGGTGGCGGACGTGGCCATTGGCCGGTTCAAGACCACGCCGTCGCGATCTGCCAACCCGGCGATATCCTGGCCGTGCGGGTCTCGCCGTCCGAGGTGCACCTCAAGCCTGGCGAATCGGTGACGCTCGATGTCGAACTCGAACGTGCCCCCGGGTTCGACAAGAATGTTCTGCTCGAGGTGCCCTACAAACACCTCAATTCCGTCTTCGGCGACCCCTTGCCCCAAGGCGTGACCATCGACGCCGCCGCCAGCAACACCCTGCTGACCGGCGGGGCGACGAAGGGAAAAATTACCCTCAAGGCCGCCCCCGACGCCACCCTCGCCGAGCGCCAACCGTTCGCGGTGATGGCGAACGTATCGATCAATTTCGTGATGAAAGCGACCTACGCGACACCCCCGCTCTACTTGAACGTCGCCCCCTGAGTCGCGTTCGGAAACGCCTGCGGCTGATCTTCCCGAAGTCGCTCAGCCCGACGCTTCAATTCCAGCTTCGCCGTCTCCGACGAAGCCGCTGCCGCTGCCCTCGTCAGCAAATCGTGGGCATGCAGCACCGCCGACTCCGCTAACCATCCGCGCTCCCGCTTCGCTTCCAACAGATAGCCGTCGGCTAACTTGACCACCTCTTCCAGCGGCATCTCGTCGCCCAACCCCCGTTCGGTCTCCGCCAACCGAGGCAAACGGCCACGCTCCCCCAGCGACAACGCCGGAATCGCCCGGGCCCAATCCCGCCGCACGAGCGCCCAGTACCTGCCGAACGTCAAACGATCGTCAGCGCCGGTCGCCGACATCCCCACCTCCGCGGTTTCCTCGCTATCGCCAAACCGCTCGCGATAACGGCCTGTCAGCGTCATCACGTCGCGCCAATCTCGCACCGATTGACCGATCGCCGAGTCCCGGTTGCGCCCGGCCAAGCCCTGAATCGCCTCGTGCAGCGTCTCCGCCACTTCCCATTGGCCTGTCAAAACCGCCTCCCGCATGCTGCGGTTCAACCATCGAAATACCGCCTGCGAAACGTCATCACCCGCCGCTTCCCGAACAGCCCACTCGGCGACCACCTCAATCGCCTCAGCCCGCTCGAGCTCCCGGGCCGCCATGAAATCGCTGACAATCCCCGCCACCTCCTCGTCAGCACCCGCCTGGATCGCCGCGTCCGCCGCCCCCAGCCAAGCGACCCACTCCTCGACCGAACCGCGTTCCGCCTCCAGGGCGGTCTGTCGGTACGCTTCCCAAGCCGATCCCAACCGCCCGCTCTGTTCCAACGCCTCACGGTCCACGATCAGCCGCGCCGCAGCAATCTCTGCCGGCGCGGGCCACCGCAAGGGTTCGCGGGGCTTCGCGGCGTCGCGGTCCGGTTCGGCGTCGACGCTATCCATCGGCCGAACTTCGGGTGCCATCACGTCATCCAAAATCCCCCTTCCCAACGGATCGATGTCGGCGGGCGAGACCCCCAGCGGACTCATCGCGAGCGGGTCCCTGACGAACGAATCGAGCGTCAGCGGATCGCCCTCCAACGGATCGACATCCAACGGAGACAACGGTGACAACTGCGACGGCCCCAACATTCCCAATTCGACGTCCACTTCGTCCCCGTCCGCCGCGAACGGCGGCATCGGCGACGGATCAAAGCTCACGATCACTTCCGGGACCACCCCCGTTCGTCGCCACCAAAGCGTCGTCCGCCAAGTCATCACCAACAGGATCGATGCCGCTAACAGCGCGACGCAGAACCGAACCACAAGCGAAGTCGCCAACAACCGCCGTCGGATCGCTCCGATCAAAGTCTCGCCCAGCCTTCCCCCCTCGTGGCCCATCCCCAGTCCATCCCGAAACCAGCCTACAACCCCCCTCCGAAATCCGAGTTCGGTCGACGGCTGCTGTAGCAAATCCTCCCAGCCGAGTGTTCGTCGCCAAGATTCCAGGTCCTCCGGCTCCAGGAAGCACTCCGACCAACTCGTCCATTCCTCCGCCACTCCGGGCAGGGTCGCCACCCGTTCTTCGACCGATCCTTCCGCCGTCTCGGGCCCATTCAGCGGCGTCCTTGGCGTCACGCCTCCGCCGAGCGCGCCCGGCGCGCCCAGGGGGCCAGCTGTTCCCGGCGAGCCCAACGCGTCCGCCGGCCCACCACCGCCGAAGTCTCCCGGTACCTGTCCCGCAACGTTGGAATCAGCGGTCATCGGTCGAGCGGGTGGGATCAACCCGCCGAACGCTTCGTCGGAACCGCCGCCGAACGGTTGCGCTCGCACCGGCCGTACCGACTCCTCAAGCAGTTGGCACTGCCACCGTCCCAAGATGGCCCGCTGCAACGAATCGTCACGACGCCGAGGGTCGATCAACCGATAACCGCTGGTCAAGCATTCGCCCAAGGCGTCCACCCCCGCCCGGCTCGGCGCACCGGCCTGCCCGGCCACCAGCGGTCCCGCTGCCCGTGCTAGCGCCCGACGGATAACCAGCGGCCTGTATTCGGACCGACGAAGCCCCAGTCGCTGAAAATCCTCAGCGTCGAGAAGGGCCAGCGGGGCGTTGGAAAATCCGAGCATCGCACCGGTCCGAACTCAGATGTCGCAAACCCCGACGGCATGCTCGAGCGCCGACATCGGGTCGTCCCAGGTCGGCAGGAATTCTTGCGCGACGTAGCCGTCATACCCCGTTTCGAGGATCGCCCGCATCACCGCCGGGTAGTTGATTTCCTGGTTTTCATCCAACTCACCACGCCCCGGGTTTCCGGCCGTGTGGTAATGCCCGACCAGCGGGTGATAGCGACGGATGTTGCGGATCAGATCGCCGTGCATGATCTGGACGTGGTAGATGTCGAACAGCAGCCGAAATCGTGGCGAATCGACCGCCCGAACCAAATCAGCGCACCGCTCCAGATCGTCGCCCCAATAACCGGGATGTCCCTTCATCGGGTGAGAATCATCGCGGCTGTTCAGGTGTTCGAGTACCAAGGTCACCCCCCGCTCCTCCGCGTAAGGGACCACCCGTTGCCAGCACCGCAAGCAATTCCGCTTCGCCGCCTCGTCGTCGATCCCCGGCTCGGACATCCCCGTGAACGTGATCACGTTGGGCGCCCCGAATTCGACCGCCAAATCGATCCCTTCACGCAATTTGGCTTCGACGAAAGCGTGATTTTCGGGATTCAGCGGCCCACGCTGGAACCCGTGGCTGCTGACCAGCGAAATTCCCATGCCCATTTCGGTGATCGCCGGGTAACTCGCTGATGGCACCCCCTCGATAGCGACGATCCCCATCCGTTTGGCATGCGTGGCCAACTCCACCGCCTCCATCGGCAGGAAGCACCAACCCATCACCGATTGGCGAATCCGTCCCTTGCGCACGACAGGTTTGTCGGCCGCTCGGTCGGTTTGAGCCGCAGCGTGGGGGTTACCGATCAACGCGGCGGCGCCCAAAGCCGAAACGGCACCCGAAACCTGCCCGCAAAACTCTCGTCGCCGCATCACCCACCTCTCAAGCCAAAGAAAAAGCCGTCGATCTCGGCCCCATCATACCCCAACACCGCGCCCCACCCGCAATCGCATCCAATCCGCCACCTCGCACCCGCCTTCCCTGCTCTCCCCGCCTTCCCCTTCCGCGTTCTCCGAGCCTCTGAGTTTCGATCCCCCCATTTCCCCGTTCCCGCATCGACACTGCCCCCTCCCTCTTCGCGCGCCGTCCCGGGCGAACGGAACCGGAGTGGAAATAGCCACAGAGATCACAGAGGCCACAGAGGAAGATCATGTGGGATGAATGGAAAGTTAGGGACAAATCGCGGTCGACGCCTTTCGGCTATCCAGCTCAGACGTGTTCACTGAATCCGGCGTCCCTCCCCCCTCGGTGTTCTCTGTGCCCTCTGTGGCCAAAAAACCGACCGACGATGATAGCGTCACCTGCCAAGTTTCCATCTCACCGCCGCTCCCGTTCCCTCCCCCTTCGCGGCTTCTCGCGCGTCCTCCCCTTCCCCGCCTCCCCCTCCGTGTTCTCCGTGCCTCTGTGTTTCAATCCCTCCGGTTCCCCATTTCCGTATCGACACTGCCCCCTCCCCCTTCGCGTGCTTCGCGGCTTCTCGCCCCCCCTCACCGCATCCGATCCCTGCTTCTCCGTGTCTCCGCGTCTCCGTGAGACAACCCACCCTCCCCTTCGTCCGCCACGACCGTCCGCCTGACCCACCCCGCCCCAGTTCGCAACCAACTTCCGGTGCTCCCCATCCAATCCCGCGCCAGACCTCGACCGCACCACCGGTCACACGGCCGGCCGGAACATCAACCTCCTCCTTCGTGCTCTTCGTGTCCTTCGTGGTGCCCCCGTCCGGCGACCGCCACCATTTGCCGTCCCAGCCCCGTTCGCGACCCTCCCTGGGCAGCCGAAAAAAGGGCCGACTCTGTCCTTGCGAAACGAGGTCCCGTTTACTAGGATCGGGTGAAATTCGGCGGGGCAACCCGTCGGACCGCGATCCCCTGTAGCTCAGTTGGTAGAGCAGGCGGCTGTTAACCGCCTTGTCGCAGGTTCGAGTCCTGCCGGGGGAGCTGAACTTCAGAAAGCGAAAACTCTCGCGATCTCGTTGACGCCTGTCGCCTGGATCAGGCTGGCAGGTGTTTTTGGTTTAGGCCCAGTTTTTCGCGGTATTTCTCGTGCTTTGCCCTGTCGGCAAGAGTTCGCTGATTCGTTGTGTAGGTTCGGGCGACCGATATCAACCACCCGGGTTGTGTTCGCTAGCCGAACTCAACCGAGAAACTCTGAGATTCTCTGTTTGACTTGGCAACCTGGTCAACACAAAGCTCGGGCTGTCGGGGAGAGTCGCGTTCAGCGTCCCGAGGCACCGCGATGACTTGGCAAGATCGAATCTCTGTCGACCCGCTTGTCTGTCATGGCCAAGCCTGCGTGATCGGCACTCGTGTGACCGTCTCTGTCGTGCTCGATAACTTGGCTGCCGGAGTCTCCAGAGAGGAAATCCTCAAGAGCTATCCGAGCATCAAAGCCGAAGACGTCGACGCCTGCATCGCCTACGCTGCCGAACTGGCCCGCGAACGCGTCTTACCGCTGAAGTTCTGAGATCACTCACCTCGACCGTGATGGCAAGCTTCAAGATCGACGAAAACCTGCCAGTCGAAGTAGCCGAGATGCTGGGGGCCGCTGGACATGACGCGACGACGATCTTTGATCAAAACATGATCGGCGAATTGGACCCCAAAGTCGCCTCCGTCTGCAAAGCGGAGAATCGGGCTCTGATCACTCTCGACCTCGACTTCGCAGACATTCGAACTTACCCGCCAAGCGAATTTCCTGGGCTCATTACCTTGCGCCCAATTAATCAGGCAAAGCCGACCGTTCTTGCTTTGGTCGGACAGTTGGTAGAACTGCTTGAAACGGGTGAACCGCTCAGCGGTCATCTCTGGATCGTCCAGGAAACGGGACTGCGGGTCCGCTAGTCCAATGGTGCCCAACTGGCCGATCATCACGCTAAAACTGTACTTGCGGCGGCGTTTCTCGTGAATCGCCTGGGCGGTGAGGAAATCGTCGACGCTGACGATCCCGTCGAGCGACTCGGGGGTTTTGCCCCACGCCTCCGGCGGGTTGTGCCGCATCGGGGTCTTCAGCCTTCTCTTGGTCCAGTTGTAGAGGATTGTCCATCATTTCGGTGAAGGCGGGTCGGCCTTCGGCGTTGAGGCCAGATTTACCGGCGTCGGCGAACTCGTGGATGATGTGGACATTGTTCTTGGCGGCCCACTCCCGAACCTGATCCGGTTGGATCGGGATCGAGTTCTCCTGCCGGTCCTGAGCGGAATGGCGATAGTAGGCGATCGCCCGGACCCCGGGCTGCGGCTCGCCTTCGCAAGCCTGCTGCAATTCCCACCAATTCGACATCGATAACTCCTGAGCACGTTGGCCATCGCGACTCGATCGCGACTCGTGTCAGTCAGTTACGGTGCGGTGGCGGAAAGCTCAAGCGGCTATGAGCGAGAAGTTGGAGGATTCTGGGCGGGGGCGGGGTGAAGGTTGGTCCCGGGATGGCCGGTAGGGACGCGAACAAAGCGGACCGGGATGCTCGGACGCACGGCCATTCAGGAGCGGCACCAGGCCGGTGCGTCGCTCAGCGCAACGTACCGCGAGGATCCGTTGTTGTACGCAGCAGCCAAACGGTTGCACGGGACCTGGACCCGAGCGTTGGCGGCGGCGGGGCTCCAGC
>RECD01000225.1 GCA_007694185.1 Planctomycetaceae bacterium
CTCAAAAAAGTGAAGCGGGTGAAGGGATTCGAACCCTCGACATACAGCTTGGGAAGCTGTCACTCTGCCAACTGAGTTACACCCGCGATTGGAAGCATCCGGTCCGCCGTCTGCCGTTGAAATGGCGTGCTGGCGGAGCGTTGGGTCTCGTCGCTGAGGCCGATCATAGACCGACCAGGGCGATTTGAAAAGCGCTGCCGAACCCATTCCCGGGAGTCCCCCGCAAATCGGCTACCCGAGCCGCCGATTGGCGTCGCAGGTTGATCTGGGACGTCCGGGGCGTCCGGCTGGATTGGTGAGCCTGGGCAAGATAGCCGGCTCGGAATCCGGCTTGCGAAGCCCAGGCGATCGGTGGTAGTTTCCCAGATCACTTGACCCAGATGATTCCGCAAACCCGAAAGCTTTGTGTAAAGGCGACTTCAGGAGTTCGACTCGAAAAACGTTCATTGTTCGGTGGGTGCCGGACGATAAGAATGTCAACTCCGAGCTTGGCGCTAGCGAAGTCTCTTTCGGTTACGGATTGCATCCTGGGACAAGGATTGCGGCGCAAGGACCTTTCGGAGTTGAACGGATCGGCTGCCCTCGTGGCGGTCGGTCGGTTCGGTCCGCAAATGCGCTGGCAAACGTCGAAGTGGTTGTTTCGCGGGGTCGTATCGGACCTCGGGGGCGGGCCTTCGGCTCCATTTTCTCGACTCCCGGGAGCATGCTCACGATGCAGATCTTTGGCCCGTTTCGCGTCTCGACCGCCCAGCCGGTGGGTGGCCCGCAGCGAATGCAGACCCCGCCGCAGGTGCCTGCGAACAACAAACCGTCGGTCGGACCGGTCGATCAACTCGACCTGTCCCAGGCGGCTTCTCGGATGGAAGCCGTTTCGCCGATGACGGTCGGGGGGGACATTCGGATCGAGCGGGTCGCGGAGTTGCGTCGGCAGATCGCCGGCGGTAACTACGACACAGCGGAAAAGCTCGATCGGGCTCTCGATCGGATGCTCGATCGGTTCGCTTAGACGAGCGATACGAAACGCCCGCTGGCAGGTTCGTCCCGCCCCCGGCTAGACTGACGACAAGTAAAGCGGGTTGATCCGGTCAGCCGATCCCCGCCCGTCAGTCCGTGTTCAACGAGGTTGCTGTGTCCAGCGTTCAGCAATCGCTCGGCAACGTCTCGGTTTCGATGACGCCCCAAGAGCGATTCGAAGAGTATTTGCAGAGCCGTGGATTGCGGCAAACCGGGCAACGCCGGTTGCTGGTCGATCAGGTCTTCAGCCGGCACGAGCACTTCGACGCCGACATGCTGATGGAAAACCTGCCTCGAAAGGGGCAGCCGGGTTACGTCAGCCCCGCGACGGTCTACCGGACGCTCAAAGAATTCGTCGACGCCGGGCTGCTGAACTCTTTTCAGCTCGATGGCCGGACAGTTTTCGAGCACGATTACGGCTATCCCCAGCACGACCACTTGTACTGCACACAGTGCCGCAAGCTGGTCGAGTTTCAGAGTGACGAGCTGGTTGAGTTCCGCGACCGCGTCGCGGCCGAACAGGGATTCCGTGTCTCCGACCATCGGCTGATCATCAACGGCGTCTGTGCCGACTGCAGCCGCGCCCGGCGTCGAAAAAAGCGGAAACAAGATTTGGTTTGATCGGCTCGAAAGTTAGCCGCGTGTGCAGGCCGCTTGATTGCGTCACGGACATGCTCGCCAGATCCGCCAAACCGGTCGTGCGGTCCGCTGACGTCTAGCCGCTACAGATGTCGGTCGGCAAAGGTCAAGTATTGTTCCCAGTCGTACGGGGTGACCGCGTGGCCGCCGCTGCGAAGGTGATACCCGATGCGGCCGGTCAAAATCGGCTGATCCGCAGCCGGCATCTCCTCCGGCGGGGCTGATCCGCCGAGCCCATCGGTTCCGAGCAGGCGATAGACCGGATCGGCGTGGAAGCATGCCAGGAATTCTCCCTTGGGATCGGCCCAGCGGTCCGCGGTGGCGCTAGCGACGTACACCGCCCGCGGCGCGATCAGCGCGATCAGTTGGTGGTGATCGACCGGCAACTGCGACTCCATTTCGTTGTATTCGTGATGGTTTTTGCAGAACCAATGCGGGAACGAACGGTTGATCCGGCCGACCGTCTCGCCGAACGCCCGCCGACTCAGCGCCGCACCGCCGCAGCCCGAATTGTTGCTGATCACGAATTTGAAGCGTTCGTCCGTCGCGCCCGCCCACAGTGACGTCTTGCCCAGTCGGGAATGCCCGAGCACGGCGACTCGTGAGCCGTCGATCAACGGGTCCGCTTCGAGCACATCGAGTGCGCGGCTCAGCCCATACGCCCAGCCGGCGATGCTTCCCCAACGCTGGCCGGGATCGATCGACTCCGCCCAATCGGCGAACAAGGCGTGGATGCCGTTTTCGAAACCGTCGTCAAAATCGGGATCGATGTCGCCATAGTAAATCGTTGCCAATCCGTACCCCCGATCGATGATCATTTCGACCGGCCAGGCTGAGACGCTGTTCCCGCGGCCGCCATCCGTCGCACGGTTCCCGTCGGTGCTGCCGTCATCGCGTGCTCGCACCCACCCGGCCGGTAACCGGATCGCCGGGTCGGGCTCGACGGTGTGATTTCCTTGAAAGTTCAGTCCCAAAAAGGCGGGAACGGGAGCATCGGTTTGGGGCGTGTAGACCAACATCGCAAAGGTCAGCGAGCGACCTCCACGACGGATCGTCACGTCCATTTCGCGGCGCACAGCCTTGCCGCCGATCGCGGCCTTGTCGACGCTGACCACCCGATGTTCGACTTCGACCGGATCGGGGCTGCGGCCGAAAACCTGGCCCCGAAACAGCTCCAAAATTTCTCCCCGCCGTTCCTCCTGCCATTGTTTGGGCGAATCGACCGCTGCCCCAGCCGCGGTTATCAGCGGATCTGGCAGTTCATAAGCCGGCACCTTCGCCTCGTCGTAATTCGCGGCCGGGGGCTGAGCGATCCCGAGGGCACCAGGGACCATCGCTCCGATCAGCAACAACAGGAAAACGATGCGATTCACAGGAGGGCCTCGTGGTGGTGGGAAGACTGAGAGAGGAGGTGACCGGCAACCGCCGCTTGCCGCCTGCCGCGGGAAAAGGCGATCGAAACTGCGACAAAACGTTCCAGGTGGTAATCTACCAAGGATAGCAGCACCAATCAGCCGCCAGGGAAAGTTGGGCCCCTCCCCTCAAGACGAGTCACTTCGCCACTGGGCTGCATCCGATGGTTCCGCTTTCTTGATCTCGTCTGCTTGCCAGTCGCCGGTTGCTGTCCATTTCGGCGACTCGAAGCCGTCAGCGGCAGGAATCCACCTCGAAGGACACGAAGAGCACGAAGGGTTCAAAGAATAAATCGCTTGATACCGTGCTTCAGTTTGGTCACGTTGTAATGGATCAGCAGTCCGGTCTTGATGCCGGACAACTTCATGCAGGTCAGCTCAAACTTCATGCTTCGTGCTCTTCATGTCATTCGTGGTAACACCGTCCAGTGATAATCGCCTGCCGGCAATTGTTGGTTTTCATCTTTTCAACCGCCACCGCACACATCCGCCCTCCGTTACCCAGAACCTAGAACCCCATTCGCCGATGGGCGAGGTTTGCCGGTAGGCCAGACTTGGAAATCAGGCGATTTGGACGGATACCGAACCGCGGCAACGACTACTTCCGACACCCAGCGCGGTAGACTCTGATTCGACCAAGGGCTTTTCTGAGCCTGCCTCGCTGCTGTTTTTTGTAGGCCAACGTGAACCGATGAAAGTGAACTACGAGTTGACACGCGAAGATCTTGCCGCGTTCGTGGCGCACCACCAAGAAGCGTCGCCCGCGGTGCGTCGTCAAAGGTTCGGCGCCTTACTCATCGCGTTCGGAGCACTGATGATCCTGCCGGTCGCGATTTTGATCACCCGAGACGGCCCGCTGCTGGAAACGGCACGAGCGATCTGGCCGCTGCTGCTCGGGCCGACGCTGTTCGCGATCTTCGCGCCGGCGTACGTCCGTTGGCGAACGCGAAAAATCACCGACCGGATGCTGAGTGAAGGGCAGAACAAAGACTTCTACGGCGAATGCGAATTGGCAGCGGACGATCTGGGGCTGACCGAAACCCGCCCGTCCGGTTCGACGACACGCAACTGGGGCTCTGTCGAACGCGTGGTGACCACCGCATCGCACCTGTTCCTCTACACCTCGGGAATCGAAGCCTTCGTCGTCCCCCGCCGAGCCTTTTCGACCGAGTCCCAATTCCAGGAGTTCCGCGACAGGATCGAAGAGTTAAGCGGGTTGGCAAGCGGCAGCACACCAGGGTGATGCGCCAAGAGCGATTCCAGCAGCGGTCGATTCGAGCAGTCCGGGTATGAGATGCCGGTGGACCTCGATCGCGCAACCGATCACGCGGTTGGAAAGGTCGTCCAATTCCGTTCCCCTCCGTCATCGCCGGGGAGCTACCACGAAGGACACGAAGAGCACGAAGAGCACGAAGGGGGGGGCGGATTAGGCGGTGGTTGGGCGTGGGGCACCGGGCCAGCGTTGGGGGGCGGCAGAGCCGCTGACGACCACCCCTTTCTGATTCCAACCGAGGTACGCGTGGACGTCGGCCGGGCAATAACGCAGCGTCAGGCCGCAGCGACGGCGGGTGCTGTTGTTAGGCAGCGACCCGTGCAGCAACAGGTCGCTGTGGAGCGACATCTGGCCGGCGGCTAACGGCGTGGCGATCAATCGCCCGTACCGTTCCGGGTTGCGGACGCTTTGATCGAGCACGTTGCCGGAACCCTCGCCGCTCGTCTCGAACTCGATCAGCCCGTGCGTGTGCGACCCGGCAAAAACCTCCATGCAGCCGTTTTCCGGATCGGCGTCATCGATCGCCAGCCAAGCCGTGATCGCTTTGGTTGGCGTGAGTGGCCAATAGCTGCAATCTTGGTGCCAGTCGACGCTCTTGCCGTCCCCGGGCAGTTTGCAGAAGAAGTGGGCTCCCCAACCGATGACATCGACTCCCAGCAGGTCGCGGATCGGGCCGACGATGTTGGGGTGGTTCAGCAGCTCCCAAACGCGAGCGTGCTTCAGATGCGCGCTGCTGATCGAGTAGCTGTCGCGGCCGGCGGCAAGAGCCTGAGCCAACAGGTCGTCGAAGTAGACGCGGTAATCGTCCGCCTCGGCCGAGTTGAGCACATCGAGCGGCGCCAGGTAGCCGTCCTCGTTCCACTGACCGACCTGGTCCGGGGTCAGCGACTGCGGATCGGTCGTGCCGGCAGGGAAAAATCGGATGTCGCGTTCGACGGATGCGATCTCTTCACGGGTCGGGATGATCGCGAAATCGGTTTGGCCTGGGGTCTGCATCGAAGCGCCACGAGAAGGAAAGGGGCGGAGGCGAAGCGTGTCGCCGGCGGGCAGGACAAATCCCGCCATCGTCGCTCGGTAAATTAACTGAAAATCGCTGCCACTGCGACCGACCGAACGGCGTCGGATGGGTCAGAACTTGTACAGCAGCAAGGCGGAGTAGTTCAGGTCGTTTGGAAGAAAAGCCTCGTCGGGTTGGCTGTCGTGGCGATGCATGGCACCGAACTTCAGCGACAGATTCGGGGCTTCCGCCAGCAAGAACTCCCACGACAGGTCGGCGATGGTGCGGAAGTCGGAGAAGTCCTCCCATGCCGGGTAGAAATCGAGCTTGGCAATCAGTTTGTGCCTGGCATTAACCTGGTGTTCGTAAGTCGCTCCGAACAACGCCTCGGGCTTCCAGCGATCCTCGACGCCGCCAAAGTCACGCGAGGCACCGGCACCCATCCGCGTCGACAGCAACAAGCCGTCGGCATCGATCCAGTTGTATCCCAGACCGCTGTTGATGAAGTAACGCAAGTCGAACGCCCGCAATTCGTCGTATTCCAGCCCCTGTTTGACGAACACGTTCCAGGCCGATTCACCGAGGCTTCGTTCGAAGTCTCCGTAAAGCAACACGTTGTTTTGAGCGGTCACACCCGAGTTGTGCGTGCGATTCTGCAGCAGCCTCAGATCGAACACGTTCCAGTCCGTTTTGCGCTTGAATCGGGCACCGGTCTGCAGCGTCATCGATTCGGTGTTGCCGCTTGCGCCATTCAGCCCCAATTCGGCGCTGTTTTCCCAGCCATTCCAGGGAAACCAAGACCAGGGCGGTGTTTGGGCCAACCATGCGGTTCGGGACATCTCGACCGCGTCCTCCGTCGGCATGGGGATCAATTCGACTGTCGGCGATTCCAGCAGCCCTGAACCGCTCGGGACCGACCAATCGTGCTCGATCGGCAGCGGTTGAGGCGTGGGCTGTCCGGACACGCCGGAACCGGGTTCGCCAGCGACCGGCGGGTTCAGTGTGGGCGGGATTCCGATCTGTTCTTGCGCCGACACGCCTTGATCGATCGCGAATGCGATGGCTAGGAACGAAGCGAGAGCGAGCCCACCGAAACGACTCATCGAATAACTCCGGACATGGTCAACTGGCCAGCGTCGTGCCGCGTAGGAACCAAAGCGAATCGTGTGTTCTGAAGCGAACGGCGACAGCGGGCGGCGACAGCGCGCCGTTGGCCGTAGGAGCCCTTTGCGGAAGCACCGTCGTCGCTGCCCTACGGCTGGAAATCCGGCACTGTCCACTCGGCATCCTCGGGCCTTCTACGAAAGTCCCCTGTCCCGCGGCAAGGGCTGCTCGGTCGGGCCGCTTCGAAACCACGGGCCTGGGGTCCCGGTGCCGCTGATGGTTTTCACCCGCGGAAGTCGGGCCCAGACTCGGCCACGATGAACGGTTTTTCGTTGCGATTTACCCCGCTGAGTTCGCGTCGGCTGGCGATGAGTATCGCATTCAGGGGTGATGAAGTTTTGTGGAAGTCGTGCCCGTGCCGGAAGCGGAAGGTTGGCGCCGGTCTCGTTGTCGTCGACAATGGAGAGTGTCGACATGTTCAACGTGAGGTCGACGCCGCTGGCTGACCGTATTTCGGTTGACGGAACACGGCTTGGCGGTCACGGTGTGGCCGGAGAGTGTCGTCAGTCAGACAGATCGGTCGTCGGGTTTCGGCTTCTGCCTCACGGTCCCCTTCGAACGTCGTCTCCCCCACCCCACCTGCCTCCCACGAAGCTATCGGTCATCGTTCCCCACCGCTAACCCGCTGGCCGAGCGAGCAGCCTGGCACTGACCTGTCGAACGCAGCCTTGGAGTTTTTCTGTGATGATTTCCTCACTTTTCGGATCGACCTCCCTGTGCCTGCGGGCCGTCGGGGCACCAACAAGGATGCCCCTTTCGGACGCTGGTCGGCTCACATGTCGACTGCTGGTGCTGATCGGGTTGGTCGTCGGTTGGGTCGGTTCCGCTGCGGCCGGCGATTGGCCGATGTGGCGTGCCGATGCCGGGCGAACGGCCGCGTCCGGCGAGGCGTTACCGGAAAGGCTCGCATTGTCGTGGACGCGCCAGGGGACGCCTCGCGAGCAGGCGTGGGACGACCCGCTGAACCTCGACTTGATGCCTTACGACCGGGTATTCGAACCGATCGTATTGGACGGACGGATGTTCGTCGCCGACACGACCCAAGATAAGGTGATGGCGATCGACACGAAGACCGGTCGAGAGCTGTGGTCGTACTTCATCGACGCCCCCGTGCGGATGCCGCCGGTCGGTTGGAACGGGCACGTTTACTTCGCCGGTGATGACGGACGGATGCACTGTGTCGATGCGGCATCCGGGAAGTTGCAGTGGCAATTTCAAGGTACGCCGGGGCCGCGAAAGGTGATCGGCAACAAACGGTTGATTTCGGCTTGGCCGGCCCGAGGCGGTGCGGTGATCCGCGACGGCAAGCTCTATTTCGCGACCAGCATCTGGCCGTTCATGGGCGTGTTCATCTATTCGCTCGACGCCGAAACCGGCGAGACCGAGTGGGTCAACGATTCGACCGGGGCGTCTTACATCCGCCAACCGCACAGCGCCCCTTCGTTCGCCGGGGTCGGCCCGCAGGGGATGTTCGTGGCGACCGAGAAGGACTTGATCGTCCCCGGCGGACGCTCCGTCCCGGCGGTGTTCGATCGGGCGACGGGTGAGTTGCGGTATTTCGAGTTGAATGCGGGCGGCAAGGGGACGGGCGGTTCGTTCGTCGCGGCCACCGATTCGGCCTTTTTCGTTCACACCCGCTTGAAGGGGGTGCGTGAGTTCAATCTGGCTGATGGAAAAAAGACCGCGTTCCAACCGAACGAACCGGTCCTGCACGGCGATTTCGTTTACACGGCCGAAGCGGACAAATCCGGTAAGGCTCTCGTGCGGGCTTACAACGCCAAGCGGGATCTCGTCTGGGAAATTGCGGCTGACGGCAGCGGCGACCTGATCCTGGCCGGCAACACGCTGTATGCCGCCGGGCCGAAAGGGATCGTGGCGATCCGCCTTCCGGCCGAGCCGGTTGATCGGCAATCGCTCGTCGTCAGCGACGCGAATCGCCCGCGTGTGGTGCAGGCGATCGTCGTTCCCGGAGTCGAATCGGAGGGCGAGACGATCGAGCGGCTGTTGGCGGCGGACAGCAAGCTGTTCGCCGTGACGCTGGACGGCCGCATCATGGCTTTCGGAGCAACCGGCACGTCGGCGGGGAGCCAACCGATGGTGGTCCGTGATCAGCCACAGGTGCCGGCGATCGATGCGGCGAAGCGGGCTCAGGCGGGACGCTTGCTGGCTCCGACCGCCGCGGAGGGATTCGCCTTGTGGTTCGGGGCGGATGACGAATCGCTGCTCATGGCGATGGCGGCAGAGAGTCCGTTCGAGCAGTTGGCGATCGTCGACGGGGACGCCGCGCGGGTCGATGGCTTGCGGCGCGGCTTGGATCAAGCCGGCTGGTACGGTCGGGTGACAGCCCATCGTGCCGAAGGGCCCGAGGAATTCGACGCGGCACCCTATTTGGCACATTTGGTGGTGATCGGCGAGAGCCTTAGCGAGCGGTTGACCGGTCAGCCGAAATCGTTAGCAGCGGCGTATCAATCGGTACGGCCGTACGGCGGGGTGCTGCACCTGTTGGCCCCGGCGGAACGTCGCGACTCGATCGCGACGCTGGTTCGGGAAGCGGGACTAGAGCAAGCGGACGTCGCGACCAGCGAGGATGGGGTTATCGTTAGGCGGGTCGGATCGCTGCCCGGGGCGGCGGACTGGACGCACCTGCATGGCAACATCGGCAACACCCGCAAATCGGACGACACGCTCGTCAAGTTGCCGCTTGGGATCCTCTGGTTCGGCGGTAGCAGTCACATGGACGTGTTGCCACGTCACGGCCACGGGCCACCACAGCAGGTCATCGGCGGCCGGCTGTTCATCCAAGGGATCAACGTGCTCAGCGCCCGCGACGTCTATACCGGAAGGGTGCTGTGGCGGCGTGAGTTCGAAGATTTGGGGACCCACGATGTCTACTACGACGACACTTATGCGGAGACGCCGCTCGACCCGTCTTACAACCAAGTCCATATCCCCGGTGCCAATGCCCGCGGGACGAATTATGTTGTCACCGAGGATCGGGTTTATCTGGTGAAGGGTTCGGTCTGTCGGGTGCTCGATCCGGCCACCGGGGAGACGATCCAGACGATCGAGTTGCCTCAGGATGACCCCGAGAATCCTCGTGAATGGAGTTACATCGGTGTCTACGACGACGTGCTGATCGGTGGGCTTGGGTTCGCGAGTTATCGAGATCGGCATGAATTGTCGTTCGAGGAGGAAGACGGGAAGTTGTCTGGCAACAAGGCCGGGTTCGGCTCCAAGTCGCTCGATCGGGCAGGCAGTTTGGCTTTGGTCGGATTCGACCGGATCACCGGCGAGCGGTTGTGGCAAGTCGACGCCCGGCACAGTTTTTGGAACAACGCGATCGTCGCGGGGCGGGGCAAGATTTATTGTCTCGATAAGAACCCCAAGCCGGTCGAACAGAAGCTCGCCCGCCGCGGCACCGCGCTGCCGTCGACTTACCGACTGATTGCGTTAGACGCTCGGACCGGCCAGCCCGCTTGGGAAGTGACCGAGGGGATTTTCGGCACGTTCCTGAACTATTCCGAACGGTTCGACCTGTTGCTGCAAGGTGGCGCCGCGGCCAGCGACCGGTTGGCGGTCGAAACCGATCGCGGGATGACGGTCTATCGCGGCAGCGACGGCGAGGTCCAGTGGAGCAAGCCCGACCTGAAGTACTCTGGGCCTTGCATCCTCCATAACGACCTGATCATCACCAACGCGAATTCCTACAGCCAATCGGCAGGGTCCTTTTACTTGGAAACGGGCGAGCCGTACCTGATCTCCAATCCGTTGACCGGCGACATGGAGCACTGGAAGCTGACGCGGGCCTACGGTTGCAACACGATATTGGCGAGCGAAAATCTGCTGACGTTCCGTTCGGGGGCGGCCGGTTTCTATGACATGACGACCCATGGCGGCACCGGTAATTTCGGCGGGTTCAAATCGGGCTGCACCGGCAACCTGATCGCCGCCGGCGGGGTGCTGAACGCCCCCGACTACACGCGGACCTGCAGCTGCTCGTACCAAAACCAAACGTCGCTCGCCTTGGTTCACATGCCCGATGTCGAAACCTGGACCGTGAACCCGTTGGCGCTCATCGAAGGGAAACCTCGTCGGGTTCAATCGTTGGGAGTCAACTTTGCTGCCCCAGGCCATCATCGCAGCCCCGAGGGGTTGCTGTGGATCGAAGGCCCGGGAGCCGCCGGTGACGAACCGCCGCTGAAGGTGACCATCGGCGACGGCAACCGGCCGTTTCGTCGCCATTCGTCCGCACTCTCCGATTCCGATTACCCCTGGATCTTCGCTTCGGGCATCGAAGGGGAAGGTGAAATCCGGGTCGGCACGCTGATCGGCAAAGAGAAGAAAGCGAAGGACGAGGACGACGCGAAAAAGGGCAAGTCGGTCGAGATCGAACCGGTTGCCGAGGTCGATCCGATTCCCTACCGACTCCGTTTGTTCTTCGGCGTTCCGGCCGACGGGCCGACGGCTGGTGCCCGCACGTTCGACGTGCTGATCGACGGCAAGAAGGTGTTGGAGGACGTCCGGATCGGCGACGGCGAGACGCTCATTCGTGAAGTCCCCAGTCTGCCGCTGCGAGGCGAGTTGCGTTTGCAGCTGGTCGCCAAAGAGGGCACCCCGTTGATTTCCGGTATCGAAATGGTTCAGTTGCCTTAATCGCCGGGTGTCCGCCGGGCGGAGTCTACTCCACGATATTTCCCCCTCGCAGGCCTCCTCGATCTCACCCACCCGCCCGTTCGTCAACCTTCAGGAAACAATACCGATGACACTTTTGCCGATCCCGAACCTCCGGCGGCTGTTTGTCGTCGGGCTGTTCCTGGCATTGCCTGCGATCGCGGTCGCTTGTTCGATACCGGTCTTCCGGTATGCGATCGAGCACTGGCGGCCGGACGCCTACCAAGTGTTCGTCTATCACGATGAGGACCTGAGCGACACCGACCGCGAGTTGCTCGGTTGGGTCAAGCAACAACAGGTCGCGGGTGCGAATGTGGAGGCGCGGACGATCGACTTGCGTCAGCCGTTGGAACCGTCCGACCAAACCCGCTGGGAACGGCTCGGTGAACCCAAGACGCCGCGGATGCTGGTGCAATTGCCCAAGGGGGTCGCGGCGGACGGCGGCGGCGGTGGCGAAGCGATCGTCGGGGCGACCGAGTGGAACGAAGCCGAATTGCAGAACTTGGTCAGCTCGCCCTTGCGGGTGGAGCTTGGCGAACGGTTGGTCAACGGCGAAGTCGTCTGGGTCTTCTTGGACTCGGGCACGGCGGACCAGGACAACCCGTTGTTCGAATTGCTCCAAGAGCAATTGGCGATCCAGCAGGAGTCGATCGAATTGCCGGCGATCGAAGAACAGGACCTGAAGGACTTGGGCACCGAACCGGAAGAACTGGTTGTCCGCTTTTCGGCGTTACGGGTGGGCCGTGATGACCCTGCGGAACGTTGGTTTCGCGAGATGTTGTTGTCGGTCGAATCGGATTTGCGCGACGAAGACTTGGCCGGCCAACCGATGGTCTTCCCCGTCTTCGGCCGCGGCCGGGCGCTCTACGCTTTGGTCGGCCAAGGGATCAACGCCGACATGATCGGCCAAGCGGCGATTTTTTTAACAGGTGCCTGTCAATGTACGGTCAAGCAGGAGAACCCCGGCGTCGATCTGCTGCTTGCGGTCCGCTGGGACGATTTGGTCGAGGTCAGTGAACCGGAAGAGGTTTCCCTGCCGCTGGTCGGGCTGGGTGGCGGTCTGCCGCTGATCGAGTCTTCGGCCGCGGAAGTCAAGCCCTCGGTCGGGGAATCGGCCGTCTCGCCCACGCCCGGGCTACCGGCCGCTGAGTCCCCTGCGGTTCGGGTTGCCGCCGCGCCCTCGGATTCGGCGGGCGGAGACGTGGTGGAAGCGGGTTCGGATGCCGGTCCGCGGGCGTCAGCCGCCGATGTCGCCGGGTCGGCTCAGCAGTTAGCTCGACCGGCCGCGGGTGGTGCGGCGGAAGTGCTGGCTGACAGCGTCACGTCCACCTCAGCGCCCGGACTGTTGGTGCCGATCATCGTGTTGCTGGTGATCGGTACGATCGTCGGCTTGTTGGGCACTTCGATCCTTCGCAAATCTTGATTTCGGAGCGGCCAGATGACCTTATCGCACTTGATCTTTCGCGAAATAGCCCACCGCAAGCTGAACTTCCTGCTGTCCGTTTTGGCGGTCGCGGTCGCGGCGCTGACGATCGTCGCAGCGGACATCGTCGTCCGCCGGGACGCGGAGGTGACGCGGCGAGTGATGGCCCAAAAGCAATCCGAAACCGAAGCGGCGATCGAGGAGAAGATCGAATTGGTTGCCGCCGCGGGGGCGGATTTGGAAGACGCGATCCGCAAGCAGATGAAGGGTTTGGGGTTCAACGTCCTGATCCTGCCGGAAAGCCAGGACGTCGCGGAGTTGCACTTGCAGGGGTCGCTGACACAGACGATGCCCGAGAGCTATGCACAGCAACTGGCCGATTCCAAGATCATGACCATCAACCACCTGTTGCCGACGGTGCTGAAGCAGGTCCGGTGGCCGGAGCAAGAGATGGACGTCGTCCTGTACGGGACACGTGGTGAAGTGCCGCTGATGCACCGTGACCTGAAAAAGCCGGTGCTCGACGCGGTCGCTCCGGGCCAGATGGTGGTCGGCCACGCGATCCATCAGAAATTGGGGCTCAAGGTCGGGCAGCAGGTCGAATTCATGGGGCGCGAATTCACCGTTTCGGTCCTCCATCCCGAACGGGGTTCCGGCGATGACGTGACGGTGTGGATCGATTTGGGACAAGCGCAGGAAATGCTCGGCCTGCAGAACTTGGTGCATGCGATTCTCGCGCTGGAATGCGAATGTGCCGGAGATCGGATCGCCCAGATCCGGGCTGAGATTTCCGGCATCCTGCCAGGAACACAAGTCATCGAGCGGTATTCGCAAGCCCTGGCGCGTGCCGAAGCTAGGACGAAGGCGAAGGAGGTCGCGGAGGAATCGTTGGCGGCGGAACGGTTAGCCGGCGAAGCGACGCTCCTGCGAGAATTGGAATCGCGGACGCGGCTCCAGCGCGGCCACCAGCAGTTGTCGCGAATCATCCTGCCGCTGGTGCTGCTATTGGCCGCTGCGGCCGTCGGGTTGTTGGCTTACGTCAACGTCCGCTATCGCCGCGAGGAAATCGGGATCTTGCGGGCGTTGGGCTTGCGAACCCGTCAGGTGCTGGTCGTCTTCCTCGGCAAGGCGGCGCTGTCAGGTGTGATCGGCGGGGTGGCCGGCGTGTTGCTGGGTATCGGGTCCGGCGCGCTGATCGGCCGGTTGTTGGACCGATCCGAAGTCGCGATCAACCTCGGGTTGACGGAAGCGATCGTGTCGTCACCCGGCCTGTTCGTCACGTTGATGGTCACGCCGTTGTTGGCGGTCGCGTTGGCGACGCTGTCGAGTTGGATCGCCGCCGCGATGGCGGCCAGCCAAGATGCCGCGATGATTTTGCAAGGGGAATGATTTCGGATGTGGTTGCGGCTGGATCGAGTTTCCAAGACCTATCACGGTGGCGAAAACCCCGTGCCGGCCTTGTGTGAGGTGTCGCTCGAAATCGACACCGGCATGTTCGTCGCGATCCGCGGCCCCAGCGGTTGTGGCAAGACGACGCTGCTGTTGACCGCGGGGACGCTGCTGGCTCCCGATAGCGGCGATGTGGTGATGGGGGGCGAGCGACCCTACCAGATGACCGGTGACGCACGGGCTTCCTTCCGTGGACTTCAGTTGGGATTCGTTTTCCAACAGTTTCATTTGGTGCCCTATCTCAGCGTCTTGGACAACGTTTTGGCCCCGACGCTGGCGCTCGCGCAGTCCTCGTCGGCCGTCGACCCGCGGGACGCTCGCGAGCGGGCGTTGGGGTTGCTCGAGCAGTTCGGGTTGGCCGATCGGGCGGGACACACGCCGTCGCGGTTGAGCAGTGGTGAGCGGCAGCGTTGTGCGATGGCGCGGGCCTTGTTGAATCAGCCAAAGATGCTGCTGGCCGACGAACCGACCGGGAACCTCGACCCGGAGAACGCCGATCAGGTGCTCGGGGCACTGCGTCAGTTCGTAACGCTGGGTGGCGCCGTGCTGCTCGTAACCCATGACAATCGCGCGGCGGCCGCTGCTGACAAGACTTGGTGGATGAATCGGGGGGTCTTGAGCCAATCCCCACAGCCCGAAACGGTAACGGCGACATGAGAACGACCATGGTTTCGCGTCGAGGCAGGATCAACCCGCTGGTTCTCGTGTTACTCGTCGGGGTCGTCGCCGCCGGATTGTTGATCCTGCTGCTGCCCGGCGGCAGACGAGGTGGTCGATC
>RECD01000243.1 GCA_007694185.1 Planctomycetaceae bacterium
GCGGGATGGGTATGGGCGGGATGGGCATGGGTGGCATGGGTATGGGCGGGATGGGGATGGGTGGCATGGGCATGCAGAACCAAATGCCCGAGCCGCTTCAGCCGCTCGAAGGGCTCAGCCCCTCAGAGATCCAAATGTTGGAAGCCGCCCGAGCCGACTCGGAATCGTCGTCGGGACGCATCGCGATCGACGAATTGCTGCGGCGTCAGCGGGCAAGAATTTTTCTCAGCGTGATTCGCCGCCAGAACCAACTGATCGTCCGCACCGCGGACCGGCGGACGATGGACCAGATTCGGCAGTTGGTCTACCAACTCGACGTGCCGACGCCGCTGGTATTGCTCGAGGTCAAGGTGCTGGCGCTGGAACTCGACGACGGGTTCAATTCGGTCTTCGATTACCAATTCACTGACGGCAACCTGACGGCGGGCCAATTCACCACAGGCAACATCCTGCCGCCGCCGGCCGACTTGGTGTCCGGCGCTGCCCGACGGGTGCAGAGTCTCGCCCCGGGCGGCACCGGGTTGAACGCCAATGACATGATCTTCCAGATCGTCAGCGACAGCTTCCGGGCTCGGGTGCAGTTGCTGGAGAACAAAAACCGCGTGACCGAGGTAGCGACCCCGATGCTGCTGACGGCGAACAACGAAGTCAGCCGGATTTTCATCGGCCAGACTTTGCCCGTCACCGTCGGCTTCACGCCGCCGACCGTTTTTGCCGGACCGGTTGCGACCAACGTCGCGTTGGCCGGTACGCCGATCACGCAACTGCAGGACCTGGGACAATCGCTGATTGTCACCCCGAGCATCAACGCCGACCGGACGGTGACGTTGCGACTGGGCCAGCAAAACTCGCGGCTGGTTCTCGCCGGAGCCCGCATTCCGGTGCCGACGGCCGACGGCGGGATCATCGAACAATCGATCGACACCGTCCAGCGAACCTCGATCACCGGGACGGTGGTCGCCCGCGATGGACTGACCGTCGCGATCGGCGGGTTGATTGAAGACACGATCACCGACAGCCGGTCGCAGGTTCCGGTGCTCGGAAAAATCCCGGGCATCGGGTTCTTTTTCAGACGCCAGGCGACCGGCCGCAGCCGAACCGAGCTGGTCGTCCTGATCCGACCCTACGTCTTCAACACGCCGCAGGAATCGGCCGCATGCAGCGGCGCCCTGATCCCCGAACTCAGCCTCCATCCGTTCGCCGAGGACCCGCACGGATCGATGCGGACCTTCGCCCGGGCCGAAGTGCTGCGTCCCGATCCGCCGAACACGCATTTGCAATCGATTTTTCGATTCCACAGCGTTCGGCCGAAAGCTTATTGAAATCCGACCTCGCACACCGCGAATTTGCGACCGTCATTCGAGGTAACGAACCCATGCGGCAAAGCATCCTTCCCCGAGTCCTGCTGCGAACCCCTTTGGCATGGACGCTGTTGGTTGCGGTCGGCTGCACCGGTTCCGTGATGCTGCCCCAAAAAATGCCTTTGGGCACGGCGAAGACCGCCAGCAAAGCTTCGTCCGCCGCTAAGCCGCTGTACGTCAAGGCCGAGAGCAGTGGTGCGGCGTTCGATGAGACCGACCAAGAAGCGGCTCGCGAGCTGCTGCGGCGGCGGGTCGACGACCTGACTGTCGAGGAACGATTCGCCACCGCGACCGCTTGGGTCTACCGCTTTCCTGACGTGGCGATTGACACCCTGCGGACGTCGTTGTCCGAGCCCGCGGCCGATGATCCGGCACTCACGCTGATCGCCGCAGCCTACGACAGCCAGTGTTCCGGCCCGACCCGCGGGGGCGGTTGGAGCGACATCTTGAGAAAGCGGCAGCAGACGCCCGCTCGATACGAAACCTACGCCGCATCCCGCCGCGAACTGCTCGATCACCTCCGTCAGGGACGTCCCGGCGATGCGGCGAAGATCCCGCTGCCCGCCGCCGCCCGGTCGCTCGAACCGCAATTGCGGATCGACGCGGCGCATCTGGTCGCGACGGCTCACCTGCTCGACGGAAACAACGACGCGGCGGTCACCAGTTTGAGCGAAGCGTTAGAAACGGCGCTGCGTCACTGCCCCCACCATGCCGCCGAGCTGGGGTTGATGTTGAGCGACGTGCATCGCCGCAGCGAGCGTTACGATACCGCCACCGAAACGTGGCAGCAGGCGGTGCTCGCGGCCACCGAGTCGCTGCAACAGGCAATCCCGCTGCGCGACCCGAACGTATGGGAGCGTGCGTCGTACCTCCGTCCGGTCGACCAGCGATGGCCGCAGGCGGTCGAAACGCAATTGGCGGCGGCCGGCGGAATGCCCGCGGCCGAATCGGGCCGAGCCGATCCGGCCGACGCGGCGTTGTGGGCTTGTCTGGGCCTGTGGCGGCTGGAGCGTGACGAGCCGCAGGCGGCGCTGGCCAACCTGAAGCGGGCCGAAACGATGATGCCCGAAGGCGAATCGCACGGGCCGCTGCGGCTGGCGCAGGCGCAGGCTCTGTATCGCATGGACCAGTCGCCGGCGGCGACAGCGCTGCTAGTCCAACTGAGCCACAGCGACCAGGCGCAAATCGCCGCCCCGGCGCGCGCGTTGTTGGGCAGCATGAAGTTGCAGGCCGGGGACGTGAATGTCGGTCGGCGGTTGCTCGAGGAGTCGCTCAAGGGCGAAGTCGTCTGGCCGGAGCGTGGTCAGGCCGAGGCCGATTTGGGGCTGGCGCTGCTGATCCTTGGCGAGGAAGAGGAAGGGTTGGGGCGGCTCCACGAAGCCCAGCAACGATTCGAAGCGCTCGGCGATCGCGAGTCATTGGCTCAGAGTCTGTTCAACGAGTCGGAGTATTTCAAAGCGACCAAGCGCAAAGAAGAGGCAGTCGGTCCGGGCGAGCGGATGCTCGCCGTCGAGCGGAGCGGCACGGTCCTGCGGTGAATGAGGCGGTCGGAGGCGGTGCAGTCATTATCGCCCCGAAGCGGCCGACGGTAGTAGCCCCGGGCGTCAGCCCGGGGACAGGTAACACCGCGGGTTAGATCGCCGCGAAGCGGCCGTCGGCAGTAGGGGAATCCCGCGTTGCCAATGCGGCAACG
>RECD01000194.1 GCA_007694185.1 Planctomycetaceae bacterium
AGGCTCTGGCAGCCGTGACCGAGTCGCGGTAGGAATCGCGTGCCGCTGGGGGCCACAAGCCGCTCCCCTCTACGCCGAAATCACGCCCTGGAGGTGCGGTTGCGGCTGCGCGAGTGTCAACTTTCAGATTCACGGTCATCCCGAATCGCCACCCGAGGGTCATCCCATAGCAGACTTCATCTTCGGCGAGGGCGATACGCATAGCGGCATCTTTGTCTACTTTTTACGTTTTCCGCCCCGGCGGAAGACCCCGGAGTCGCGATAAACCACGCCAGTAAGGATCGTGCAGCAAAAAAGTGTCCGGAACCTTTTTTACCACTCATTGCTCAGCCGTCGATTTTTGAACCTTGGGGTGTTGTCACAAAAGGTGTGTCGAGCGTGGCCGTCAAGATTGCCCTCCAGAATGCGTCGCCCTCCGGGTTCCGGGCTAGGGGTGAGCGACCGATCACTCCTGTGCGTAGTTGCACATGCCTGAGTTGAAATGGCGGTCTATCAGTAATATTTGACGAACGTCCATCGCTTCGGTTTTGTCATTCAACTGAGCCTATTGCCGATGCTTGCCGCTTTGTTGGTCTGACATTTCTTCTCCGGACTCGGGAGATTTTGCATGACTTCCGGATTTCGAACTGCGAAGCACTTCAACAGGCCTGGTTCCTCATAACTCAAACGCATTATCCGACACCGGCGTTGGACGTTCGCCCAGAATTTTCAAAAAAATTTTGTGGGGCCGATTACCCGCCGGTAACGCAAAGCCCGGAACCGTGAATGACCGCCTGATCTCTTAGCCCGGAGGGCGACACATACTTGCCGGTGGCGTAAGCCACCGGAACCGGGAAAATGAACTCCCAAAGCCCGGGCGACACAGTTTTTCAGCGGCGCCGATAAAGCTTAGCATCCACACAAATTGAGCACCTCAATAGGCCCCATCTTGTACAACTCGAACGCGCTGAACGACACCGCCGTCGCACGACTTGCCATTTTATGCCGGAGCAATCCTGTTGAGGTACTTAATCGCGGCGGTTCGACGCGTCGGATTTCGGCGAGGATGGTTTTGCTTCAGTTTGTGGCATGGCGAACCTGCTATGCCGTATTTCTTTGCGTTTGTTTCTCCTGGAGTGATTTCTAACGTTTTGCTGCTGCGGCTTTCGCCTGCGAAGTGCCGACAGGGTGCATGCGACTCGAGCGCTGCTACGACTGATTCGGGTCGCTCGTGATATTCTGTTTGGTCCTGAAGAGCCGATGATTGGGAGGGAATCTGTGGGCGTCCGTTCGTGACTTGCGACTGCGAGGCGTTACGCGGGGGCGCCCGGTTGATCGATGCGGCGAAGTGGCGGGCGGTATTGATTGCCGTCGAATCGGAACTGATAGGCGGGGCGGAATGCGTGACAGGGGGCTGTGGAGCCTTTATGATGGGTGGCTTGCTGGTCGTTTCGGTGGTTGGCGAGTTGGTCGAGTGCGAGGCTCGTTTCAGCTCGTCGGTGTGATCCGCCTGTTTTGCCGTTTGAAGTCCGCCTGTTCCCCGTTTTTTTCTCGATCGGACGTTGCCGTGATGAAACCAGATTTTGCTGCGGTGAACCGTCGCGAGTGGTTGTTGTCGGCGTTGACCGGGGTCGCCGCTTCGACGTTGTTCACGTCGTCGACGGTCCGTGCGACGCAGGACTCTGCGGCTTCCGCGGGGGCTGCGGCGAAACCGACGGAGTTCCAGCTTGCTTGCATGACGCTGCCCTATTCCGCTTTTCCCTTGCAGCGGGCGTTGACCGGCATTCGGTCCGCCGGGTTCAACTTTGTCGCTTGGGGTACGACTCATCAAGAATCACCGGGTGGTCCACGGACGGCGGTGTTGGAAGCGGACGCGCCGCCCGCGGCCGCTCGCGATCTGGCGCGGCGCTGCCGCGATCTGGGGCTGGAACCGGTGATGATGTTTTCGACAGTCTATCCGGAGGCCCCTGACGGTTTGGAAATTTTGACGGCTCGTATCCACCAGGCGGCTGCGGCCGGGATCGGTCAAGTGCTGACTTTCGGCCATACCAGCGGCGGTAAACGGGAGGTTTGGGTAGAGCGGTTGAAGATTCTCGGGCCGATCGCATCCGACGCCGGCGTCACCTTGGTGGTCAAACAGCATGGCGGGTCGACCGGGACGGGGGAGGCTTGTGCCGAGATCATTCGTGAGGTGGACGAACCGGCGATCCGCGTCAATTACGATGCCGGCAACGTGATGGACTATTTGGACGTCGACCCGATTCCTGACATCCGCAAGTGCGCCGACACGGTGGCGAGTTTTTGTATCAAAGACCATCGCAATTGGCCGGTCGATCAGGACTGCGGGCCGGGATTCGGCGAGATCGATCACTACCGGTTGCTGCACCCGGTCGCCTTCACGGGCTTGAGGATGCCGCTGTGCTTCGAAAACATCTTCGCCCCGATCGTTCCTCGTCCGACCGATCCCGAGGGAATCGATGACTTGGCCAAACGGGCTCGCGAGTTCATCGAAACGGTCATCGCGGGGTTGCAGACTCAGATTCCGCCGGGCTGAACCGGGCCCCCGCCGAGCTGAACAGGGCGGCCGGTGACCTGCGGGGCGTCTGACGCGATTCGCTTGCCATTTACGAAGTTCAGCGTTTGAGCTGCGAGGTTTCAGCCACACCGTTCCCGCCACGTTGTTCCCGCCATCCGTCGCGGGCAAACAGCGCTGCCCGCCATGCCAAGGCCGATCGTCATGCTTCGAAACGCCATCCGGCTGCTGATGCTGCTAATCGTTCACTCAGTGGCCGTGCCTTTGCCGAGCCTCAGCCAATCGCCGGACCCGGCGGTTGCGGGCGACGAGGTGGTCGTGATCACGCCTGAGCGGGAGATCATTCGTCCGTTCAACGGCCGGGACCTGACGGGGTTCACGACTTGGATACGTGGATCGGGGCATGACGATCCGTTGGGCGAATACCAAGTTACCGACGGGATGATTCACTTGGGCGGCCGGTCGTTGGGATACCTCGCCACGAACGATGCCTACCGTGATTATCACTTGCGGGTCGAATACAAATGGGGCGACCGGACGGACGGTTCGAAGTACGTGCGGAACTCGGGGATCCTGTTGCACGCCACCGGGCCGCATGGCAACGCCCGCGGCGTCTGGATGGCGTCGATCGAATGCCAATTGGCACAAGGGTGCGAAGGGGACCTGATCGTCATCCGCGGTGAAGATGCGAATGGAAAAACGATCCCGGTCACGTTGACCAGCGACACGCGAACCGCCAGCGACGGCCGCACCCGTTGGCAGCGCGGCGGGACGCCGACAAGTTATTCGGGCAAGCAGTTTTGGTGGTCGGACCACGAGCCCGGTTTCCGCGAACTGCTCGACACACGAGGCAAGGATGACGTCGCCAGCCCGTTGGGCGAATGGACGTTGGTCGAATGCATTTGCCGAGGCGACCGGATCACGATCAAGATCAACGGCACCACGGTCAACGAGTGTTATGGCGTTTACCCTACTGCCGGCAGGATTTTGCTGGAGAACGAACAGAACGAGATCTTCTTTCGAAACCTCGAAATCCGACCGCTCGATCACGATCCCTCCAACCCCCGCTGAGCCTCCTGCGATGAAACCGACGAACCAAACCTCAGCCGCCGGCAACCCCGCGGCGCCGACTCGCCGCCAATTCATCGGCGGGTCGTTATCGACGGCGGCGATGACGACCGCCGCTGTTACGCTCGGGACGACCGCGGTCACGCGTCCGCAAACCGTGCATGCTGCCGGGACCGACGATGTGCTGCGCGTGGGGCTGATCGGTTGCGGCGGGCGCGGGACGGGGGCTGCGCGTCAGGCGTTGTTGGCTGACGAACGGGTCAAGTTGGTGGCGATGGCGGACGTCTTCGAACCGCCGCTGCGAACCAGCCTGCAATCGTTGTCAGCCGACCAAACGATCGCCCCGAAGATCGATGTCGCGCCGGACCGCCAGTTCGTCGGCTTTGACGCCTACCAGGAATTGCTCGCGACCGACGTCGACGTCGTGCTGTTGACCACACCGCCGCACTTTCGGCCGCTTCATATCCGCGCGGCGATCGACGCCGGCAAGCACGTCTTTGCGGAGAAGCCGGTCGCGGTCGATGCCCCTGGGGTGCGCTCGGTACTGGAAACCTGTGCCGAAGCCAAACGTAAGAATTTGTCGGTCGTGTCGGGGCTGTGCATCCGCTACGACGCCGGATTTCGGGAAGCGGTCGGGCGGATCCATGACGGCGCGATCGGCGACATCCACACGCTGATCGCCAACGATTACCGCGGTCCGATTTGGGTCAAGGCGCGTCAGGACGATTGGACCGACATGCATTGGCAAATGCACAATTGGTACTACTTCACCTGGCTGTCGGGCGATTTCAATGTCGAGCAGCACGTTCATTATCTGGACGTCTGCGCCTGGGTGATGGGAGGCTATCCCGTCAAGGCGATCGGTATGGGCGGTCGGCAAGTTCGAACGGACCCGATGTACGGGAACATTTTCGATCACCACAGCGTGACGTACGAATACCCGAACGGCGCGAGGCTGTTCAGCAATTGCCGTCAACAACGTGGTTGCAAGAACGACATGTCGGCTTACGCGATCGGTTCGAAAGGCCGCGCGACCGTGTCGGAAAGTAAGCTTGATATCACGAACGACTCGACGTGGCGGTTCGAGGGGAAGTCGAAAAACATGTACCAAGTCGAGCACGACGAGTTGTTTGCCGGCATCCGCGCCGGCGTGCCGCTGAATAACGGCGAATACATGTGTTACAGCACCTTGCTGGCGATCATGGGTAGGATGGCGACTTACACCGGGCAAGAGATCGGTTGGGATCAAGCCTTGAATTCGGCTGAGGATCTCTCGCCTGAAGCTTACGAGTGGGGGCCAGCTCCCCCGGTCGAAATCGCCCTTCCCGGCATCACCAAGTTCGTTTGATTCGTCGTTTAAGCATCGTGCGGAAAATAACTGTCTGTTTTTTTCCAATCCGTTGGGTATGGCCACCGTCTGGCGACGGTAGCTACGCTCGCCAGAGCGTGGATGTGGCGACAGATATTTCCCGCGCGATGCTAACCCATCGTCTTGCCCTGATGCGCGGCGTGACAGCCGCCTTGTTATGATGCCTCACGTAACGCCTTTGCGATTGTTGGTTCTTGGTGCCCATCCTGATGATGCGGAGTACCATGCCGGCGGTTTGGCTGCGGTCTACCGGCAGCTCGGTCACGTCGTCAAACTCGTTTCCGTCACCGACGGGTCGTCCGGACATCACGTTCGCCCGCCGGAAGAGATGATCGGGCTGCGGCGGGCCGAAGCGGCGGCGGCAGGGGCGGTGATCGGCGCGACGTATGTTACTTGGGACTTTTCCGACGGAACGCTCCAGCCGAGCCTCGACGTCCGGTGGCGGATCATCCGCGAGATCCGCGAATTTCGCCCCGATCTGGTGCTGACCCACCGCACCTGTGACTACCACCCCGACCACCGGGCGGTGGGCCAAGCGGTTCAAGACGCGTCTTATCTGGTCACGGTCCCGAACGTCCTGCGGGAAGTGCCGGCGCTGCGGCGTGATCCTGTCGTCGCCTACTTGCCTGACCTGTTCACGCGGCCGGCGCCGCTGCGTCCTGACGTGGTGCTCGACGTTGCCGATCACCTGTCGACGATCGCACGGATGCTCGCCTGCCACCGGACGCAACTTTTTGAATGGCTGGCGTATGAAGAAGACATTCTCGACACCGTTCCGGCTGATGAAGCGGGCAAACAGGACTGGGTGGAACAGTGGGTGAATCGCCACATCGCGCCGCGGGCGGAGCGTTTTCGCGGGGAATTGACGAAGGCGTTCGGCAAGGAGCAGGCTGACGCGTTGAAGTTCATCGAACTTTACGAGATCAGCGAATACGCTCGGCAGCCGACGAACGAGCAGCTCGCGGGTCTCTTTCCGACGGCAGTTTGTCTGCGTTGATCAGTCGGTTGGGGGGCATTCTGTTCTCGTTGGCCGGTCCGAATTGAACGATCTGGTTGGGACGGATTGTGTTAGAATCATCGTCTCGTTCGTCGCGGCGGGCACGCCCGATTGCGGGTTGGCGCGGCGAACCGCGGTCCCCGCTCAGCTCATCCTCCCCGTTACGCTCCCTCTTCGACGATGAACCAGCTCATGAACCGATTTACTTTGCGGTCGGCGTTATTCGTTGGCGCGCTCCTGCCGTTCGGATTGCACTTCACGCTCGGCACGCTCAGCCCGGTGTTCGCCCAAACGGAATCAGAAACGGCGGCTGAGAATGCGAGTGCGAAACCGTCCGAAGCGACGCGCCCGAACATCGTTTTCTTAATCACCGACGATCAGGGCTATGGTGACCTGTCGGTTCACGGCAACCCGGTGTTGCGAACGCCGAACCTCGATCGGCTTCATTCCCAGTCGGTTCGGTTCACCGATTTTCATGTCAGCCCCACTTGCGCGCCGACTCGATCGGCGCTGTTGACGGGGCGGCACGAGTTCAAGAACGGCGTGACGCACACGATCTTCGAACGGGAACGGTTGACGCTCGATGCCGTCACGCTGCCGGATCTGCTTCGCCGCGCCGGCTACACGACCGGGATTTTTGGCAAATGGCACCTGGGGGATGAAACCGAGTATCGGCCGGATCGCCGCGGCTTTGACGAGGTTTTCATTCATGGCGCGGGCGGCATCGGTCAGACTTATCCCGGGTCTTGCGGCGATGCACCGGGCAACCGTTACTTCGATCCCGCGATCCTGCACAACGGCGGGTTCGTCAAGACGCAAGGCTACTGCACCGACATCTTCTTCGACCAAGCGACCCGTTGGATCGACGGACGACGAACCTCCGATTCACCTTTCTTCGCTTACATCTCGACCAACGCCCCGCACAGTCCCTACATCGCGCGCCCCGAGGACAAGGCGATTTACGAAGGGAAGGGTTTGACGAGTAACCAAGAAAATTTCTTCGGGATGATCCACAACATCGACGAGAACGTCGGCAAGTTGTTGGGGAAGCTTGAAGAGTGGGGCATCGCCGAAAACACGCTGTTCGTGTTCATCACTGACAACGGCGGCACCGCCGGTGTACCGGTCTTCAACGCCGGGATGCGTGGCAGCAAGGGGAGCCCGTGGATCGGGGGGACGCGAGCCGCCTCGTTTTGGCGGTGGCCTGGGGCGTTTCAACCGGCGGACCGTGGCGAGCTGGCGGCTCACATCGATTTCTTGCCGACGATCGCGGAACTGGTTGGTGTGGAATTGGACGAGCCGGTTCGGCGGCAGGTGGAAGGCCGCAGCTTGGTGCCGCTGCTGCGTCAACAAGCGGCGGCGACTGCGGCCGAGGATGCTCCCGCGAATGAGTCGTCCGCAAACGCGGTCGATTGGGCGGACCGGATGCTGGTCACTCACGTCGGCCGTTGGCCGCAGATGGCCGATCCGGAAACGGGCAAGTACGGTGCGGTGGCGGTTCGGAGCGGTCGCTGGGTGATCGTCAACGAGCGACCTGCGGAGACACCGAACTGGCAACTTTTTGACTTGCAAAGCGATTATGGCCAGCAGCACGACGTGGCGGCGGATCACCCCGAAGTCGTTCTGGAATTGGCGGCGGCCTTCGAAGCTTGGTGGCAGGAAACGGTGCCGCAGATGGTCAACGAGAAGGTCGTCGGGCCACGCATCAACCCGTTCCAGGAAATGTATTTCGCGCAGTTCGGCGGCAGCCCCTCGGAGTTGGACTTGCAGAAGATGGACCCCAGCAACCCGTTGGGAATAGCAGTGCCGCGGCCGCAACAGCGCCGCGGACAACCGGCGGCGCAACCGCGTTCTCAACCGAAAGCTGATCCGCCGAAAGCACTCGATAACGGACCACAGGAAAACCAGCAGGATAAACAACCCGAAAGCCAGTCTGAAGCGAAGCCTGAGGCTCAATCAAAACCTGGTCAATCCGAGACCTCGCGGCCGAACCGTCAGCCGAATCGGCGGCCTGCGAATCCGGCTGCGTCTGCCGCCAACCCGGCCTTGCCCCCGCCGACGTTGGCGAACGTCGCCTACGGGGAACACCCGCGTCAGGTGCTCGATTTCTGGCAAGCGAAATCGGACGAGCCCACGCCGCTGGTGTTCGTCATTCATGGCGGCGGTTGGCAGGGCGGCGACAAGGATCGGACCGGGAGGTTCGTGCAGGTAGTCAAGTTACTTGGAGCGGGGATTTCGGTCGCGTCGATCAATTACCGTTTCATCGCTCAAGCCACCGCGGACGGGATCGAACCGCCCGTGAAGGGACCGCTGGACGACGCGGCCCGGGCGTTGCAGTTCGTTCGCAGCAAGGCGGACGAGTGGAACATTGATCGGGAACGGATCGGTGCAACGGGCGGTTCGGCGGGAGCCTGCTCCAGCTTGTGGTTGGCGTTTCATGATGACCAGGCGGACCCGAACAGCGACGATCCGGTCGCTCGCGAGTCGACGCGGTTGTGGTGCGTCGCTGTCACCGGCGCGCAGACGACACTCGATCCGCAGCAGATGAAGGAGTGGACGCCGAACAGTCGTTATGGCGGACACGCGTTCGGCGTCGGCGGCAACACGCCGGCCGGTTTCGCGGAATTCCTTTCCAAGCGTGAGTCGTTGTTGCCTTGGATTGAGCGTTACTCGCCCTACGCGTTGTTGACCGCGGACGACCCGCCCGTCTACCTCTACTACGCCACGCCGCCTGCATTGGGACAAAACCAAGGCGACCCGACGCACACGTCGAACTTTGGCGTGAAGTTGCAGGAGAAGTGCAACGAGCTGGGTGTCGAGTGCGAACTGGTCTATCGAGGAGCCCCCGACATCCGCCACGCGACACCTACCGATTTCCTGATCGCAAAATTGAAGGCGACCGAATGAAATGGGTGCGACCGCTTCGCACCGTCACGCTCACTCTCACGCTGTCCGGATCGCTATCGCAATTCGGATTCGTCGCCAACATCGGCTTCGCTCAAGATCGGCCGAACCTGTTGGTGATCATGGCTATTGACGTCCGCTCCTGCGTTATGTGTCACCTTCCGATGCCATGACGAATCCGCCGGCAACGATCGATCGCGACCACCTATGCGTTGACGAGCAGCGCTGCGAGCGAGAGGCTGTTTGGGATGACCCCTTCGCGGCGAACCGGGATCAAGAAACGCCGTTCTTGCTCGTCAGCTTGCCCGCCGTCCAAGGGAACGTCGAGGCGATCCGTGCCGCGTTTCCGGACGTCGAGGTTTGGTACGCTTTGAAGTGCAATTCGGACCCGCGGATCGCCGCGACCCTCGCTCGGCTTGGTGTCGGGTTTGAGGTCGCTTCGCCGCATGAATTGCGGCTTGTCTTGTCGCTCGGTGTCGCGGCCGACCGGATCATGTGCCTGCATCCGATCAAGGCTCCTGCGTTCGTTCGCCAACTCCACGAGGCCGGCGTGACGAGGCTGGCTGCGGATTCGCGCGAGGAGGTCGAGAAGATCGCTCGGTTTGCCCCACGAAGCCAGATAGTCGTCCGCGTCGAGGTGGACGGTCAGGGCAGTCGCATACCGATGAACGGTAAGTTCGGATGTAGTCCTGAGGACACCGTGGAACTGTTTCGGTTTGCAAGACAACGTGGCGTTCGCCCCGCGGGGATCACGATTCATGTCGGGTCCCAATGTGAATCGCTCTGTACTTGGGCCGCGGCGTTGCGGACTTGCGAGGCGGTCTGCGAGCGGCTTGCCGAGGATGGTTCGTCCGTCGAGATCGTCAGTTTGGGTGGCGGGTTTCCCGTGCGTTACACCGCCGAAGTTCCGGACCTGAACTCGATCGGTGAAGTCGTCAGGCTCGCTTCGCCGCATCGCTTCGGTGCCGTCGGTTGTCGGGTCACGATGGAACCGGGCCGGGCGATCGTCGCGACAGCCGGAACGCTCGTCACGTCGGTGGTCGGCACGGCCACGCGGGGCGGAGTTCGCTGGGTTTATCTGGATGCGGGAATCCACCACGGGCTGTTCGAGTGGTCTCCGGCCAAGGGCGGGCTGACCATGCCGATCACGGTCGAAGCTGAGGATCGCCCGCTTCAGACCTGCCGTCTCGCTGGGCCGACGTGTGATAGCTACGATGCGTTGCCGGGCCTATTTGACCTGCCCGAACTCCGTGCCGGGGACCGGATCGCTTTTCACCACGCCGGGGCGTACACCACTTCCATCGCCAGTCGCTTCAACGGCTTCGATCCGCCGCGGACAGTGGTTGTCGGCATCGAAAGAGCCGACTGCGCCTGACGATTCAGTCCGCGACCAGTGCAGCACTCATTTCGAACCACGCGCGTGCAGGCCAACGCGTGGGTGACACCCTCCGATGGCTCGGCTGCTGCCGGCACTTTGACGGCTAGGCAGCTTGGAGCCTCTGGGTTGCCGGGTTTAGCCAGTACATCAGGACTCTTACGACGCACCCTCCTGACCGATAAAACCGATACGACCCCGTCGAGTGACGGACAACGAGGAGAGTCGCGCGGGAACACGCGACGGGCATTGTGAGGGGACTTCGGATGCCGGTGAACGCCAACGATCGCCTCGGATCATTTGACTTTTGCGCGACCAGCCCAACCCCACCGTCGCAGTGGGTCGGACGAGCAGCCGCGACAGCCGGCGGGCGGCTACCGTCTTGGAGAGTCTGCGGACGATCGTCGAACGTTTGCAGCGTCTGGTCGCCGCCGGGACCGACACGCGGGCCGACTTGCAGCAAGCCGAAGCCGACTTGTTGGCTGCGGAGATCGACGGTCGCAAGGACATTCACGAAGCCGATTCGGAGTTGAGCGGTGATCCACATCGGGGGAAGCGATTTTGTCTTGCAAAAAGACGCGGACGACCCGCATGTGTGGAAGCTCACTCGCATCGAAGTCGGTGACGCAGAGCGACGTCAGATTGAGGTCTTGTCCGGTTTGGAACCGGGCGCCGAGGTGATCACCCAGAATACGATCTTATTGAAACCGGTCGTCGCCGGGATGCTGCGTGATTCACGGTCGGGGGCGCGATGATCGGCAGTTTGATCGAAGCCGGCCTGCGGATGCGCTGGGTCGTGCTGGCGTTCGCAGTCGTCGTGGCGGGGGCTGGGGTTTGGGCCTTCCGGCAACAACCGGTCGACGCCTATCCCGACATCTCCGAGCAGATGGTCCAGGTGATCGCCATCTATCCCGGTCGTGCGCCGGAAGAGGTGGAGCGGTTGGTCACCATCCCGCTCGAAAATGCGATGCTCGGTTTGCCGCGGGTGGAGGTCGTGCGGTCGCGGACGATCTTCGGCCTGTCGGTCGTGCAGATGATCTTTGACGAGTCGGTCGAACCGTATTGGGCCCGGCAGCGGGTGCAAGAGAACTTGAGCGGCGTCGAGTTGCCGGAGGGTGTCGAATTCGAGTTGGGTCCGCTGGCGACGGCTTATGGCGAAGTTTACCGCTACGAATTGGTTTCGGACGGTCGCTACACGCCGATGGAGTTGCGAACGTACAACGATTGGATCGTGATTCGCCGGTTGATGCGGGTGCCGGGGGTCGCGGAGGTGGCGAACCTCGGAGGATTGGAACGTGAATTCGCGGTGGTTTTTAACCCCGCGCAGTTACTCCGGTACGACCTGACGATCGATGACATCGAGGACGCGATCGTCAACAACAACGCCGCCGGGGGCGGCAGCGTTGTCAACCGCGGCGACATGTCGATGGTGATCCGCGGTCGTGGGCTGATCGAGACGATCGAGGACCTCGAGCGGACCTTCATCCGTTCGATCCGAGGGATCCCGATCTACCTCCGCGACTTGGCCGAGGTGCGTGAGGATCACACCCCCCAGAACGGCATTTTCGGGAAGGACGATCGCGACGACGGCGTATCGGGGATCGTCCTGTTGCGTCGTGGCGAAAACCCGTCGGAGGTACTCGAGGGCGTGCAGGCCGCCGTCGCCGAACTCAACCTGACCGGGCTCCCCGAAGGCGTTCGCGTCACGCCTTACTACGATCGAACGCAGTTGGTAGAAGTGACCCTCGCGACGGTCAGCCACAGCGTTTCGCTCGGCATCACCCTCGTCGTACTGGTGCTGATCCTGTTCATGGGACGGCCATCGATGGCGTTGTTGGTCGCGATGACGATCCCGTTTTCGGTGCTGTTCGCGTTGATGATGATGTACATCATCGACATCCCGATCGGCTTGTTGTCGATCGGGGCGATCGATTTCGGGATCATGGTCGACGGCGCGGTGATCATGGGTGAGAGCATCGCGCGGCGGTTGGGAGCGTCCGGGGCGAGGAGCCCGCGCGAGGTCGCCAAGGTGATTCGCGAGACGGCGTTGGACATCCATTGGCCGGTATTCGTCTCGGTCGCTTCGATCATGGTCGCCTTCCTGCCGCTGCTGTCGTTGACTCGCATCGAGGGGCTGCTGTTTCGACCGATGGCGATCACGTTGCTGTTCGCCTTGACGGGCGCGCTACTGTTCGCGCTGTTCGTCCTGCCGGTGCTCGCGACCCTGATCTTCCGCCGCGGTTATCAGGAATGGACCAACCCGTTGTTGGGGCTGGTCTACCCGATTTACGACCGCATCCTGCGATGGTTGTTGGCCGCGCGGTACTTGGTGGCGACGATCGCCGGTTGTGGGCTCGTCCTGCTGACCGCGTTCATCGGACCACGGCTGGGGATCGAGTTCCTCCCATACCTTGATGAAGGCGTGATTTGGGTGCGCGCGAACTTTCCCGATGGCACGCGCCTTCAGAAGACGGCCGAGTTCGGCAGGGTGCTGCGGGATATCGCTTTGGAGTACGACGAGATCGATTTCGCGGTCGTCCAAGTCGGGCGCAACGACGACGGTACCGACCCGTTCCCGGCCAGTCGCATCGAGATGATGATCGGCCCCAAACCGGCTAGCCAGTGGAAGGACTTTCGGACCAAGCGTGAACTGGTCGAGACGATCGGAAACCGCTTTCGGGACCAGTTCCCGACGACGCGGTTCAACTTCACCCAGCCGATCATCGACAGCGTCACCGAAGACGCGAACGGCACCTCGGCGAACTTGGCGATCGAGTTGTCCGGCGATGAGTTCGACACGCTGCTGGAACTGGCCGACCAAACCGTCGAATTGCTGAAGCGGGTTCCAGGCAACCGCGATGTCAGCATCGAGCAAGAGGGGCCACAACCACAATTGGTGATCGAGCCGGATCGTCAACGCTGCGCCCGATTCGGCGTGCCGATCTCAAGTGTCATGAGCTTGGTGAATCTGGCGATCGGAGGCGAGCCGATCGGGATGGTCACTGAGGAGGACCGTCGATTCGCGATCGTGGCGAAATTGGACGAACGGTCCCGAAGGTCTCCGGTCGCGATCGGCCAGTTGGCGGTCTATTCCGAGTCCGGCGTGCCCGTGTTGTTGTCCCAGATCGCCGACATCCGCGTCGTCGATGGCCAGACCGTGATCGCCCGCCAGGACGGACGGCGTCGCGTGACGGTTCGGTGTGACATCGCCGGGCGTGACCAGGGGGGCTTCGTCGCGGAAGCTCAGCAGCGGTTCGAGGAACAGATGGATTTGCCATCCGGCTACCACGTGCAGTGGTTGGGGATGTTCGAGAACCTGGATCGCGCCCAGCGACACTTCGCCCTGCTGATCCCGATCACGGTCGGCATCATCTTCGTCTCGATGGTGGCGGCGTTCGGTTCATTGCGGGCCGCGATCATCTTGATGCTGCCGGTGCCCTTCGCGGTCGCCAGCGGCGCGTTGGCGTTGTACCTGCGTGGCATGCACCTGAACGTGTCGACCGGAGTCGGTTTCGCAACGCTGTTCGGGATCGCGATGACCGACGCGGTCTTGATGTTCAAGGGTGTGACCGGCTACCGCTTGTCGGGTTGGGGCTTGGACGATGCGATCGTCCGCGGGCGACTCGACCGCTTGCGTCCGGGCTTGATGACCACGCTCAGCTCGATGTTGGGGTTGCTACCGGCGTCGCTCGCCACCGACCTCGGCTCGGACGTGCAACGGCCGTTGGCGACGGTGATCGTCTGGGGTTTGGCCGGGTCGACCCTATTCACACTGTTCATCACGCCTGTAATCTATCGATTGCTGGTCCCGCCGCTCAAGCCGATTTCGACCACCTGATCAGCCGGTTGCCTCGGGCATCGCAAATAGCTACCTGCCACTTTTCTCGCCACGTCGCTGTTAAACTTGTTGACGACGGTCTCTTCTTTTCTGGAGCGCTGTGATGTTTTTGGTGCTAACTTCGCTTCGCGGCTGCCGGCTGAGTTGGTCAGCGGTCCTGTTCAGCTTGGCCATGATCGCTTCGGCGGGTGCGAAAGATCGGCCGAATTTGCTGGTGATCATGGCCGACGACATCGGCTACGAGAATTTCGGCTGTTACGGCAGCACGGTGTACGAAACGCCCAACATCGATCGGTTGGCGTCTCAAGGGATTCGGTTCGACCACGCCCATTCGCAGCCGATCTGCACCCCGTCGCGGATTCAGATCATGACCGGGATTCACAACCAGCGGAATTACATCCGTTTCGGGCTGCTCGATCCCGACGCCATGACTTTTGCGAAGGTGCTTCGGCAAGCCGGTTACGCGACCGCGATCGCCGGCAAATGGCAGCTCGATGGGGGGATCGAAGCCCCCCGCCATTTCGGCTTTGATCGACATTGTTTGTGGCAACTGGTGCGGCGACCGAGCCGTTATCCGAACCCGGGGCTGGAGATCGATGGGGAGTTGAAGGATTTCAAGAACGGCGAGTTCGGTCCCGATCTGGTTTCCGATTATCTGTGCGAGTTCTTCGAATCGCGGCGCGACTCCGATCAGCCGTTCTTAGCCTACTACCCGATGATCCTGCCGCATTGGCCGTTCGTGCCGACGCCGGATCACCCCGATTGGGACCCCGCCATGTGGCGCGACGCGACCAACGAACCGGGTGGGTACCGCGACCAAAAGTATTGGGACGGCTTCGTCCGCTACACGGATAAAATGGTCGGCAAGTTGCTCGATCGCTTGGCGACAACGGGGCTGATTGACAACACGCTGGTGATCTTCACCGCCGACAACGGCACCTTCGTCGACATCGTTTCGCCTTTTCGCGGCCGAGATTTTCGCGGCGGCAAAGGGAAGACGCTCGATTCGGGAACTCACGTGCCCATGATCGCCAGTTGGCCAGTCAAGATCCGTCCCGGACAGGTCAGCGACCAGTTGGTCGATTTCACTGACATTTTTCCGACGCTGCTGGATGTCGCCGGGGTCACGCCGCCGACGCAGCTCGCTGATCAGCTCGATGGCACAAGTTTGCTGCCGGTCTTCGCGGGCCGCGCCGAGGAACGCGTGAAACCCGTGATCTACTGCTGGTACGAACGGGATGGCCGTCGGGGAATGGCGTCGCAGCACGTGCGGGATCAGCGATACAAGCTCTATCACGGCGGCGGGTTCTTCGACACGCAAGACGATCCTGATGAAACGCGTGATTTGCGGGCAACGTCGCTAGCGCCGGAGCTGAGTGAAACGCTCGCGCGGCTCGAGCAAGAACTCGCCATCCGAGTCGAGCAGACTCGTCGATACGACCCGATCCAGCGGGCAAAGCGGCAAGCGACAAACTGACCGGATCGCCAACCGAGCCAATCAGACGACGGCAATCCGCAAGTCAATCAAAGCGGCCCGCAGAAGGCCGGATCGCGACTAGCGGGAAGTGCCACCCGCTTTTCGAGGCCTTGTACCCTCCCCTTGAATCTGCGGATCAATCAGGAATCCGTTGCAGGATTCGCGGCCCATATCAAACTGAAGTGTGACCAAACCACGGATGGCACCATCCGGTGATCTTCTGCTGCGCGCACGGCCCCCAAAACCACGGGAGCCAACGCAGCAAACCGCCACTACAGTGTGGCGTGACCCTTGAAAAGCGACCCGGCTTCTCCCGCCGCGTTGGCTGTGCCGAACAGTATTGATCCTGACCCTTTTCTCTCCCGCCGGTGGCGTAAAGCAGGAGCCGAGAATGACCGCCTGATTTCTTAGCCCGGAGGGCGACACATTTTTTCATCGCCGCCGATAAAGCTTGGCCTTGGCATCCATACAATTTGAGCACCTCAACAGGACCCCTCTTCTACAAATCGAACTCGCAGAACGACACCGCCCTCAAACGGCTTGCCAGATTATACCGAAACAATCCTGTTGAGGCACTTACTCAGCACAGCGATACTCGTACTCAGCACAGCGGTACTCGTAATCGTACTCGATCGTCCCCTTGCCCAGTTGGGCCGCGACCCCTGCGGGGGTGTGAGGTTTAAAAAGTAGCGGGCACAGTCCCTCTGCCGTCCGCCGTCCGACCTCCTCGCAAAAGCGTTGCTTTTGGAGGGTCATGGCACTCGGAGAGTGCCTACTACTTTGGGTTGCGGCACTTGGCGTTTATCCCCGGGTGCGCTTCGCGACTCGCGGCTTATTGCTGTAATGCCTCCGGGCTGTAATGCCTCCGGGCTGTAACGCCTCCGGGCTGTAATGCCTCCGGGCTGTAATGCCTCCGGCATGGGGAGACGAGGCCCGGTGGGCGTTTGACTCATCCCCTTCGGATGTTGCGTCTGGTTTTGGACAAGGTGGCGGTCAAGCGGCGTCGGTGTTGATCTCTCCGTCTTCGCTGACGTCTTCGAACCGGATCGATACCTGCTTGCTGATTCCCGATTCTTGCATCGTGACGCCGTAGAGCGTCGTGGCGGCGGTCATCGTCTTTTTGCTGTGGGTGACGACGACGAATTTGGTGTGGTCGAGGAACTCGTTCAGTACCGTGACGAACCGGCCGATGTTCGCTTCGTCGAAGGGCGCGTCGACTTCGTCGAGCACACAAAAGGGGCTGGGACGGAACTGGAAGATCGCCATCAGGAGCGCCACCGCGGTGAGCGCCTTTTCGCCGCCCGAGAGCAACGAGTTGCTGAAAGACGGTTTGCCGGGCGGGGTGGCGATGATTTCGACGCCGGCTTCGAGCGGGTCGTCGGCATCTTCTAAAATCAGGTCGGCCGTCCCGCCGCCGAACGATTTGCGATAGAGCCGCTGGAAATTTTGCCGGATCGCTTCGAGGGTATCGACGAACAACCGGCGGCTTTCGGAATTGATCTTGCCGATCACCCGTTGCAGCGAATCCTTGGCTGCCGTCAGGTCTTGATATTGGCCGTGAAGTTCGTCGTAGCGGGCTTGCAGCGCCTGGAGTTCCTCCAACGCTTCCATGTTGACCGAACCGGTCTTCTGCAACTGGCTGCGGAGGTGCTGGATCTCTTCTTCGCAGGCTTCCCGATCCGCGATCGGTTCGAGCGTTTCGGGGGGCTGTTCCGATTCCAGATCGATTTCGTAGTCTTCGAGCAGACGCTGAGCGAGGGTTTGCCGGCGCATCACGGCGGCGTCACGACCGCGGGTGATTTCGTGCAGCCGCTGGTTCGCTTCGGTCGCCTGTTGGACGGCGGCGTCGTAGGCCTTTTGCCCTGCCCGCCCGCTGGCGCGAACTTCCGTCGCGACCTGAGCCAAGCCGAGCAATTCCCGCTCGATCGCTTCGTCACGAAGCAGATCGTGGGCGACGGCGTCGCCGGCGTTGAGCAGGCGCAAGGAGATCTCGTCGCACCGGGCGGCGTCTTCACGTCGCTGGGCCCGGATTTCTTCCAGGGCCGCTTCCCGTTGGGTTTGATCACGGCGTTGTTGTTCGATCGTCGCCGTGATCGCTTCGACCTTCTGTTCGGCCCGAGCGACTTCGACGGACGCCGTCATCAGGCGACTGGTGACTTCTTGCAAGGCGCCCCGGGCGGCGGACAGTTCCGTGTCGCTGGCGACGGTTTCCGCTTCGATTTCCGCCAGTTTCGTCACCAGTTCGGCTTGCCGTTCGGCGAAGCGTTCTCGTTCGGTCTGGCGAGCTTGCAACTGGCTGCGGTGTCCCGCCAATCCTTCCACGGCTGCGGCAAGATCTCGCGAGCGATCCTGGAAGCGATCTTGGGCGTGACGCCGATTCGCTTCGGCCGCCGCCCGCTGCACGACCAGGCCACGGAGCCGTTGTTCGATTTGGCCGAGTTCGGCTTCGTCTTGGTCGAGCCGTTCGGCCAAGCGTTCGGCTTCCAGCTCGCAGTCACGCAATTGGAACCGATATAGTTTTCGCTGTTCTTGGGCCGCCAACAATTCGCTCCGGCGGCTGACCAACCCCGCGGCGGCGCCGGCCGGGCCGATCACGAGGCTGCCGTCGGGTTCCAGCAATTCGCAGCGGCTGGTGACGAACCGCAGCCCCGCGCCGCTGAGGCGACGCAGGCCGATGGCGGTCGTGAGGCTGTCGACCAGCCAGGTGGTGCCCAGCAGGTGTTTGACGAGCGGTTGCAGGTGTTTGTCGACGCGAACCAGGCGATCGACGCGGCCGATGACCCCTTTGAGCCCATCCAGGCGGATGCGGTCGCCTGGGCGGCGAGTCGGCAATTCGTCGATGCGGATCAGCCCGATGCGTCCGCCGAGTTCGATTTCGCCAGCCAGAACGGCCTGTTGGAACCCACCGCCGCGGACGGCGAGGTATTGGGCGCGTTCCCCCAACACGGCGTCGATCAGCGGGGCGGCATGGACATCGGTGTGGAACAGGTCCGCGATGATCCCCAAGCAACCTTCGATCGGGCTTTCGCGGGCGGTCGGCCCTTGCAGCAGTTGGAGCACCGAGCGAACGCCGCCGGTGACCCCTTCCTGGCGGCGCTGCAGGTCTTCCAGGACGGAAACCCGTTCGGCGACGCCTTGCAGTCGCACCTTCAAGGCGGCGATTTCGTCGCGCCGCCGCTGGAGGGTGCGGCGTTGTTCATCGACTTCGGCCCGCGCCAATTCGATCGCCTTGCCCAGCGATTCGATCTCGGCTTGCAGGTCGTTCCATTGGCGATCGAGTTCGGCGAGTTCGTCGGTGGCCTGCAGCAGCTCGGCGCGCAGCGACCGTTCCCGTGATTCCCATTCGGCCACGTCCCGCTGGGTCTGGGCGATCCGTTGGTCGGTGCGTTGGATGGCCGAGTCGGCGTCGGCGATTTCGCGGAGGGCGGCGAGGTGATCGCGCTGCAGGGTTTCTCGTTGATCGGACGCTTTGGCGACGGTCGCCTCGCAGGCGGCCCGATCGGCTTCGATGTCGGCGACCTTTTGACGGGCCGATTCGTAAGCGGCATGGTAGGTTCGCAGCCGGTCGCTGGCGGAGCGGAGTTCGGAGGCGGCGGCGCCGGTTTGGGATTGGAGCAACCGCAAGCGATGGAGGCTGCGCGCCATGGCGGCTTGCAGGTCTCGGACCGCGACGGTGTCGGCTTGGCGTTGGCCGTTCAAGCCCGCCAGGGTTCGCTGCAACTCGGCGCGTTGCGATTCGGCCTCGCGGGCCTGTTCGGCGATCTGTTGCAATCGGCCATCGACCTGTTGTCGCTCGGCGGCGCAGCGGTCGCGAGTTTCGTCCGCCTCAAGGACCGCCGACTCGGCCGCCGACAATTCGGCTTGGGCTTGCTCCAGCTCGGTGGACAGGTTCAACCAATCGTTCCACGCCAATTGGGTCCGGAGTTCCTTCAGCCGATCGGTCGCCTGGCGATATTTTTCCGCTTTGCTGGCTTGCGACTTGAGGCTCTGCAAACGCGTCGCCACTTCGTCGACGATGTCGCCTAGCCGCACCAGGTTTTGTTGAACCCGCAACAGCCGCCGTTCCGCCTCGATCTTCTTCGCTTTGAACCGACTGATCCCGGCAGCTTCCTCAAAAATCGCCCGGCGTTCCTTCGCGTTGGCCTGGAGCATCCGATCGACCTTGCCCTGTTCGATCAGGCTGTAGGCGTCGATCCCGATACCGGTCCCGCGGATCAGGTCCTTGACGTCCTTCAGCCGACAAGGCTGGTTGTTGATCAGGTATTCGCCTTCGCCGCTGCGGAAAACCCGGCGGGTCACGCGGACTTCTGTGGAGTCGATCGGCAGCACGCCGGTGGAATTGTCGAAGAAAATCGACGCTTCGGCCATGCCGGCGGGACCGCGACCTTGGGCCCCTTTGAAGATGACGTCGGACATCTCCTTGCCGCGGAGGCTTTTCGCGCTTTGGCTGCCCAGCACCCACTTGATCGCATCGACCACGTTCGACTTGCCCGACCCGTTGGGGCCGACGACGACGGTGATGCCATCCGGGAAATCGAACCGGGTTCGATCCGCAAAGCTCTTGAAACCGGCCATCTCGAGAGCTTTGAGCATGTCGCGACGGGGGACCGGGAGGGAAGGAGTGTACTTGTGTCAAACGACGATTTTAGACGGATCGGCTGTCAAAACCTAGGGCGATCCGTCAGGGGCCTCGTCTGAGGTGATGTAGGATTCGAGCAGGCGTAGAACGGAGACGATCGATTGGAGAGACGCGGTTTCGTTGGCGGTGTGGTAACCGGTGGTGGGGATTTGCACCGTGCTGCCGGTGATTCGGTCCTGCGTGGCGGCGATCAGCCTCCCCAATTCGGTGCGTCCCAGAGAAAGCGGCCGCTCACGTTCCTGGTTCAACCGCTCGACGTAAGCGTCTTTGTGATCGAAAGAAATTCCCAGTTGTTGGCAGCGAATTTCGAGTTCCCGGGTCATCCGCGGGCAAAACAGGGCGCCGGCATCCTTGCGGCGAAGCACCACATCCTGGGCCTCGGCGGCGTCGGTCGAAGGGTAAGGGCTGGTGTCGAGGACGAGCAGACGTCGGGTGGTCGTTTGTTCCCGCTGGAACCAGGCTAACGCATACCGCCAACTGCGGCCCGCTTCCTCTTCGGCGGTGAACAACGCCGTCCCTCGGAATCCCTTGCGGAACAAATGGATCAGCACGGCGACCGACACGACGTTGTCCAGTTGTGCCGAAACGTAGCCGCCGCCGACGGAGAGCCGATCGAGGAAGGAGACCGGCGTGCCGGGTTGGAGCTGATCGAGCCCGTCGACTTCGAAAATCAGGTTCTGGCGGCGAGGACAAACGAAGCTGTTAATGATCGTCCCCTGACCCAGATAAGTACCGATGTAGGGCATGTGGGCTTGAACCCGCTGGCCGTGGAAGCGGTCCTTGATCGTTTCGATCATCTGTTCAGAGACCGAATCGCCCGTCAGTTCGCCCTGGTTCGTCGCCGTGAACGCGGCGTACTGGAATTCGTTCGGGCCGGTGCAAACCAACCCGTGCCGATCGACGTGCGCCGACAAATAGAGGCTGTCGGGGGCGTCTCCCCGAGCCACCAAAACGCCCTTGTAGGCCTGGATATCGATCTCGACTTCTTCCAATTCCCGCCGGACGACACGAAAGAAAGAGTCCTCCGCGCCGACGACCGCCGGTTCCCGAACCAAATGGCGGAGGATGTCGAGAAAGTGCTCCATGTCGACACCGTCGATCGAGACGGGATCGAAGGAGGACGCAAGATTCTGGTCGTTTGACATGCGGCAAATCGTCGGGTTGGTTGAGCGGTCGCCTCACCGCCGATCGTTTCAGGATAACAGATGCAGTACCGTTTCGACCGGCCGCTCGACCACTCGGAAGTCGGTACACGAACCGCCCAGCCGCGCGAACTCGGTCATCAACCGCCGGCGGATCGGTTCTTCGGCGACCAACAAACCGCCCGTCAACACGATGTGGACGCCTCGATCGGCGAATCGTCGCCGCCAAAGGGTGATCAGATGCCGGGCGAGTTCCTCGGCGGTCCGGTCGACAAGGCTGTCCGCTACCGGATCGCCGTCGAAGGCGACGCGGCAGACGACCCCCGCGACCGCGGCGACCTTTTCGGGAGGCCATTGTCGTAAACCGGACAGCCACCGCCGGATGTCCGGTTCGCCGATGCGATCAGCCAAGGCGGCAACCAACTCGGTCGATTCCCCCCGTCCGTCAGCCGCCAGGACCGCAGCCCGCAAGCCGGCGATCGCCAAGGCGTAACCGCTCCCTTCATCACCGTACAGATATCCCCAGCCGCCACAGCGGTCTTCGAGACCCTGCTCGGTTCGGCAAAAGGCGAACGAGCCGGTGCCGGAGATCAAAGCGATGCCGCTGTCGTTCGGTGTGCCGCCGGCGATCAACGGCCGAGCGTCGTGCGTGACGACGAACCGTCCCAGCCTGCCGGAACCTTCCAGGACGTTCACAAAAGCTTGGCGATGCGGCGGGCTTCCCTCACCCGCCATCGCGAACGCGGCCGCTTCCATCCGTTCGGGGGTGCCACCGAGCCCCGCGCAAGCCCGATCGACCGCGAGCAGACACTGTTCCCAAGCGTGCTCGGCCGAAAAGGTCTGCAAGTTGGCCGGCCCGGCGCTGCCGCTGCCGAGGATTTCCAGCTCGCCCGTCGCGGTCCGCCGGCCGACAACCGCTTCGGTCTTGGTTCCCCCGCCGTCGACCCCGACCAACAGCGATCCAGCGGAATCGGTTTGCTTTGTCGTTCGCGTCATCCGATCACCTTGCGGAGATGACCGTCGGCCAGCCGCAGCAGCTCACGGGCGGCGGCGGCGTCGACATTTCGGTGGTGCATCGCGATCGCCGTCTTGACCTCGCCATCAGCCTGACGCAGCAGCGTTTCCGCCTGTTCCTCCGTCAGCCCCGTCAATCGGGTGACGATTCGGCGAGCGCGGAGGACGAGTTTCGAGTTGGTCGCACGCAGGTCGACCATCAGGTTGCCATAGGTCTTGCCGAATCGGATCATGGCGCCCGTCGACAGCATGTTCAGCACCATCTTGGTCGCCGTCCCGGCCTTCATCCGCGTCGAGCCGCTGATGATTTCCGGCCCCGGGATCGGGGCGATCAGGATGTCGACCAGTTCATCCATTTCGGACGGCGCGTTACAGACAACGCCGACCGTCGTCGCTCCGATTTCGCGAGCGAAGCGAAGCCCTCCCAGAACGTAGGGCGTCCGGCCGCTTGTGGCGATCCCGACCAGCAGATCCGCGGCAGTCAAACCGATCGCCTGCAAGTCGGCGACGGCCCCTTCGGGATCATCTTCGGCACCTTCGATCGCGCGGGTCAACGCGTCCCGTCCGCCGGCGATCAGCCCGACGACGAGGCGGGGGTCGGAATTGAACGTCGGCGGGCATTCGCTGGCGTCGAGCACGCCCAACCGGCCGCTCGTCCCCGCCCCAAGGTAGATCAACCGACCGCCGCGGCGAAACGCGTCGGCGATCCGATCGATCGCCTCCGCGATGGCGTCAGCTACCTCGCCGACTGCCTCGGCCACCTTGATGTCTTCCTGGTGGATCAGCCTCACGATTTCGCCCGCCGACTTGCGGTCGATCTCCTGCGAGGACTCGTTGACCCCTTCGGTCGTCAGGTGATGCAGCATCTTCGGCGGATCGCCTCCGGGGCCCAGCGAAAAAAATTGGCCCGATCAGTTCTTGGTCGCCGGTTGCAACTTCGCGACCGCGGCCGCCACGTTCTGGCTGTCCTGACGGGCGTTCACGTTGTCGTCCTTGTAGGCGATCTTGCCGTCCAAGCCGATCACGAAAGTCCACCGGCGGGTCGTCACGTTGCGGACCAGGTCGTACGTCTCGCCTTCGATCTCCGCCTTGACCGTCTTCTCGCCGACCGTCTTGGGCACCCCGAATGCGTCGGCGACTTTGCCTTCCACATCAGCCAACAACGGGAAATTCAACTGATGCGCCTTCTTGAACAGTTGATGATTTCGTACCGAGTCGCCGCTGACGCCAACCACCAGCACGTTCTTTTCCGAGAGCTTGCCGAGATCATCGCGGAAACTGCAGGCCTGCGCCGTGCAGCCACCGGTCATGTCGGCGGGATAAAAGTAAACGACGATGATCTTCTTGCCGTAGTGGTCTTCCGCCTTCCAGGTTTCCCCACGATCGTCGAGCACTTCGAACTTTGGCGCCTTGTCGCCCACGCCAGGGCCTTCGGATTGGGCTAGCGAAAGCGCCGGCACCGAGGCGATCCATACGGCCGCGACCATCAGCGGCAAGCGGCACAGGACGGTGCGGGGAAACCAGCTTGCCAGCGGCGATCGGCCAGCCGTTGGGAGGGGGGCTTCGTGAGCACAGGCGAGCGTTTGCGAGTTTTGAGCAGCGAGGGACATGGTCAGATTCTCCGAAAACTTGAGCGGGAAGGGGAGCGGCGGGATACCGATCGACGACAGGACCTCGCGCCGTATGGGTGAAACGAAATAACGGCACCGACGGGCTGCGGTCGCAGATCGATTTCGCAATTCTAGTTGATTTCGCCCTGGTCAGCGCTGGCCAATCACGATCCGGACGCCGGCCGCGCGGGTAATCGGCTCAATATTTCAACCGCAAGCGACCGAGTTCCTCCTTGGTGATCCCCGGGACGTCGCCGCGGGCGTTCCAGCGGTTCAGCTTCCAGGCATCGGGGCCGACCCAGCCCTTGAAAATCGCCAGGTTCCGCTGCCGCTCCGCTTCGTCTTCCCCGAGGTATTCGTACATGTTCCCCGGCTTGCCGTCCGGTTGGTTTTTGCCGTCGTCCAGCCGCCGCATGATCGCGCCGGTGTCGGGCCAACCGATGAAATGAAGCAAGTCGGCGTAGCTGTCCATCCGCGGCCCCAAGTCCTGAGCCACGAACTCGTCACGGTTCTCTTTGAAATCACCGTAATAGGGTGCGTCGGCGCCGTGGCACGCCCCGCATTTTTCCATCCATAACGGACGGATCTCCTTGCGGTAACTGATTTCCTCCGTCTGCGCGAGCGCAACAGCCGGCCCGAGCGTGGTGGTGAGCAAACCGATCAAGAGCAGCCCACGGGCCGCTAAGGCGAAGAGTTTCACGAAATGACCCTGTGGTAAGAGTTCGGATGCGTCGGACGGGAAGCGGACGGATGTGACGAGGGAACGGCTAACGAGTACGACCGAGCGGTCTCGGTGTGACTGGCGGTGGCGAATGCCGACTTTGCGAGTCGCCGGTCGCGAATCATGCGGAACACGAATCGCTCTGGGCTCGAACCCGCTCCCACCAGTAGTAGGATGATCACCGCACCGTGGCTGGGCAACCGGCCTGCCGCCAGTTCGGCGGGACGACATCCGCCGGGTCATCCGCGGCGGACGCGCCGAACCATTTCCTGAATCCTCGAAGCCTCTTACGACGATTCCATCATGCTGATCGCCGGCCAGTTGCTGATCGAGGAAGCCTCTGCCGGCCGATCGGGCGATACCGCCGACGCGCCGCGCTATTCACGTGACTCCGCCGGGTTGCCCCGTCTGACAGGCCGGCTGGCCGGACGCTGCCGGATCGAACCGGGGATGGTGCGAGTGGCAGACGGCAGGATCGCCGAAGTGATCCTGGGGGAGTGCTCGGCGGCCGCAGACCTGGGCGATCCGCAGCACTTGATTTGTCCGGGCTTCATCGACGCGCATCTGCACCTGCCACAGGGCGACATGATCGGCGCGCACGGCATGCGGCTGCTCGATTGGCTGAACCGGATCACCTTCCCGACGGAAATTCTGTGGCAGGACAGCGACTTGGCGGAACGGCAAGCCCGGCGTCAGTTGCGGCGTTGCCTGAGCGTCGGGACGACCGGGATCGGCGCGTACGCGACCGTCCATGCCGAGGCGACGCGGCGGGCGTTGATGGCGGCCGAGGAAATCGGGATTCGAGGCGTCATCGGCCAGGTATTGATGGACCGCCAGGCACCGCAGGAACTTTGTCGCCCCGCCACAAGGCTGATCGAGGAAACGGCCGAGTTGCTCGATCGCTTCCCACCCGGTCGCCGGGTCGCCGCCGCCGTGACCCCGAGGTTCGCGATCACCTCTACCCCCGAATTGCTGGCGATGGCCGGAAAGTTGGCGGAGGAACGCGGCGCGATCGTGCAGACGCACTTGGCCGAAACCGCGGAGGAGTGTCAGGAAGTCGAGCGGCTGTTCGCCGGCCGCGGGTATGTCGAGGTTTACGTCCAGGCCGGCTTGGTCGGCCCGCGATCGGTCTTCGGACACGGTATTCACCTCGATGCCGACGACCGCAGGAAACTGGCAGACTGCGGCGCGGTCATCGCCCACTGCCCCGTGGCGAACTCATTCCTGCGATCCGGCACGATGTGTCGCGCGGGGCTGATTCAGTCCGGCGTCGGAATCGCGCTGGGTAGCGACGTCGGCGCGGGATACGAACTCAGCATGGTGCGAGTGGCTCGAGCGATGATCGAAGCGGCCGCGTCGTTGAACGATCCGATCCCTGAGGCCGCGGAAGCTTGGCACGCGATCACCGCCGGCAACGCCGATCGGCTCGGTTGGTCGGACGCCGGGCGCCTGGCCGTCGACGCACCGGCCGATCTGTTGGTAATCCGTCCCCAAATCCCGTGGCTCGAAGGCCCCGTCGATCCGCTGGCTCGCCTGATGTTCAACTGGGACGACCGTTGGCTCAGTCAACTGCTGCTGCGCGGCCGATTGCTGCGAGATTAACTGGACAGCGCCAGGTTGGTGAGCGGCAAGGCACTAGCCGCCGGTTCTTCCTGCTGGTTTTAAATAACGCGAGCGGCAGGTTCAAAAGTCCCCGCTCCCCCACCTCGCGCAGCGAGATCAGCGGGGGGAGGGTAGGGTGAGAGGGTAAAGATGCATCTGCCGCTCGACCAACGACCAACGACCAACGACAGACACGGTGTGTACATTGCATGTTCAGCAGGCGGTGAGCTGGCAGCGTGGGCCGGTCGCGCGAGGTCGCAAATTGGAGCAGCAGGATCCGATCTAAAATGATTCCCAAACGTTACCAGCGGATGCATGCCCAATATCCTGAACTGATGAACGCCTACGAATCCTTCGGCAAAGCGGCGCGGCAAGCCGGGCCGTTGTCGGATCGTGAAGTCGCGTTGGTGAAGTTGGCGATTTCCATCGGCGCAGGGCTGGAAGGAGCTGCCCATTCCCATTGCCGCAAAGCGATTGAAGCGGGCTGTTGCGCGAGCGACTTGCACCACGTCGCACTGCTGGCCGCCCCCACGATCGGCTTTCCAACCATGATGCGGGCACGCAGTTGGGTCGAGGACGTTGTCGGCGAAGCACCGTCTTTCGAAACGCCGTCCACCGAAGCGACGTCCGAGTGACCTCCGCGTTGCATAATGACCGACTGGCGAATGTAGCCGGCACGAGCGGAGACCAACTGCTCGGAGTCGTCTTGGCCGGTGGCCGCTCGACACGGATGGGCACCGACAAGGCGGCGCTTCCGGTCACGCCGCAAACGGAAGCGGCGTTCGAAGCTGCGATCGAAGCGGCGGTTGACGGACACTCGTCAGCAGACATCGCGCGGCCAGAGACGTTGCTGATGCTAGCGGTCCGGCGGATCCGGCCACTGGTCACCGCGATCGCCGTCTCAGGCCGATCGGACCAACAATTGAATTCGCTCGCGCCGGCGGGAGAACTCGGGTCGCCCCCGCCGCTCGGCATCGTCGACCCGCTACCCGATTTGGGTCCCGCGATGGGGGTTTGCGAATCGCTGCGCACCGCTCGTTCGCTGGGATTGGCTGCCATCATCGTCACGCCGGTCGACATGCCCGATCTGAGGACAGAAGACTTGAGACATCTGGTCGATGCCTACCGCACTGGGCCGCGGCTCATCGCGGCCAAATTCGCCGACGGCCGACCGCAACCCTTGGTCGCGATCTATCCCGTCGACCTGATCGAATCGATCGAAAACCTGCTCGCCACGCCGCACCGGAGCCTCTATCGATACTTGCAAGAGCGAAACGCCTCGCTAGTACGTTTGCGGCGGTCAGCAAGCCGCAACCTGAACCGCCCACAAGACCTTGGCGATCGGGTGACCGACGCCGGATGAATCAAGTCGAAGGTTTTTCGACCCAAAACCAGCCGCGCAACTCGCCTTCGGCAAAGCCGGTCGCTTCGTCGCCCGGGTAGAGCTTGGCGATCTGTTCTTGAATGATCGGCGGCATTTGTTCCTTCGTTCCATGGCACATCAGACACTGACTTTGCAGCTTGATCGGAAGCAACGCCGCCGCGTTTCCGTTGCTTAAGTTTGCAAAGATCGGTGCCTCCGTCTTGGCTTCGATCAGAGACGCGGCCCAATCCGGGCCGGTGTTTTTGGGATTCCGAAGCCGCACCCCGACCCGTCCGATCTTCACACCTTGCTCTTCACCCACCGTCACCGCGATTTCGGGCGCCTCCTTTTGGCAAACCGCGATCGCCTGCACCGGTCCTTGAGACATCGCCGACATCAGCTTCCCCGACAATTTCTCGAACAGCGCGTCCTTGGCGGCCAACATCTCCGCCCGCTGCTGCTCAGTCGGCTCGGAATCGGCAACGATCGTGACTTCCTCACGCTGATTCGCTTGCGGTTCGGCAGGCGGAGTTGTGTCCTTTGGTTGGCATCCGGCAGTCAGGAACGCGAACAAGAGGAGGGTCGTCAGGGCGATCGTGGCACGTCGTGTTCGCTGCATGACTCCGTTTCCGTTCGTAGAGGTGCGTGAGACCGCTCGTTCATCCGCCTTGAGAAAAACAAGCATCCCCGAGGGCCAGCCATCGGCCAGGCTCTGAGTAGGCCACTTTCGGACCGTTTGCCGCCGCCGAGGACACCGCGGCCCGAAATCAGGGAACCACAAAATTGTACAGGGTTTCGCGCAATTTCAAAGAAGGTGTGCCGCCCACGATTTGATTTCACGGACAGTGCCGCCCACGATTTCACGGAAGGTGCCACCCACAAAAACAAACGATTTCACGGAAGGTGCCACCCACAAAAACAAACGCGGAAAGTGGGCCGCGCGAATCGGAAGGCCGCAAAGCAACCCAAAGCTGGGCCCCTTCGGAAGGTGCCGCCCGGCCCCTTCGGAAGGTGCCGCCCATTTTTCAGACTGTTCACAATCGCATTCGGTGCGGACGGTACTCGACAAGTTGCTGAAGGGGCCTCGGACTGATCGGCATGGCTGACGGCAAAAGCCAGCCATTGATTGCGGATCGGATTGCGGGTCGTGCCAGCCATGGAAGATTGCGGGTCGTGCCAGCCATGGAATGCGGGCATGGCCCCGCGGTTCGCCACCAGACGGGGTCTGGTTGCGCCGAAGGGGCAGACGGCGATAGCTCAGAGGGCCACCCTGGTAACAGCGCCCACGACAATCTAACTCGGCCCAACGGGGCGAGGGGTGACGCCGCGACCTGCGTTGTTTGCCGAGTTCCACGTCCCCGTCGGTATCGATGGCCGAACGTGCCAGGACCGCGTTCTGACCCAAATTGCCTCTTTGGAGGCAGACATTTTCGGGATGCGGGCAAACCTCAAAACGTTGCTCTGAGCCACCGTAATTGGTGCCGTTGGCACACGTTTTGCCACTTGCCAGGCCCGCACCCCTTGGGGGAAACGTCACCGGATCCTAAAATCCCGCGTTTTCCGAACCCAATCGCCGAGCGTGATCCGACCATGGCCCCAGTCTCCTCGGACGTCCCAGTCGAACCCCGTCCCGCCGACCCAAGCGTCTCCCCAGCGACGGCCGGGGGGCTGACCGACCAGCGGATCGTGGTGCTCGATTTCGGTTCGCAATACGCCCAACTGATCGCCCGCCGGGTTCGCGAGCAGAACGTCTACTGCGAAATCCTCCGGCACGACATCTCCGCCCAGCGGCTCCGCGAAATCGCCCCCCGCGGGATCATCCTGTCCGGCGGGCCGGCGAGCGTCTACGCGACCGACGCGCCGCGCTGTGATCCCGATCTGTTCCGCATCGGCATCCCGGTCCTCGGCATCTGCTACGGGATGCAGTTGGCCACGGAAGCCTTGGGCGGCCAGGTCCAACACACCGAGCGGCGGGAATACGGCCGGGCCAGTTGCCGGATCCTCGATCCCGACAAACTCTTCGCCGGATTCCCCGAGACGACCGACGTCTGGATGAGCCACGGCGACCAGGTCTCGGGGATCGGCGAACACTTTCAGGTCTTAGCTGAAACGTCGACCTGCCCCTACGCCGCCGTCCGCCACCGCGAACTGCCGGTTTACGGGATGCAGTTCCATCCCGAGGTGACCCACACGCCGCTGGGCGGCCAAGTCCTGCACAACTTCGTGATCGGCATCTGTGGCTGCGCCGAAACCTGGCACCTGGGCGATTTCGCTCAAGCCGCGATCGACGACCTGCGGCAACGCGTCGGTAACCGCCGCGTGATCTGCGGGCTCTCCGGCGGCGTCGATTCGGCTGTCGTCGCCGCCCTGCTGTACAAGGCGATCGGCTCGCAGTTGTCCTGCATCCTCGTGAACAACGGCCTGCTCCGCAAAGACGAACAGGCCGCCGTGATCTCCGAGTTCACGAACCACTTTCGCGCCGACCTACACGTGGTCGACGCCGAACAGCAATTCATGGAGGTGCTCGCCGGTATCACCGACCCCCAAGAAAAACGTCGCCGGATCGGCCACGCCTTCATCGAATGCTTCAAAGCGGAAGCGGCCAAAATCGATGACGCCCATTTCCTCGCCCAAGGGACGCTCTACCCCGACGTGATCGAAAGCGGCGCGGCGATCGACGGCCCGGCCGCGACGATCAAGCTCCATCACAACGTCGGCGGCCTCCCCGAAGAACTCGGGTTCGAACTGATCGAGCCGCTCCGCGACCTGTTCAAAGACGAAGTCCGCCGCTTGGGTTGCGAATTGGGACTCCCCGAAACCCTCGTCTGGCGACACCCCTTCCCCGGCCCCGGCTTGGCCGTCCGCTGCCTCGGCGAAGTCACCGCCGAACGGCTCGTCAAACTTCGTGAAGCCGACTCGATCGTGGTCAATGAGATCAAGGCGGCGGGGCTGTACCGCCAAACCAGCCAATCGTTCGCCGTGCTCCTGCCGGTCCAAAGTGTCGGCGTGATGGGCGACGCGCGGACTTACGAGGAAACGGTCGCCATTCGCAGCGTCAACACGGACGATTTCATGACGGCCGATTGGAGCCGCTTGCCGTACGAATTGCTCGCGCGGATCAGCACCCGGATCATCAACGAGGTCGCCGGCGTCAATCGCGTCTGCTACGACATCAGCAGCAAGCCGCCGGCGACGATCGAGTGGGAATGATCGGCTTCGTGAATCGGTCGGTTTGTTGAACCTCGCCACGCCGCGTCGACAGGTCGGGTCGCCATGGAATCCCGGGTCCCCCCGCTGATCTCGCCAACCTCGATCGTCAAGATCGGCGTCGCAGTCACCGTCGTCTGCGGCACGATTCTGGTGACTTCCTCCGCCGACGGCTGGGGGCTCGCCGCCGCCGGAATCGCGGTCGCGATCCTGTTGGGCGTCACCTACCGGATCGCCGATCAGGCCGGCGAACAAATCGAGTACGTCCGGGAACTGGAAACCGAAGCCCGGCTGCTGAAACGCCAATTCGATCGCCTCTCGGACGTCGCGTCGCAGGGAACTCATTCCGACCTCGCGCCCGCGACCACGGAGCTCGCCAACACCGACCTGACCGGTGCGATCCACTACCAATTCGCCGACATGGCGAACCAATGCCGACGGTTGCAAGTCGCCTTCAGCGACCTGTTGAACGAGCGCGAACGGCTGACCGTCGTCCTCGAAAACCTCGACAGCGGCGTCGTCGTGATCGCCCCCCAAGGCAACATCGTGTTGGCCAACCATGTCGCCGAAAAGTTCTTCGCCAATTCCGCGACCTTGGCCGGAAGTCTGTCGGCCGAAACGATCCGATATCCCGACCTGCTCGCCGCCGTCCGCCTGGTCGCCCGAGACCGCTCACCTCGCGAAGTCGTCGTCGACCTGCACGACGACGCCGGCGCCCGCCGAGTCCTGAGGATCCTCTGTGTCCTCGTCCCGTACGAAGACGATTCGTCCGCCGTGCTGCTGGTCGCCAACGACGAATCAGAAATCCGCCAAGTGGAAGAGACCCGTCGCGAATTCGTCGCGAACGTTTCCCACGAATTGAAAACCCCGTTGGCCGCGATCAAGGGGTATGTCGAAACCGTGGAACTGGCAATCGAAGATGACCCCAAGGCCGCCCGCTATTTCGTGTCGCAGATCAGCGACCAATGCCGCCGACTCGAAAGCCTCGTGTCGGACATGCTGACGCTGGCGCGCGCCCAAGCCGGCACCCAAAACCTCCGCCTGACCGCGGTCGACTTGCAGGCGGTGATCGCCGAGGCGATCGCGACCTACACCCCCGTCGCCGGCGCCAAACGGATCTCATTGACACACGACCGCGCCGAAACCCCGACGGTGATGGTGCGTGCCGATCGCGAGGCGACGATCACGATCGCCAACAACGTGATCGGCAACGCCATCCGCTACACCCTCGAAGGGGGCCAGGTCGTCGCGACCGCCTGCCTCGAAAATGGTTTTGGCGTGATCTCCGTCCGAGACACCGGGATCGGCATCCCCGAACACGAACAACGCCGCGTGTTCGAACGCTTCTATCGCACGGAACAATCCCGACGCCACGCCGGCAGCGGGACCGGACTGGGACTGGCGATCGTGAAAAACTTGACCCAAGCCCAAGGGGGCCAAGTCCGCTTGTGGAGCCAACCGGGCGAAGGGAGTAAGTTCGATATCTTGCTGCCGGTCAAAGCCGCCGTCGCCTCGCCGATCCGCGTGCTCGATTGATCCTCAGCCGATTCACCAAAACCCGCTCCCTCATCTCTCGTTCTTCACGCAACCTTCACAAAGGTTTAACTCGAGGTTGTCCGTATGCGGGGCTGCAAGCTTCCCCAGATTAGCGCAAGATGCTGTGGCTCCCGACAGTGGCAAACGGTTTTTACAAACGCGCGGTTTCGTGGCGTTTCGGTTTGCCAACCCTCCGGTTGAATGTCATGGCCAAAACGAAAGTCTTGATCGTCGAGGATTACCGGCCACTGGCCGAAACGTTGGAATACCAACTGACGCGAGCCGGTTACGAGGTCTACCGCGCGGCCGATGGCGGCGACGCGGTGAACCAAGCGAAGCTCAAATTGCCCGACGCGATCTTCCTGGATGTCGACCTGCCGGTGCTCAGCGGCATCGAGGTCTGCAAACAGTTACGAGCCAACCCCGAAACCCGCGATACCCTGATCCTGATGATCAGCGCCTTAGGTGAAGAATCGGACCAAGTGATCGGCTTCGCAGTCGGCGCTGATGATTACGTCGTCAAGCCGGTCGAAAGCTACGCGGTGTTGTTGCAACGACTCAAGGCCCACCTCCGCCGGCGCGAACAACCCGCCGAATCGACCGATTCGGTCACCGTCGCCGGAGTCATGGTCGACCGCAGGCGCTACCGAGTCGAACTCGACGGACAACCGATCGGCCTGACCAAGAGCGAATTCCGACTGCTCGATACCCTGATCCGGCAACCCGGCCGAGCGTTCGAGCGGAACGAATTGGTCGACGCGGCGCTGGGCGAGGACACCATGGTGCTCGAACGGACCATCGACGTCCACGTCCGTAGCTTACGAAAGAAAATGGGCGACAAAGCCGACCTGATCGAGACCGTTCGCGGCGTCGGCTATCGCTTCGCCGAACCGAACGCTTCGGCTCCGGCCTGATCCCAGCCCAGCCCATACCTGGCGCCAGAAACAACGCCTTTTTCGATTTTCTTCCCACGTGCTCGACGAAAGGGTACTCATGCCCGATTCCCCCAGGTCCATCGAGAACGAGTCCAAGTACCGCTGCGCTGCGTAAGAGTAGACTGCGACCGGTCCGCCGACCACAGCTCAGCGGACGCCCCCTACTTGCCTGTGTGCGTCAGCCACCGGCAACAATTTCCCAGCGAAAACGGCCCGCCGGGCGACATATACCTGCCGATGCAACCGGCCGGCTCGCCAACGCACGGTTGTCTTTCACTTTTCGACCCGCCATCCTGCACCGCACCTGCCGTCCTCCAATGCCGGAGGCATTTCGACTATGAGCCCCTGGTCACACTGCACACGCGTGGCTTATCGCTCTGGATTCCCTACGGGTTAAGGAGCGATCGATGAGTTGATTGCGCGTGGCGTTGGGAAAGGCCAGGCGTCGCCCGCCGGCCCTGGGTGGCGTATCGCTAGTCAGCCAGATTTGGCGTGACCGACAACTGTTCGAAAGTCGCGTTGCCGATGGGGTATTGTTGCCAATCCTGGTAGTCGAAATGCCACCACTCGAATTCGTAGACTTCAAAACCTTCCGATTCCATCGCCCGGCGGAGGCGTTCACGATTCCAACGGCTCATCGAGGTCCCGCCTGGATAGCGAGGATAAGAGCGGTTGGTGAATTCGTCGTAACCAGCCCCCATGGTGACCGGTTGGCCGGTCGCCAAATCGCAGAGCGTCAGGTCGACGGCGCAGCCTCGGTTGTGCCGCGAGCCACGGGCAGGATTGGCGACGAAGTCTCGAAGGTGCTCGGGCGTCGCTTCCCAAAACATCTTGGTGACGTACCAGGGACGATAGGCGTCATGGACGAGCAACCCCAACCCGGCGGGAGCCAGGGCTTGTTGCACGCGAACGACCGCCTCGGCCGCCGGCCTTTGTAAAAAAGCTCGGGGTTGGTCGTAAAAACGCGCGCCGGTGAAGTTGTTTTCGCCGGCGTAGCGGATGTCCAGCCGGATCGTGGGATCGAGCGTGATCAATTCCACCAGTTCGGGCTCGCGAAACGGCCCGGGCTCGTTCGGCGGGGTGGCTTGACGTGCGGCATCGCGAAGTTGGTCGATGGGGACTAGCGGGTCGATGCGAAACGTGTCGCCATCGGCGGTACCGACCGGCCGCCGCACGAAGGTGACATCGGCCGCAACCACTTGGGACGCCTGCCCGAATTCGTCGCGGGTGAAGATCAATTCCTCGCCGTGATACAGGCCGAAGTCCGGAAAGGCGTAGCGGTTGGGCGTGATCTCTCGCAACGGGTAGTAGTAGAACCATTCGATCAAGGCGACGAGTTGCCCGGCGTCTTCGAGGATGTAGAGGGTGTTGTGGTCCCAGCCGTATTCGCCGATCAGCCCGAACCAGGTTTGGGACGGCCGCGGAGGCAACGGGTCCGCGCCGCGAGTGAGCGCGACGTTGCCGATCCGCAAGCCGCCGTCAGCGGTTGGTTGGACCGTCGGCCCAAAACCGAAGACGTCGTCGATCACCACCGTGCCGTCGGATTCGCTGGCACGCAATTGCCGCTGGAACGTCCCGCGTCGCAAATAAACCGTGTCGCCGAACCGGGTGATCCTGGCCGCGGAGTTCCCTTGATCGTCGAGGTACTCACCGACCAACCGCTCGGCTCGTTCCGCATCCAGCTCGCGGGTTCGATGATATTGTGGGAGCGGTTGGCCGTCCTGCGTGGCGAGCATCAGTCGCAAAGCGTGATCGGCCAACCGCTCGACCAGCCCGTTGACGCCGTCCAGCGACGCGGCGGCGACCACCCCCAATTTGCGCTGCGGAAGGGCTTCCAGTTGAGTGGAAAACCCGTAAACCGCTCCGCCGTGGCCGATCTTGGTATGGCCGTCGAGCGACCGGACCGAAAACCCCAGCCCGAATGTCTGCGGTCGGCCGGATGGGTCGGTTACCGGTGTCGTCATCAGCCGCAGCGTTTTGGGTTGAATCAGCGGGCCGCTCGAGGTCTGCCCTTCAGCAAACAGGCATTGAATGAACTTCGCCAGATCATCAACGCTGGAATAGAGGTTCCCCGCCGGTCCGGTCCCCAAGAGGAATTCAGGCGCGACGAACCGGCGGCCGTCGTAGGTCCACATCCAGCCGGCCGCCAAACGCTGGCGGACTTCCGGTGTGACCACAAAGCTGCTGGCGTCCATCGCCAGCGGGCCCAACAATTCGTCTCGGACCAGATCGGGATGAGACCGCCCCGAGGCACGTTCCAAGGCGGCGCCGACCACGGCGATCGCGGCGTTGGAATACTTCGTTTTCGTTTCCGGCGGATAGGTCAGGCTGGTGTCGTTTAAGCTCGCGATCGTCGCCTCGAGCGTCGGCTCGGTCGGGTCGAAATAATTGCCGACGGGGGACTCGCGGACCAATCCGGATTGGTGGGCGAGCATTTGTCGCAAAGTAAGTGGCTTGTCGTTATGCGGGTTGTGGGGACGAAACTCGGGCAGGTAAGTCTGGATCGGCGCGTCGAGGTCGAGTTGGCCGGCTTCGACCAATCGCATCACGGCGATGTCGGTGAACAGCTTCGAGATCGAACCGACGCGGTAGACGGTCTCGGAAGTGGCTGGCACGGTGCGATCGGCGTCTTGAAAACCGAACCCCGCGGACCAGACTGTCCGGTCGTCATCGACCAAGGCGATCGAAAACGCGGGAATGTTTTTCTGTTCGACCTCGTAACGGATCGCCGCTTCGAGTTGCCGGATAGCCGCCGAGTAATCGGGCTCGGCTGCGGCGGCCGATCGGACCGAGCCGATCGCCGCGATGGTCACCAGCCAACCGGCCACGATCAGCAGCAGCGGGGGCGCCTGCGGTCGCAGGACAATGGCCTCGAGGTCATGCCGGCCGATCGGGCGCGAGAGAAAAGCCACGGCGAAATCTCCGTCAGGTGGTTGAGTCAGGCGGCGGACCGGATCAGCGAGTCAGATCAGCGGGGTGGCGGTGCAGGCCAATCGAGAAACCGGTGCAGGAAGTCGAAACTCCCTTGTCCGTGGATCACATGGCCGTCGTCAAAGAACTCGATCGTCGTCCGTTCGGGAATCCCCAAATCAGCATACAGCCGTCGGACCGGGGCGTATTCGAACGCGACCCATTCGTCGGAACCGACCAAGTCGCGATGCCCGCGTTCGACCATGAACGGCCGCGGGGCGATCATCGCCGCCATCTCGGCATAGTCGAACGTGTGTCCCTGATCGAATTCGTGGATCTCGTATTCCCGCGTGAACATGTAGCTAGAAAACCGCTGGCTGCCGGGCGCGGCGTTGGTGACGGCCAGCGGCGTGATGATCTTGCGGACCCACTGGTTGTAGTCTCCGGAACAGATCGACAGGGCGTAGCCGTCGAGTGCGGCGGGGACACGCATCGCCGTTTTGCCGCCGTAGGAAAGCCCGTAGAAACCGATCCGCTGCGGGTCGATCATCTCCAGCCCGCCAAGCCACTGGAGGATCCGCTGGTGCTGGCCCGTGATCACCGAAAAGATGCTGCATCCCAGCGGGTGGGCGCGCCGCTGCAATTGGCGAAACTCGGTATCACCCGGCGCGGCGTTCGGGTTGTAGGGGGCGTAGACGACGAACCCTCGGTCCGCCAACGCGGCCGCGAAGCCTCGATAGGCGGGATTGGCAGGGTCGATCGTCGCCGCCGGTGTGCCACCGATCCCGTGCTGACAAACGACCGCCGGACGCCGTTCGCCCGCCCGCAGATCCTTAGGCAACAACAGATAGCCCCAAGAAATCACTTCCGGCCAAACATCCAGGACGACCAGGTAGGCGGTCCAGTTGTCGGTTTCGAGCAACTTCGTCGTCCGCGGGTTCGGCGGCAACGACGGGTCGGGAAGCCGACCGATCAGCTCGTCGCGGAATCGCTGTCGCAGCGGCACCACGGCAGCGGCCCAATCCTCGGGACCGGGGCGTTTCGCTTCGCCGCCCGTGGCTGTCGCCTTCTCCTTCGCACCTTCCCAAGCCGGTTCCCAAAACGATTCGGCGCGGGCGAATGCTGATTCTTCCATCAGTCGCTGCACGTGCGATTCGAGTTGAGCCACCTGCCGCTGCTGGCGCGCACGCGAATCGAGCGGTCGGTCCTGCGGCCAACTCGCGGTCGGAGACGCGTCTGACAACCGGGCGATCCCCGCAGGGGTCAAGCCAAGTGATTCGAGCAACCGAGCGAGCGCGGCGAGTGAAATGGCCGTCGGCGCGTCGCCGGATCGGTCTTCGATGAAGGTCAACCGGTCGGCCAGTTCCGGTCCGACAAGCTGCTGAGCTCGCTCGAATTCGGCCCGCACCTCGTCCGTCGTCGGCTGGGGGATCGCGCCCGGCGCGGCGCCCGATCGGCCTGGTGATTGAGCGGGAGGCCCGGCAACTTCTGGGGCGGAGCTGGGGTCGATGATCAACCTGCTGGGGACCACCAAGCTGGCGATCTCCGCGTCGCCGAACTCTTCCAACAACCGCCAAACGTTGCGGTAGATCGGCTCATCAGTCAAGCCTTCACGGGGCCCGAAGTAGCCGCTGACCAGCGCCGCGTCGATCGTCGGTTCGGCGGCGGCGGCGTACAACGCGATCAGCCCCCCTTCGCCATAGCCGGCAACACCGATCGGCAAATCGGTTGACTCACTTTCGTGACGGAACCAATCGACAGCGGCCAGAACCTTCTCGACCTCGAAACCGATCACGTGGCGACCAACCTGGAACGCTTGTCGGTAGATCCATTCGCGGTGTGGCTGGTTCGTGAACCGGCCGACCCGCTCATTCCCAGAAAACTCGTCCGTCCGGTCGATCAGCACCGGGATCAAAACTTGACAGCCGCTGACCGCCAACCGATGGGCGAAGGGATCATCCAGCGGCCACCCGCGGACCAAGCCGGCCGCCATTTCGGGCGATTGGTCGGCGTCCGGCAAGGCGACGACATGGGCTCGGGGTGACGCGTGCGGTTGGAGCAGAAGTCCTTCGGCGTCGATGCCGTTTCGAACCGGCCAACGAACCACCGAAACGGTGTAGTGCTCGGTGCGTGCGACCTCGGCAGCGAACCGGCTCGTCGAAATGAACTCGATCGCTTCACAGGGCGGCAGTTGGTCAGGTATGCCGATCGCGCGGCGGAACGACTGGCGATTTTCGGTGACCGATTCGGCGTAGGCCGCGGGCGATGACAGGTCTCGCCGCCAAAACCGCTTGCGTCGCTGGCGAAGCTCTCCCGTCCGGAGTTGCAAGAACCGATGCACCCCGGCGACGTTGTCTGCGGCGAGGGTCGATTCATCGCCGACGAACGGCGTTGTCCCGGGAAGGACTTCCGGCGGCGTCGCCAAAACCGTCGCTGGCGTGATGCCGAACAAGCAAACCAACAGCGCGAAGGCGAATCCGAGTCGGCCCGCTCGGCAAACGATCGCCGGGCACCAACTCGCTGGGCACGGCAACTCCGTCAGACGCTGATCGGCGGTAAATGGTGAGCAACCGACGCGGTCATCGCGACGGTGATCGGGACACGACCGAAACGGTTTCGAAATCACGCTGACAACCGAGTTACAAGGAAGACGCATCAGGAAAGCCAATCTCGCATCACGCGGCCATGAACGTCGGTCAATCGGTGATCGCGGCCTCCGTGGCGAAAGGTCAACTGGGTGTGGTCGACGCCGAGTTGATGCAGCAGCGTGGCATGGACGTCATGGATGTCGACCGGATCGGCGACAGCCGCGTTGCCAAATTCGTCCGTTTCGCCGTAAGCCATGCCGCCGCGGAACCCTCCGCCGGCCATGAAGAGGCAGTATCCGTTGACGTGATGATCGCGACCGCAGGTCGGTGAAACTGCGGGGGTATGCGGGGTCCGTCCCATCTCACCTGCCCACAACACGATCGTCTGGTCGAGCAAGCCGCGTTGGTCGAGGTCGTGGATCAGGGCGGCGACCGATTGATCTGTGATCCGAGCGTTCTTTTCATGGTCGCGTTTCAATTGCCCGTGCTGATCCCACGGCGAATTGTTGCCATCGAAACTGGGACAAGTGATCTCGACGAACCGCACTCCGGCTTCGACCAACCGTCGGGCTCGCAACGCTTGGGTCGCGTAGAACCGCTGGTGTTGGTCTTCCGAATCGACGCCGTACAGTTCGCGGATCGATGCCGGCTCGTTCGAGATGTCGGCCAATTCCGGCAATTCGCTCTGCATCCGAAACGCCGTCTCGTAATTCTGGATCGCCCCTTCGATCGCCGCCGGGTCAGAGACGTCGCCAGCGAATCGCTGGTCCTGGCGAGCGACCAGATCGAGCAACCGCCGTTGGGTTTGAATTCCGACCGCCGGGGTCATGTTGTCGACGGGGACGCCTTGGGCGCGGACCATCGTCGCTTGGCAGGAAGCGGGCAGGTAGGAGCTGCCGAAATTTTCGAGCCCGCCGTTGGGGACCCAGTCGTTGTTGAGCACGACGTAGCCCGGCAGGTTCTGATTCTCGCTCCCCAAACCGTACGAGACCCATGCGCCGACGCTGGGGGCTTGGCCGAGGATCCGTCCGGTGTGCAGCAGCAGATTCTGTTGGCCATGCAGCGGCAATTGCCCGACCATCGAGCGGACGACGCACAGCCGATCGGCAACCCCCGCGATGTGCGGGAACAGGTCGCTGACCCACAAGCCGCTGTCACCCCGCTGGCGGAACTCCCAGGGCGACCCGAGCCAGACGCGGCCGGCGGCCGATTGGGACAATTTGGAAACGGCCGATTCGCCGATCGCTTCCCCTTCACGTTGCCGCAGCATCGGTTTGGGGTCGAAGGTGTCGACGTGCGACGGCCCGCCGTCCATGAAGCAGAAAATCACGTTGCGAGCCGGCGGCGGTTGCGGCCGCAAAAATGGCCGTGCCGAATCGGGTGAGTCGATGGTTTCGGGTGAATCGCCCCCGAAGCCCCGTTCCCCCAGCAGCCCCGACAGCGCGAGCCAGCCGAATCCCGCCGAGGCCGAACGCAACACGTCTCGACGCGTCGAACGCCCGCTCAGGGAAGCCCCGCTCAGCGACATCCCACCTGTTCGCGGGTCGCCCGTTCGCGAGTCTTCTGATTGCAAGTGGCTCGATTCGATTTGCGTCATCGTCCCGCCTCCTTCACGTCGGTTAGGATCGCCCCAATGAACTTCGTCGATGACGAACTTCATCGATGGTAGATGAACTCTTTCGTATTGAACAACGCGTGGGCGATTTCGGCCCACGCTTGTCGATCGGACAACGCGTCCGAGTCTGGCGGCGTCCACTGCGTCACGGCTTGCGACCACAGGGTTCGCTCCGCTTCGTCCGGTCGCCGGCCGAGTGCCGACAAAAACATCTCGTCGATCCGTTGCTCGATCGATCCGGCGCCGTCTTGAATCAACTGCTCGGCCCAGCGGCTCGCCGATTCCGCGACGAAGGGGTCGTTGAGCAGGATCAGCGCCTGCGCCGGGACGTTGGTGACATCGCGTCGGCCGGTCGGCAACTTCAGGTCGGGCAGATTGAAGCCGACGAGGAACTTGGGCGGGGCCATGATCGACAGGGTGGTGTAGACCGACCGCCGACCGTCGCCGTCGAGCGGACCGGAGTAGAGTCGTTTGGCGGGGTCTTCGGCGACACGGTACGGGTTGATCGGCGTGCCATGCAGACGGCGGTCGAGCCGGCCGGAAACCGCCAACAGGCTATCGCGGATCGCTTCGGCATCGAGCCTGCGGGTCGGGTAGTGATGCCGAAGGCGGTTGCTCGGGTCCCGTTCGGCCGCGACCGGATCGACTCGCCCCGATTGACGAAAGGTTTGGCTGAGCACCATCCGGCGGACCAACGTTCGTAGCGACCAGTCGTCCCGCATGAACTCGATCGCCAACCGATCGAGCAATTCGGGATGAGACGGCGGGGCTCCCAAACGGCCAAAATCGTTGGGGGTCGCGACCAATCCGGCACCGAAGACCCAAGCCCACACGCGGTTGACGAAAACCCGTGCCGGTTGCGGGTTATCACCGCTAGCCAAGTGTTCGGCCAACGCCAGTCGGCCGCTGCCGGTCGATTCCGAGACGCCGTGTTGCCCAGCAAAGACTTCCAAAAAATCGCGAGGGATGGCTTCCGCCTCGCGATCGACATCGCCGCGAAGGTTCAGACGGTAATTCACCGGTTCAATCTGTCGCTCATCCATCCCCAAGACGCCGCGGGCGAAATCGAGTTCCGCTTCGAGTTGGCGATAGCGAGCGACCTGCAAGGCCACGTCGCGCAGCCGTTCGGGGTCCTGGTCAAGCCGGCTCGGTAGCAACCCGTTTTGCAGCATCCAGTTCAGCAGCGTGACGTCGCCCGCGTCGGGCCGCCGCTGGGCCAAGCGGTGAAGCGGACCGGTCAACCAAGCGGCGATGCGTTCCCAAGCCTCGTCGGACGATTTAACCATCGCCTCGTCGCCGGCGCTCTCCGCGGTCCCGTACAACCCGGCGAACTCGTCGGAAGCCCGCTGCGGCACGCCGGGTTCGTCATGCGTGACGATTCCCGTCAAACTGAACCAACTCCGTTTGTTCCTACCCAAGTCGTTATCGGGAAGCCGTGTGCCGCCGATCCGGGCGAGTCCGGTGCGGGGCGGGAAGTTCGGGTTCAGCGACGCGGTGCTGATTTCGGTCAGCACCCGGGTGACGCCGTTTTTCAAAGCGCGGGTGGTGAAGCCGTGCCAAGTCGCAGGCGCGGCCGGATCGAAAAAGGTCACGTCCTCGTCATGAAAGGCGTTTTGAGGGACGTTCAGCCGGCCGGCCCATTCGCCGCCGGACAGACGGAGGCTGATCCACTTGCGGGGGAACGACTCGGGGGCCGGTAAGCGGATCGCGCCCGCCAATTTCGAAGACAACGCGTGCGTGTGATAGCCACGTGGCAACAGCGAATCGATCAGCGAATCGCCGTCGAGCGCAACCAGCGGCGTGCCGTCCTCGACAAAACCTCGCTCCAAACCGCGGCCGTCGGTGACCCAGTCAGCCGGGAAATCGGGCGACGTGAAATCGCTGAGCCATTCGAACCGGTCGCCATCTGCGGCTCGCCGTGCCGAGTCAGCTTGACGCCAATTCGTAGACAGATCGGCGAACCGCTCGGCCGCTTCGCGATCCGCCAACGACCGCTCGCGAGGGTCGTCGGCCAACTCGGCATGCCTCCCCAAGCGGATTCTGAACCGCCCGAGCTGATGGCTACTGCCGTAGTGCTGGACGAGCGTCACAGTCCATTCGCCGCCAACTGGCAATTCGACCGGAGTGGAAAACTGGAAGCGAGCCTTCCGGTCGACGTTGAGCGGGCTGATCCCGCCGATCCCCCAACCGGTGTGCGGGGCGGGATCGAGCGCCGCGGCCACGGGGTATCCGGCTTGAGAAAAATCCGCCGTCGCCGACGCCAACTCGATCGCTTGAACCGGCCCGAAAGCCGGCTGAGACACTTCCGCATCCGGCGAAGGATCGCTCGCCGGATCGCTCGCCGCCACTTCGATTCGTGGGGCGACACCGACTTGCAGATGGGAGAGCACAAAGTTGCCGTGCTCGGTCCGACCGGGGCCGTCGCCCGCCGAGTCGGTCAAAGCTTCCAGTTCCAGAAACTGCACCTCGCCCGGTCCGGTCGTCAGCCGCACCGTGTAGCTGTCCCGTTCAGGAATCTCACCGGCGGCCGTGATCGTCTCGTCCGCCGCGATGTCCAGCATTGTCTGGGGGGCTTCGGCTTCCGCCTGGACCGCTGCCGGCTCGACCCAAACGGTGGAAGAAGCGAGCAGGCGTGACAACGGATGCCCGATCTCATCCGGCCCGGCCGTCGCCAACTCCTCGCGATGTTGCCGCGCCCATTGCCGCAGCCCCGTGGGGCTGAATCGCTCGCCATCGGCGGCCGCCGACCAGGAGCGAACCAAGCCTTGACCGATCTCGTCGCGGAGCTTCGCCAATTCGTCCAGCGTCGCGGCGTGGCGTGGCGACGCGTCGATGTCGCGAGGGGTCCAGCGGGGTGTCATGAACACTCCCGCCAACGCGTAGTAATCGGCTTGGGAAACGGCATCCAGCTTGTGGTCATGACAGCGGGCGCAGGCGACCGTCATGCCGAGAAAGGTCTTCGAAAAGGCATCGATCTTGTTGTCGATCATCTCCTGATGGATGCCGTTGAAATCGAGACTGCTGCCGTGGCGATGCTCGCCCATGTGGAAAAACAACAACCCGATCAGGCTTTCGTTCACGCCCACGTTCGGATCGATGCGGGGCGACGAAAGCAGATCGCCGGCCAGCTGTTCGCGGATCAGTTGGTCGAACCCGGTGTCGCCGTTGAAGGCTCGGACCAGGTAATCGCGGTATTCCCACGACCCTTTCACCGGGTTGTCCCACTCGTAGCCGAAGGTGTCGGTGTAGCGGACGACGTCCATCCAGTGGCGGGCGAAGCGTTCGCCGAAGTGAGGTGAATTCATCAGACGATCTGTCCAGCGGACCATCGCCAGTTCCGCGTCGCGCCGGAAATCCTCTTCGAACGCGACCACCTCGTCGGGCTCGGGCGGCAACCCGGTTAGGACAAACGACAATCGCCGGATCAGCACCTCGGGTTCGGCGATCGGCGCGGGAGTCAGCCCGGCGGATTCGAGTCCCGCCAGCACGTACTGATCGATCGGATCGCGCGACCAAGACGCGTCGTCGACGGGCGGCATCTCGGTCCACCGCGGCGGCTGCAAACTCCACCATCCGCTCCGCTCGGCCAACTTTTCTCGCCATGCCATCGCGGCCACTTCGTCCACTGACGGCGGCTGGTCGCGGGGATCGACGGCGCCCTGGCGAATCCAAGCCTCGAAGTCGGCGATCACGTCGTCCGGCAGCCGGGTGTCGGGCGGCATTTCGAGCGACTCGTGGCGGATCGCTTGGATCAGCAAACTCGCATCGGGATCACCCGCGACCAGCGACGGACCCGAATCGCCGCCCCGCAGCAAGGCGTCGCGGTGATCCAGCACCAAGCCGCCACTGGGTTCCGATAGCGCCCCGTGATGACATTCGTAGCAATGCCGGATCAATACCGGCCGGATCCGCGACTCGAAGAAGTCGGTCGCATCGTTACCGCTGGCTAGCCCCGAGAGGCAGGGGACCGCGAACAGGCCGAACCCCAGACACAAGCAACAGCGAAACCAGTCGCGGAACGGGAAGCGATCAGGAAGGTGCATGGCCAGTGACATGGCGACGGGGCGGGAGGAGGGGAACTGGTCACGGCGAATGGGGCGAGCGACGGTGGACGCACCGATTGGTAGCGGTCGGACCAACCCGTTCAGTCTAACCGATCCGCTGATCAACCACCGGCATTCCATCCCGACCAGAAGGACCTGGCACCACTTGCCGCCGCTGCGTGCCACTTCGCCGCCGGCGGGGCAAACCAGCCCAGACACTCGCCCAATCGCGTCACCGACTCGCTGGACTGCTCACTCCGGTACTGGGTGATGTCTGCCAAATCAGAGCAGCAAGCTACGAGGAAGGCAAGAAAAGCAAGCCGTCGCCCGCCGATGACCGAACCACACTCCCGCAAAATGGTGGCACCTTCCGCCTTCAAAATGGGTGGCACCTTCCGCCTTCCCCACGCAAAATGGGTGGCACCTTCCGCCAGTGGCACCTTCCGCCTTCCAGGACCCGACCGAGATTCGGCTTGATTTGCGCACAATTTGCGCGCATACTGGACTGAAAACAGGTGCTTCATGCTAATAGAGTTCCGCGTCGAGAATCACCGGTCGATTTGCGAAGAGCAAGTCATCACGTTCGAAGCTTCGACCGCGATCGAAGAAGACAAAAAAATCGAGTTATTTTCGACGCCGTCTGACAATATCTCGTTGCTCCCTGCCATCGTTTTGTACGGTGCGAACGCCAGCGGAAAAAGCAATGCGTTAGCGGCGATTGAGTACATGCAGACAGCCATTCTGCATTCTCACCGTCTGTGGGAGCCAGACCTCGGCGTTCCACGACAACCCTTTGCGTGGGGTGAATGGAAAGCAAAGCCGTCAACCTTTGAAGCAGACTTTTTTATTAAAGATGTACGCCACACCTATGGGTTTGTGGTGGACGATGAGAAGGTCATCGAAGAATGGCTATTTGCCTATCCGAAAGGCCGCAAGCAAACGTGGTTCACCCGTGATGAGCTGAAATTCGACTTCGGTGACAGCCTCCGAGGTGAACGAAAGGCGATTGAAGATATCACTCGACCGAATTCACTCTTTCTTTCTGCCGCGGTGCAGAATCGACATGAGCAACTCCTGCCAATCTACATATGGTTTCGCTCGATTAACTTCTCGCGACCTTCGCTTCGGGATGGTCGTTTTTTTCATTCGCCCATGAACGATCTTCGGCGACTTCATCCGAGTTGGCTTCTCGGTGTACCTGACGACGAGTTGACTTCGCAACAGAAGAAGCTCATCGTTCGTTTTCGCAAGCTGCTCCGAGAGTCCGACTTTGGGGTCACCGACTTCCAAAAAATCCAAAAAGAGGACAAGGGTATCGGCAACGGTCGCACAGAAATTGCATTGCTACATGGCGACAATGATACTGGCGCGTGGTTGCCGCTAGAAGAAGAATCGAGCGGTACGCAAACCATGTTTCGCTTAGCTCCATTTGTCCTGGATGCTTTACAGCGGGGCGGGCTGCTCGTCGCCGACGAACTTGAAGCCAGTCTGCATCCACTCCTGGCGATCGAGTTGATCCGCTTGTTTTCGAGTTCTAGTACCAATCCGAAAGGTGCGCAACTTCTGTTCACAACGCACGATTCCAACTTGCTCGGTAACATCACCGGCACTTCACCGCTTCGTCGCGATCAGATCTATTTTGCTGAAAAGAAACCAGACGGCAAGTCCGTCATCTATCCGCTCACCAACTTTAGACCGAGAAAATCGGAGAACATCGAGCGAGGTTATTTGCAAGGACGTTACGGAGCGATCCCTTACCTCGCTCGTTTTGGTGAGGTGGCGGAATAGGAAATGGGCAGACGAAACCGAAACAGAAAGCCTGCGCGTCCATCACCGTTCCGAGACGCCAAAAAGCGAATCTTGTTGGTTTGCGAAGGGGTGGTAACGGAAGTCGAATATATAGACTTTTTTCTTAAGAGGCTCCGCTCACGCCTGGTCTTCATCGAAACGGTCGGTTTAGGGGCCGACCCAAAGACCGTTGTCGCAAAAGCGAAAAGAATGCGAGATGAGAACCGCGATGATGCGAAGAAAGCAGACGACAAGAATGTACTTTTCGATGAAGTCTGGTGTGCGTTTGACCGGGATGATCACCCAACCTGGGACGCGGCGGTTCAAATGGCTAAAGCCAATACGCTGGAGCTCGCCGCATCGAATCCGTCCGTTGAGCTTTGGCTACTGCTGCATTTTAGGCAGAATCCTGGAATGCGCGATCGTAAAGCAATTGCGAAGATGTTATCGGACCATTTGTCTAATTACAACAAGCACCTCGAGTTTGATGCTTTATGGCCAATGTGGCAAGACGCTGCCGATCGCGCCGAACGAATGGATGATGATGCGATTCAAGCAGAGGAAGCCCATCGCAATCCGACCACTGGCTTTTACCGCTTGGTGCGATCTATATACAACTCCTGCACCGATCAATCGACGGGATAAGTACTTCAACAGGTTTCATCCCTCACAACTTGAACGCGTAAAACGAAACCACGTTGGCCGACTTTCTGGGATTATACCGGGATAATCCTGTTGAGGTGCTTAGCGGCACGGCGGAAGCCGTATGGAGTGGCTGTCGGCTTAATTTGGCGGCACGGCGCAAGCATTCCGGTGCGTCGGCAATTGTGATACCGGAGGGTTTGCGCCCAATACCGCTAATTCGACGTATGAAAAAATCGCATTTCCCCGCATGATTGTGGTGCCTAAACCCAATCCCACAAAGGAAATGTGACATTGCATTGGTTCAGCGGAACTCGCGAAATCGGGAGCGGCGTTTAGCGTTGTGGTGAAGTAAAAAAGACGTCGAAAAACGGATCGCTCGACTCTTGAAAGCCTCCGAGACGTTCCGCCAAAAGTCAGAACTGCTCTCGTCCTGTCCGGGAGTCGGACCTGCCACCGTCGGCGTGCTGCTTGCCGAGTTGCCTGAGCTGGGCCAACTCAGTCGAGGGCAGGTCGCCAAATTGGTCGGCGTTGCGCCGCCCGCCAAGGACAGTGGCGAAAAGAGTTCACGCAGGAAAACCAGTGCAGGGCGTAGCACGATTCGTAAAGTGCTCTACATGGCGGCGTTGGTTTCGACCCGATTCAACGCGCCGCTACGAGCCTTTTACCAGCGTCTGGTGAATAGAGGCAAACCCAAGAAGGTGGCGCGGGTCGCGGTGATGCGGAAGCTGATCATTCGCCTGAACGCGATGATCAAAAACAAAGAAATCTGGCACGAGCCGTCACTCGCTCTTGACAGAACTTAAGACAGCCGACGGCACTTTCCGCGGTACTGCGGCAGGCCGTCGCGAATCCTGCCTCTTCAAGTCCAACCGATCCCCCGCGCCGTCCGCAGATCGAACGCTGGCGACCGATCCGGCTTCACGAATCAGTTCAACCTGCCGAAACCGGTGTGACGGACGTCGACGCCAATTTTCGCTAATCGATCGCGCAGGTCGTCGTTGTGAATGGCGACCGCCAACTCGGCGAACGCTTCATCAGCGGCTGCGGCGAAGGCGTCGAGATGGGAATCGCGGTGCGCGTAGCTGGGGTAAAACCCGCCGCCGACCAGAAAACCACGTGCGAGCATTTTCGCGGTCAGTAGCGTCGACAATTCGGCGGCTTGCGGATGGTCGAAGCTGAGTTTCAGGAGGGCCGCGTGGCCAGCTGCTACCGCCGGAACGCCGTGCCGCGTGCCCAGTTCGGTCCAGATCGTCCGCATCCGCTCGCCGATCCGTGTGACATGTGAGACGGCATCGAGCTGACGCAGTTTGCGGATCGTCGCCAGCGCCGCGGTCGGGCCGACGGCCTCGGTCCAGTAGGTGCTTGAGATGAAGGACTTTTGGGCGGCGTCCATCACGTGCCGACGGCCGATGATCGCGGCCATCGGATGCCCGTTGCCGAGCGCCTTGGCGAAGACGGCGATATCGGGCTGAACGCCATACTTCAGATGCGCCCCGCCCAAGTGCATTCGCCAACCCGCAGAGATCTCGTCGAACAGCAGCACCGCGCCATGTTCGTCGCAGAGTTCCCTGACGCCCTCCAAGAAGCCCGGCTGGGGGTCGACCGAGCGAGTCGGCTCCATCACCACGGCGGCGATCTCGTTGCCGTAGCGGGTCAAACGCTGACGAAGTTCATCCAACCGGTTGTAGGTGAACGGCAACGCCGTGCCGGCTAGACCTCGCGGCACGCCTGTCGGATCGAGCCCCGGCAGCAGGTGAGCTCGCAAGGAATCGTCGTGACCGGAACCGCCTTCATTCGCTTGCACCGCTTGCTCGGCGCCGTCCGCTGGAGTCTGCGGGGTTTGCTGCGTCGCTTCGCCATGGTTCGCGGCCAAGTACCAATCCGACCAACCGTGGTAGCCACAAAAGGCGATCCGGTCGCGGCCCGTCGCGGCCCGCGCGATCCGCACCGCGATCGACATCGCCTCCCCGCCCGATCGGGCGAAGCGGGCTTGTTCGGCCCACGGGTGAACCGCGATCAGTTCCTCGGCTAAGTCGACTTCTTCCGCCGCGTTGAGCGACGACATCGACCCTTGGGCGACGCGGCGTCGGACCGCGGCGGTGACATCGGGATCGGCGTAACCGAGCAGGCAGGAACCGATTCCGGAGGTCGTCATGTCGATCAGTCGGCGGCCATCCAAATCGACCACTTCACACCCTCGGGCGGACGCGGCGTAGGCGGGCCAACATCCCGGTGCAAACATTTCCGGCCGCTTGCTCAGCAACTGCGTCCCTCCGGGGATCAGCCCTTTCGCACGCTCGTAAGTTGCCGCGGTTTTGGAGCCGATTTCGCCCACGCCGAAAGCTGGTGTTTGATCGCCAGCGTCCTCGCGAAAGGCGATCCCCAACGCCTCGGACGCGTTTCGCCAAAACAGCCCTTCGACCTCTTCGGTCGTCCATTCGGCGATCTCAATCGCCTGCTTGATCGACAACAACTGTTCGTAGATCGCCAGGATCGGTCGGCCGTCGCAATGGGGAAATTGCAACGCGGCGCGATCCGCGTCGACGGCTTGCCAAGCTCGGCCCAACGCCGCGTACTGACCGTGGAAGTAGGTCGCGTCGATCCCGTCCGAGCCGAACCAGATCCGCCGTCGGTCCTCCCGTTGGAACAGGGTGATCAAAGGCCGGATGTCGGTTACCGCCGACACGTCGTACCAAAGTTGAGGCAGGTCACGGAGCCGATCGATCGCTTGGCGGATCGGCCAATACGTGAAACTCCGCGCGGCATGGGCCAAGATCCAGCGGATTCGTGGGTATCGCCGAGTCGTGTACTCGGTCAGGTCTCGCAAGTTCTGTTCGTCGGCGCAGCCATGAAAACGCGACAGGTGCATGGTGACCCACGCCCCGTGCTCGTTCGCCAACTCCATCTGTTCGTGCGTCAGAAACTCCTCGATCCGACACTCGGCGATGTCGCCGGTCACGGAGAAGATCCGGTAGGGCTTCAACCCGATCACCTGGGCCGATCGCAGGTCCCGCTCGATATCCTCGACACGACATTTCGGCGTCACCAATCGGTTCAGCCGACTGTTCGGGTCGCCCGCGATCTCGTCGAGGCACCAGCGGTTGTGGGCGGCGACATCGATCGCTTTCAGCGGCGTGCCGAGCGCCAAGAAGTGCGTTTCGCGTCCCGGGTAGAGCCGTTCGGCCCAAGCCTTCAGCGTGGCCAAGTCGGCCAACCCCCAAGTGACCTTGGAGGCGTCCGGACCGGTCAGGTGTCGTGGGTCGAACAGGTGAATGTGCGAATCCAGAATTCGCTGGGGAACGAAATCGGCGAGCTCCTCGTCCCAGATCTGTTGATCGGCGGGAGAATAATCGTGCAGCGAGATCGGCATGAGATGGAATCAGTCGGGTGACGCCCCCCCCCGGTTCGAACCCCGAACCACGTCGGCGACGCAGGTTAGCAATGAGCGGTAAATATCTGTCGCCACATCCACGCTCTGGCGAGCGTAGCTACCGTCGCCAGACGGTGGCCGTACCCAACGGATTGGAAAAA
>RECD01000166.1 GCA_007694185.1 Planctomycetaceae bacterium
TGACCAGTTTATGATAAAGCTTTAGGGCTTGATTCAGCTTCAACTTCACCTCTTTCGCTTCCTTCTTGATTTGGGAAATGAAGGCGCTGTTGGCACTGGCGCCCTGCCGAATGATCTTGTCCAGAGCCTCAACTCGAGATTGCTGGGTTTCCAACGCGAACTTCAAGTCGGAATCCCAGGCTTGCTGAGTCGACTTGATCGCGGCGGCCACGTCGATCAATTGGTTCTTGATTCCGGCGGCTACGGCCTTATAGGCATCCGAATTGACCCCACCCAGTTTGAGCTTCGTGTCAATTGGCGCCATGCTCTTGCGAGGTTCGCTAAGCGCCCACTTTTCGTGCTCGTTAAACAACCGCTCGCCTTCCTTGACGAACTGCTTCAAATTTTTCTTGATCAGGTCAATTTCATAGTCGCAGGAAATTTTGGGTGTGGGGGACAAATGATCCCCGCTCTTGATCCCATCTTGCATTTTTTCATCGTTGCCTTTTCGAGACTCAGGCTTTGCTTCTTGATCGCAACGAAGTCCGCTTCATACGCCTGTGATTTCTTCACCCATTCCTGTCCGATCTTGATCGCTTGCTTGATCTGGTTGTCAAACTGTCCCATCGAAGTCTTGCCCTATCGATGGTTGGTGAGGAAGTGGTTTAACGATTCGCGTGATCGCTTACCGGTGCCATGCAGGGTTGGTGGTGACGGTAGTCGACCGGGGCGTACGCCGCCCCACTGCTTCCGCTCCCCGGTCTCGTCCGGTCATTCCCCGGTCGTCCCATATCCCGACTGTTCGGATGCGATCGAACGGAGGATAGCATCGCGACGAGGCATATGCCAGGAAAATTTGACCGTCGACGAAGAATGAGGTTCCTTCGGTTGAAGCGTGCTTGATGCGGCACATCGAGTCGTCGGGCAGCTTCAGAAGCTCTCAATCTCGGATGCCAGGATGCTGCCGTATCAGGTTTTTGATTTCGTTGGCCATCCGGTAGTCCACGGTGCGAACGTGGCTGGCGGCGTAGCCGAGACCGATCTGGACGGATTGTGCCATCCATGCGCGGTGGCTGACGCAGGCTCGGGTGGGGCAAATGAGCCCGCTGGGGATGCTGTCTTCGCTTAGGCGGCCAAACCGATGGATTGTCGCCGGAAGCGGCGAGCTTCGCGGGGGAAATCACCCCCGTGTCTTTGCTGGCTCATCCTTGGCCGATGCGGCGTCCTCTCCGGCCTGCTCGGGAAATGGCTTGGGAGTCGGCGGCGAGTCGGTCACGGCCTCGGAATGCTCATTGTTTGGTTGTCCGCCACCCGATTGACCGTTGTCAGCCTTTCGCATCGGCATCCGCAGCATCCGGATCAGCGGCGTCGTGTCGCGCGACTGGCGCATCTCAGCCAGCCCCAATTCCAAAGTCGCGTGGTCACCGCGAGGCTGATCGCGGTAAGTTCCGAAGATCCGGTCCCACCAGGGCAGGTTGAAGCCGTAGTTCGAATTGGTCTCGTCCCGCAGCACCGAATGATGGACGCGGTGCATGTCGGGGGTGACGACGAACAGCCTCAAGATCCGGTCGATGACCAGCGGCATTCGTACGTTGCTGTGGTTGAACACCGCGGTCGCGTTCAACACGATCTCGAACAGAATCACGTCGCTGGGGCGAGCCCCCAACAGGATCGCGGCGACGCACTTGATCCCCATCGAAATCAGGATTTCGACCGTGTGAAACCGCAACCCGCTGGTGGCGTCCAGATCGAGGTCGGCATGGTGAACCTGGTGGAACCGCCAAAACATCGGGATGCGGTGCGACGCGACGTGCTGGCCGTAGATCACCAAGTCGAGGACCAGCAGGATCAAGATTGTCTCCAACCACCCCGGTAGGCTGAGCAGCGGCATCAACCCGAACCCTTGGCCTCGCGCCCAGCCCGCCGCCGCGGCCGCGGACAAGACCGGGATCAACCGCACGACGAGCGTGTTGAATACGTTCAGGCCGAGATTGTTCGCCGCCCGGCCCCCCCGGCCGACGGTCAGTGTGCGGCGGGGCGCGAGGCTTTCCCACAAGCTCATCACGACCAACACGCCGACGAAAACCGCCAGCCTCAGAAACGCTTCGCTACGCCAATCCATGTTAAGCCCTTTCGGGGCACTCCCACTTCTGGTTCAACCCGGAATCGACACTACCGGAAGTCATTATTAACCACCGGCCGTTGAAATCTCCGTCGGCTCAGGACGCGTTCGCCTGGGCCGCGCGGGCGAGCAACATCACATCACTATCCGCCGCACCCATCGGATCGGCCCCGATCGTCCCGACCAGTTCTTCCAAGTACTCAGTGGAACTGACTCGCTTCAAGTAATCTTTGGCGTACTGCAACCGCTTTTCAAGCTGCAACTCCTCGACGACGTCGAGGTGATGCGGATCGGCCATGTAATCTTCGATCCGACGTTTCGCCTGCTGCCACAACTCGACATCGCGATATTGCTTGGTCTGCAACCGCTGTTGATACCACTCGCTGGCCAACATTGCGTCCCGCGTGAACAGCGCCCGGACGGCCGGGCTGCCGGCGTCGTGACCTTCGAAGTCGCCATGTGCCATGATGCTCAAGAGCGCCTTCAGCGGCGGGCAGGCCAACTCGTACGTGCCGTCGTCGAAGTACCGCTGCGCGACCCGCTGCTGGGCTTCGGCGATGTGCAGGATTCCATCCGCATAGGAATCGAAATCCTGCAATTCCGGCTGGAGGATCTCGTCGGTGAACACCTTGCTGGGGTTATCAAAAACTCGCGCCAAGTAGGTCCGGACGAATTTAGACGTAGCCCGGTAACCGAGCCGGCTGGCGGGAATCACCGTGCCGTTGTGGGTGAAATCCTCCAGCTTTTCCAACATCCCGTTGGCGATCAATGCCGCCGGGTCGCGTTCCTCCGGCCCCAACCGACAGAAGATCTCGGGGATCAACAAACTGATGTCGTGCCCGACTTCGAACCGCGGGCCGATGTGTCCCGCCGGGGTGCTGAAACCGCCCAACCCCGTCAGGATCATCGAGACGATCGTGGCGTTCAGGTCGGCCGTCGTCGGCAGCATGTTGAACGGCCCCTTGGTCAGCGCCCCTTCGCTGCCGGCTCCCGTCGTGCTGGGACTCTTCCCCGTCAACGAGCTGACGTAGTCCATCAGCAGTTCAGGCAGTTCCTGATAATGCAGCGGGTTGTAGACGGCCAACGACCGGATCCCTGCGGCAGCATCGGGCGGGTTGTTGCGGCGGCCACCCAGGACCGCCCCCACGGGGACGTGTACCGGGTGATCGTCGGGGATCGCCCGAAACAGTTGCATGCCGCGGTAGGCGACATAGGTATCTCGCGCGTGGACCATGTCCGGACGATCCTGCAAGTAACGCGGGTTCTTGCTGGGGACGTTGTCCGGGGGCATTCGCCGCGGGTGCGCGCTGCTGACGACGTAGGTCGACTTCGCCTTGACACTCGCCTCCAGCATCTCCCGCATCGGGTCGGTAAACTTTTCGAAGTCGATCACGTCCTCCACGATCTGCTCGGCCTCGACCAGCCGGATCGGTTCGAAGTTGCTGACGAAATTGCCCGGCCGCGCCAAGTCGATCTCGGTCTGCTTGTCGAGCCCGCGGTGGATCGCGTCGTCCGGCCGCTGGAACAGGCGGTACTCACAATTCTCGACGAACTTATAACTGTGCGCTTCGCTGACCGAAGGACCGAGCGGCCCCAGACGCCTGGCCGGCACCACCACGCTGGCGCTGATGTCATCTTCTCGCTGGACCTTCGAGGCGGCGATGAAGTCCTGACGCAGCTTGAACGTCCGCCAACGGTGTTCGTCCAGCCCGACCCGCAGGTAGGTGCCGACCAACGCCCGGTCGCCGAATTTCAATTCGTGCCCCGGCGACCCGTTGACGATGTCGACGCCGAAGTACCTTCTCCAATGCTCGTGGATCTTCGGCTCGGTGAACCGCTTGATGATCAACGCCATCGCGTAGACGCGGTCGGGAATCGTTTCCAGCCAAGCGTTGTACTCGTCGCTGTAGTCGGGCGATTCGGTCAACAACTGGATGACGCTGCCCAAACTCCGATCCTCGGCGAGCACCGCACGGCTCGGCTTTTCCTTATAGTCCGGCCGATTCTTGTAATCGGCGTTCCACCGGTCCTGATAGTTCCGCGTGAAGATCTCGTCGAGCTTTTCGAAGTCCTCATCGATGTCCGCGACGAAGATCGGACCATACAGCATGTAGTCCTTCAGACTCTTGCTGATCTCGCTCTTGCCGCCGCCGGAGACCGTGCAGGGCTTGTGGCAGAAAACGCCTTCACCGACCGTCCCGACCAGTCGCCATGACGGCGCGTTGGGGTGGCGTTCCAGTCGGATCTTATAGCCGCTCGGGGCGATGTAAACGTTCTGCGGCTTCAGCGGAATGCGGTGTTCCTCCCCGTCGCGGTGCCACAGGATGCTTCGCTGGGACAACACCGCTTTGGCGTCTTCGGGGATGTAGAACACGGTCGGCCAGGTTTTATCGACGCCGTATCCTTCCGGGCGGACGTCGATGAAGGACGAGTAATCGCGCGCCACATCGGCGAACGTGCGATCATTGTAGCGGCGGCTGTTGACCTGAAAGCCGTCGCCCAACGAATACGACGCGAACGCCAATGCCCCGCCGGCATGCTCTTCCTCGACCCCACCCATCAGGTTCGCGGCGTAGCTGAGCTGCGTCTTGACTTCCTTCTTGCAGTAGCCGTAGTAATTGTCGGCGATCAGGGTCACGACGACACCGCTGGTGTCGCGGCAGGTCAATTTGAATGCCGTCCCGTCGTTGTACTTTTCATGCGGGTCGCGGTAACACATCGAATCGCGCCGCTGTTGCTCGGTCGCCTTGTCCCAATGGGGCAGCCCGAGTTCTCGCTTGGTCAAGTGCACCAAGTGCGGGGCCAGGATCACACAACCCGTGTGGCCGCTCCAATGATAGACGTCCAATCCCGCGTCGTTTTCGGCGATCAACGGGTCGCCGGCGTTGCCGAAAATCGATTCGACGAAGTCGAGGTTGCTGACCAACGACGCCGGAGCGAAAAATCGCACCTCCATCGTCCGCTCTTCGCAGTACCCCGGAACCGCGGGCCGCACGATCGGACGCAGCAACAACGACACCCACGTCGTCGACGGCTGCGTCGATTCGCTGGTGTAGGGCAACAGCAGCATCTCGTCCGGCGGGTTCATCGCGTGCCGGAACAGCTCCGCGTAAACATGCTTGGGGACCGTCCGCTTGTCGCCCGGGATCGGAAGTCCCCCTTCGACGATATGAAACGTCCCCGCCGTCGTCCGCCGGTCGCTGGCCGGGTTGTTCAACACGCCGTTGTAACAGCGATGCGAACTGATCAGGCTGTTCTGGAACTTGTCACCCCGGATCGGCAGACTCAATTTCCGCGCCATGCCGTGGCGGTCCAGGACGAGCGACCTGGTAGGCAACCGCAGCGGCGAGTCGCCGACGACGTCCTCGAAATACCGCCCCAAAAAACCCTCGATCCGCTGGTCGACCGGCGGCAGTGTCCCGGCCAACAACCGCGTCTTCTCACGCAGACTTTCCAGCATCCCTCGCGAAAAGGCCGTCATCGCCGAATCGCTGGCGTCATCCAGCGGCGGCATCAACCCCGCCGCGGCCAATTGCAGGTCGAGATAGTGCTTCAGGTTCACCAGTTCCGCAGTGTCGTTCGCCCGCTCGCGGTCCCAGCCCAACGTCAGTTGCAGCTTTTCCGGTGTCGTTTGCTTGATCATCAACTTGCCCCATGCTTCGAAAAGTCGGATGGATCGCCGACCGAGCGACCCCTCGCAGGATAACAGATGCCGCTCACAGAAAAATCGACGAACGGGCCGCTTTTCACGCCCCCGATAAGGGCCGCAAAGCTTCTCCGCATACCCATATTGAACGCTGCCTCGCGATCGTTCGCCCCCCGCCAACCGGTCTCAGCCGCGAAGGGGCAGCCAAGCGGGTTTGGCGGGAGCTCAAGGTGAACTCAGTTCGCCTTGCGCGGAAACTCGCCGTTCCCGAAAGGTCGTCGAAAACGCGCGCTGCTCGGTCGGACGATCGGTTTTTTGGTAGAATGGGGCGTGATCGAGTTCCATCGAACTCCGCTCACCGTTCCCGAGCGTCGCTCTCCGGTTCGCTCCCCCACCTCCAGGTCCCGCCCGGTATGTTGTCGCATCTCAACCTCTCTAACCCCACGCGGCGGTCGGTCCGACAGATCGCCCCACAACCCGCTGCCGTCGTCGACTTCCGATTCATGCCCGCGGCGAGATTCGTGGTCGCCGCCCGGTTCGGAATCGTTGCCGTGACCGCGATCGGTTGCCTCTTGGGATCGCTACCGGCGGCGTCCGCTGCCGAGATCGATTTCAATCGTGACATCAAACCGCTGCTGTCGAATCAGTGTTTTTTCTGTCACGGACCCGACGAAGCCGAACGCCAAGGGGGCCTCGACGGCTTGCGGCTCGATACCCAAGAGGGGGCCCATGCCGACCAAGGTGGCCACGCGGCGATCGTGCCCGGCGACGCGGCGGCGAGCGAATTGATCCGGCGAATCACGTCGGATGACGACGGCGAAGTGATGCCGCCGCCAGGCACCGGCCGTCGGCTGACGCCTGCCGAGGTCGAACTGATGAGCCGCTGGATCGATGAGGGCGGCGACTACGCGACGCACTGGAGTTACGTGCCGCCGACCCGCCCCGATCCGCCACCGGTCGCCCAAACCGATTGGCCACGCAACCCGATCGACCAGTTCATTTTGGCGAGGTTGGAATCCGAAGGCCTCCGCCCTCAACCGCCGGCCGATCCCCACGCCTTGGTCCGCCGCCTGGCGCTCGACCTAACGGGACTGCCGCCGACCCCGGCCGAAACGCTCGATTTCGTGGCCGAGTACGAAGCCGATCCGTCCGTTTATGAAAAGTGGGTCGATCATTTCCTCAGCCGACCAGGCTACGGCGAACATTGGGCACGACTCTGGCTCGATCTGGCCCGCTACGCCGATTCGGCAGGCTACGCCGACGACCCGGCCCGCACGATCTGGCTTTATCGCGACTACGTGATCGATTCGATCCAACGGAACAAGCCGTTCGATCAATTCACGATCGAACAAATCGCCGGCGACCTGTTGCCCGACCCGACCGATGAACAACGGATCGCGACCGCCTTTCACCGCAACACGCTGACGAACAACGAAGGCGGCACGGACGACGAAGAGTTCCGCAACGCGGCGATCGTCGATCGCGTCAACACGACGCTCGCCGTCTGGATGGGGACGACGATAGCCTGCGCCCAGTGCCATTCGCACAAGTACGACCCGATCACCCATGAAGAATACTTCCGCGTCTTCGCGATCCTGAACAACACCGAAGACGCCGACCGCCGCGACGAGGCGCCGCTCCATTCGGTCTACACCGACGATCAACGCCAAACCCGCGACGCCCTGACCGCCGAATTGGCTGCCTTGCGAGATACCCTGACCACCCCCACCCCCGAACTGCTCGCCGCACGGGACGCGTGGGCCGCCGACTTCCCGCTCGATCTGGCCTGGCGATTCCCGGCGTCGCTCGAGGTCGTTTCCGAAGCCGCCAGCAAGGTGACGATCACGACCGAAGACGACGCCATCCCGGTCGTTTCGGTCGCCGGCGGCCCCGCCAAGGACACGTACAACGTCTCTTGGACGGCCGGAACTGCGAACGAACCGCTCCGAGCCATCCGCTTGGAAACGCTCGCCGACCCGTCGCTCCCTGGCGGCGGACCCGGGCATGCCGGAGGCAATTTCGTGATCAACCAGGTGCGGGCCAGTTGGTCGCCGCCTGCCGAATCGCCGGTCGTCGGCCGCTTCGTCCGGATCGAAATCCCCGGCAAACGAAAGATGCTGTCGCTGGCAGAAGTCGAAATCTTCTCGTCCGGCACCAACAACATCGCCGGCCAAGGGGCGGCTTCACAAAGCTCGACCGGCTACAACGGACCACCCGAATTGGCGATCGACGGCTACACCGACGGCCGCTACGAAACCGCCCGCTCGACAACGCACACCGAAATCTCCGACGACCCGTGGTGGGAAGTCGATCTGAAGTCTGCCGAACCGATCGAGCGGCTCGTGATCTGGAATCGCACCGACGAAGGGACCGTCGAACGGCTGAAGGATTTTCGCGTCGCGATTTTGGGTGAGGACCGCCAGACGCTGTGGGAACAAACGGTCGCCGAACCGCCCCGGCCGAGCGTCGAGCTGGTTCCCAGCGGCCCCCGTCCGCTCCGCATCGTCCGGGCATTCGCCGCTCACCACCAAAGCGGCTTCGAACCGGCCGGTCTGCTCGATCCCGCCCCCGCGACCGGCTGGGCCGTCGGCGGCGCAACGGGTCAATCTCACGCCCTCGTCTTGATGACCGACGGCCCGGTGGCGATCCCCGTCGGCAGCCGCATCAACCTGACGATCGACCAACAATCGCCGCACGCTTCCCACACCTTGGGCCGATTTCGGATCTCGACCAGCAGCGACCCGCGGACCGAAACTTGGGCGATGACCCCGCCCGCCGTGATCGCCGCACTCGAAATCGCCGCGGACAACCGAGACGACGCCGCTCAAAAGACGGTCACCGATTTCTACCTCGGCATGGCGCCGGCGCTGCAACCCCAGCGGCAACGCGTGAAGGAATTGGACGACCAACTGGCGAAGCTCCAGCCGATCACGGTTCCGGTGATGCGTGAGTTGCCCACGGACAAACGTCGCCAAACCCACATCCAGCTCCGCGGCAACTTCATGGTCAAAGGCGACGAGGTCCAGCCGGGAACCCCTGCCGCCTTCCATCCTTTGCCAGCCGACGTCCCGGCCGACCGATTGGCGCTCGCCAATTGGCTCGTCGATCCCGCCAACCCGCTGACCGCCCGCGTGATCGCCAACCGCTATTGGGAAAAACTCCTCGGCACCGGCATCGTCGCGACCAGCGAAGAGTTCGGCTCGCAGGGCGAATTGCCTTCCCACCCCGAGCTGCTCGATTGGTTGGCGACCGAGTTGGTTCGGCGTGATTGGGACACGCAGGCTTTGATCAAGCTGATCGTGATGTCCGCCGCCTACCGCCAAGCGTCCCAGATCACGCCGGAGGTGCTGCAAGCCGACCCTGACAATCGGCTCGTCTCCCGCGGACCACGCTTTCGGCTGACCGCCGAGACGATCCGCGATCAAGCGCTCGCCGTCGCGGGGCTGCTGAGCGACAAGCGGTTCGGGCCACCCGTCAACCCGCCGCAACCCTCGATCGGGCTTTCTGCCGCTTTCGGCAGCGGCATCGATTGGAAGACGAGCGAAGGGGAAGATCGCTACCGCCGCGGGCTCTACACCACCTGGCGTCGCTCCAATCCCTACCCCTCGATGGCGACCTTCGACGCCCCCAACCGCGAGGTTTGCACGCTCCGCCGCGGCCGCAGCAACACGCCTCTGCAAGCGCTCGTGACGCTCAACGACCCGGTCTTCGTCGAAGCCGCCCAAGGATTGGCACGACGGATGGTCACCGAAGGGGGTGACGAACCGGCCGACCGGATCGCTCACGGCTTCCTGCTCTGCTTGTCACGAACGCCGCAACCGGCCGAAGCCGAGCGGCTGCTCGAATTGTGGGAAGCGACGCTCGAAGCCTTGGCGGGACGCGAAGCCGAAGCGATGCGGCTCGCCACCGAACCGCTCGGGCCCCTTCCCACCGGAGCCGATCCGATCGAGTTGGCCGCCTGGACGGCGCTCGCCAACGTGCTGCTGAACCTCGACGAAACCCTGATGCGACGCTAGGCCACCGATATGAATCCTCTGATCGAACGAATGGAATTGCAGACCCGTCGTCACTTCCTGAACCGCTCCGGAGTCGGGCTGGGAAGCATCGCGCTGGCGTCGCTGCTCAACCGTGACTCGTCGCCCGCCGCTGCGGCTGCCCCGACGGTCGAAAACCCGTTGGCCACCCGGCCGCCCCACTTCGCCGGCAAAGCCAAACGGGTGATCTACCTGCACCTAACCGGCTCACCGCCGCACCTCGACCTGTACGACTACAAACCGGAACTCGTCCGCCTCGACGGCCAGGATTGCCCCGAATCGTTCCTCAAAGGGAAACGCTTCGCCTTCACCACCGGCACGCCCAAGTTGCTCGGCACCCGGCGTGAATTCAAGCAATGCGGCGAAGGGGGCGTGTGGCTCTCCGACGCCATCCCCCACCTGCACGACGTCGCCGACGAAATGTGCGTCATCCGTTCGATGACGACCGACCAATTCAACCACGCCCCTGCGGAGTTGCTGTTGTTGACCGGGTCGCCCCAATCCGGTCGCCCCTCGATGGGGTCGTGGGTGACCTACGGGTTGGGCAGCGAAAACGACAATCTGCCAGGATTTGTGGTCCTGATCAGCAGCGGCGTGCAACCCAACGGCGGCAAGAACTCGTTCGGCAGCGGCTTCATGCCATCGGTCTACCAAGGGGTGCAGTGCCGTTCCCAAGGCGACCCCGTCCTGTTCGCCTCCGACCCGCCCGGCATGGATCGTGCGTTGCGTCGTCAAACGCTCGACGCGATCCGCGACCTGAACGCGATACAAGTCGAACAACTCGGTCACCCCGAAACGCTCACGCGGATCGCCCAGTACGAACTCGCCTTCCGCATGCAGACCTCGGTCCCCGAAGTGATGGACATCACCCGCGAATCGGCCGACACGATCGATCGGTACGGGGCGAAACCGGGCCAAGCCTCCTTCGCCAACAACTGTCTGCTCGCCCGGCGGCTCGTCGAACAGGGCGTGCGATTCGTCCAACTCTTCGATTGGGGCTGGGATTTCCACGGCACCGGGCCCGGCGAAGACATCCGCGACGGGCTGACGAAGAAATGCGCCACGATGGACCGCCCGATCGCCGCCTTGATCCGAGACCTTAAAAACCGTGGGCTGCTCGATGAGACGCTGATCATCTGTGGCGGCGAATTCGGCCGGACCCCGTTCCGAGAAGGCCGCACCGCCAAAGGCGACATCCTGGGCCGCGATCACTACCCCGATTGTTACTCGATGTGGATGGCCGGGGGCGGCATCAAAGGCGGGCACACCCACGGCGAATCGGACGAACTCGGTTTTTCGATCGCCCGCGACAAGGTCCACATTCACGACCTGCAAGCCACCATCCTGCACACGCTAGGTCTCGACCACACCCGCTTGACCGTCCGTTTCCAAGGCCGGGATTACCGTCTAACCGACGTCCACGGCAACGTGGTGCGAGACCTACTCACCTGATGATCGAATGCCCAATGCGTGGCAGGATTCTGCGTAGTCGCTCCGGCGTTAAATCCTGGCGGGGCGATCAACCGCATCGGATCGAGAGTGTGGGTAAAGACAAGCCCGTTGGGCTGGGCTAGGTAAACGACGGGGCCGTTGGCCCGCAGGAGCGGCAGACACCCTGCCGGGGTCGGTGCGGGTCGCGGAAAATGGGTGGCACTTTTCGCAGGTGCGGAAAAGAAAATGGGTGGCACTTTCCGTAGGTGGGCTCTCCCGCCGGAGCGGGAAGCGCAAACCTGCGTTGATGATGGACCGTGCGATCCTACAGTCGCCCACGCACACTGCGGGCTACGGCGTTTTCGCGGCGGGTTGGGCGTATAGGACCTGCCGTTTGGGGCGGTCGATTCCGATCAGCCCGCCGGTGACTGGGTCGACGGCGATCCCTTGCCCGGTGAAGGGGGCGGGGACGGTGCCGAGGTGTTCCAGAATCGCGCCGTCACTTGGGACTCGCAGCCGATAGAGCTTGCGGTCGTCGTGACCGGTCGCCAGCAACTCGTCACCGAGAATGATGCCGCCCGAGAGGCTGAATCGACCCAGGTCCTTGAGCACCGCGGCGGGATAGTGCCAATGGGCGGTTTCGCGCCAATCTTCGTCAAAACGGACCAGCACCGTGCGGTGGTTGTCGTCGTCGTAGTGGGCGAAGTTGCACCACCAATCGCCATCGTGGATGAAGGCCCACGTCAGGCTGCCGTAAGGCGATTCGCCGAAATCGTGGAACGTCGTCAGCTCCATCGATTCCAGATCGAGCAGCTTGATTTCGCTCCGTTCGGGTTTCTGCGGGTAATTCGAATGGGCGCAGTAGAGTTTGCCGGCGTGGAACCAGCCGCTGTTGAGGTGCTTCGCCGCGCCGTGGCTGATCGCCAACCGCTCACCCGACTCGCGGTCGTAACGGGCGACGGTGGTGTTGTTGATCGCGTAGACATACCGGTCGTCCGCCGCGGCCGCCTGGAACGCTTCGGCCGCTTCCAGAACTCCCGTCTGTACCCACGCGCGCATGTCGCCCTTCCCCTGGTCAACCACGACGCCCTGCGACCGGTCGCGGGACTTCGTGTTCGGTTCGTCGGCAGCGGATGTGCCGGGCAGCAGCGACAGTCCCAACAGAATGCCCAGCGACGTGGAAAAACGAGTTCCCGGCCAACGGGTTTGGCATGTGAAGGCGAGACTCATTTACTCCCCCCGTTCGGCTCTTCGATCCGGTAGAGCGCCTTGTCGGTACGCAGGAACAGGGCGTTCCCGGCGACGGCGGGCGAGGCGAGCATGGCTTCTTCCAAGTCATTTGCCGCCAATTTTTCGAACTTCCGGCCGGTCCGCAGCACCGTCGTGATCCCCTCTTCACTGGGGAAGTAGATCCGATCGCCCGCCAGGATCGGCGAAGCAGAGAAATTGCCACCCAGCCGGTTTCGCCAGATGACTTCGCCTGATTCGCCGTCGATGCCCAGCGCGATCCCGTCATCACTGACGAGGTAGACGAGCCCCTCGTGGGCGATCAGCGACGGCGTTTTGGGGATTCCGCGATCGATTTCCCAATCGACGTGCGACTCGGTCACCTCGCCGCTGCCGTCGGTCCGGATCGCCAACAGTTTGGTCGGGCCGAAGCCGGTCGCGATCAGCACCCGCGAATGGCTGATCACCGGCTTGGGGACGACCGAATAGCCGTCGAAGCGAACCCACCAGCGGATCGCGCCGGTTTGCGGCTCGAGCGCCAAGACGCAATCGCTGCCGGGCGCGATCACCAGCGGGCCGTCGGCCGAATCGATCACGGTCGGCGTCGCGAAAGAAAACTTTTTGGTAGCCTCGACCGGTCGCGGCGTCCGCCACTTTTCTTCCCCGGTCGCGGCATCGAGCGCCACCACGTAGGGATCGCTGGCGCCGTCGCAGGTGAAGATCAACGCGTCGCCGACGAGCACCGGTGAACCGCCGTTGCCATGGACCGGCGGGTAGGTGTGTTCGCGATTGACCCAGATGAGCTCGCCGCGACGATCGACACAGGCGGTCCCCTGGTGGCCGAAATGGACGTACAGTCGGTCGCCGACCAGCAGCGGCGTGGGGCTGGCGTGGCTGTTCTTCTTGTGGATCTTGGGAGCCTCCTCGCCGTCTTGGCGGATCAGCTCGGTGACCCGCAGCGTTTCGCCTGATTCGGCATCGATCAGGATCAGCGACAAGTCGTAATCGCCGTCGGGATCGTCATCGCGGGGAATGGCGGCTGACAGATAGATCACGCCGTCGCCGATCACGGGGGACGACCAGCCCTGGCCCGGCAATTCGGTCCGCCAGCGGACGTTGGTTTTTTGGTCCCACTGAAGCGGCAGGCGGGCGTCACCGGCGATCCCGTCCTGCGTCGGTCCGCGAAAGGCCGGCCAGGGATCGGCGGCACACGTGAGAGCCGCGGCGGTCAAACACAACGCGAAGCCGAGACATCCGAGCGCGGTTAGTCGCCCAAGATGCCGTGCGGCGGGTCTGGGGCGAGTTCGCGTCGCGGAGGAAACGGACGCTCGAGACGAAGCGGTGGGTCGGGTCATGAAGGACATCCGTCAAAGCGGGGCGGAAGGCGGGAGGGTGCGTTTGCCTTGCGATCGATGCGGTTACACACGTGCGGTCGATTGTAAACCAACCGACCGCGCCGACCCAGCCGACCGCTCGCCGGCACCGGTCCTGGTTTCTCGTCGATCCGGTTTCTCGTCGATCGCGTTCCCGCGTCGATCCGATATTCCCTGGCGTTCGCGATGCGTGGTCGGAATCAGACTATTGTGGCAAGCGGAGTACCGATTCGCCCTGTTCGAAGACGACTTGGGCGCGGCCGACCAGCAACGGGTCGACTTGGCCGATGTGATCGGGCGTTTTGTCGTCGTAGGCGAGCCGGTGCAGGACGTAGCGCATCGCGTTCAGCCGCCCCCGTTTTTTGCAGTCCGATTTGACGACCGTCCATGGGGCGTCAGCGGTGTCGGTGTAAAAGAACGTCGCCTCCTTGGCTCGGGTGTAGTCGTCCCACTTGTCCAACGAAGCCAAATCGATCGGTGACAACTTCCACTGCTTCAGCGGGTGGCGTTCCCGTTCGCGGAAGCGACGAGCCTGTTCCTTGCGGCTGACGGAGAACCAGAACTTGATCAAGTGGATGCCGGAGCGGCAGAGGTTCCGTTCGAACTCAGGGGCTTGACGCATGAACTCGTGGTATTCGTCCGGCGAGCAGAATCCCATCACGTGCTCGACGCCGGCGCGGTTGTACCACGAGCGGTCGAACAGGACGATTTCACCTCGGGTCGGCAGGTGTTCGACGTAGCGCTGGAAGTACCATTGGCCGCGTTCCAGTTCGGTCGGTTTGGCCAATGCCACGACGCGTGCGCCGCGAGGATTCAGGTGTTCCATGAAACGTTTGATCGTGCCCCCTTTGCCGGCGGCGTCGCGGCCTTCGAACAGGATCAACACCTTCTGGCCGGTCTCTTTGACCCAGGCCTGTAATTTCAGCAGCTCGACTTGCAAACCGTACTTTTGCTTTTCGTACGATTTGCGGGAGAGCAGGTATTTGTAGGGGTAGCCGCCGGAGCGCCAATCGGGAGCCAACGTCGCGTCGGCTTCCGGTTTCTCGGCCGGCAAATCTGCCGATCGATCGGCCGGAAATTTCGCGGCCAGTGCCTGCCGCAGCATCGCGACATCGTCGGGTGAGGTACCGTCGAGGATCGCGTTCAGGACTCGGGTCAGCGTTTCCTGATCGGGCGGGTCGATCCTGCGGATGATGTCGGTGATCGCCGTCACTTTCGATTCACGAGCCGCGTCGATCGCCTCGCCGATCGTGTGCCGCCGGATCCCTGCTTCCGTGATCGTCGGCGAAACGTCCCCTTCGGCAACCCGCCGTTGCCGACCATTGACGCTCGTGGGTTCGATCAGCGAATCGGATTTCACTCGCGTCGGCGTCGAGCCCTTCGATTTGGTGGGCTTCGCGGCTTGCGCCTTGGGTGGTTTCGAGGGCGCACGCGCCGGAGCGTCGCGTTTGGGTAGAGCGACTTCGGTGGGCTCCGCTTTCGCACGGCTCGTAGCACTTTTTTTGGGGCTCATGATGTTGACCGTGAGGACGAGAAACCGAGGGGACGCGAAGCATCCGGCGGCGTGGCGAAACGACTGCCGACGAGCCATGCGGCGGATCATGCAGTTTACACCCGACGCATGGCGATTGCCGAATCCTGATCCGACCATGACAGCGTTCGGCAGCGTTGTTCAGCCGCCGCCTTGCCGCCGTGGGAGTTACGGTTGGCAGAGAGATGCACAGGAAGAATGTGTGTACCGAGTGAAAAGGTGATCACTTACCCGTCATTCATCAAAAGTTCATCGGTCGATCGGGGTAAACTGAATCGGGATGCGTTACGCTATGTAAAGTCGAGCGATACCTCCCATCCCGCCCCGTTCCGCCCACCCCAAGTTGACGATGAAAGCTCACCCCGCTGGCCGACGGATCGCGGCCTGGACGCTGCTATCCCTGTTGGCCGTTGCCGCCCTGCCGGCGCTTAGCACCTTGCCGGCTCATGCGGCCGATTGGCCATCATTCCGCAACGGCCCGGCACGGCACGGTTCGACATCGGCGACGGTCGATGGGGAATTGCATCGGTCTTGGACTTATCGGGCACCTGCCGCGCCGCGTCAGGCGTGGTCGAGTGCCGAGGGGCGGGTGATCGAAACGAAGCTGATTCGCAACCGCGCCAAGTACGACGACGCGATCCATCCGGTCGTCGTCGGCGATCGGGTGTACGTCGGTTCGTCGGTCGATCACCACCTGCATTGCCACGACCTAGAAAGTGGCCGCAAGCTTTGGAGTTTCGCGTCAGGCGGGCCGATCCGGTTGGCGCCGGCGGTCGATTCGGGACGGGTCTACTTCGGCAGCGACGACGGCTACGCCTACTGCGTCGAGGCGGCTGACGGGAAGCTGGTTTGGAAGTTTCGTGCCGGTCCGGCGGACGAGTGGTTGTTGGCCCGAGGCGAAATGATTTCACGCTGGCCGATCCGAACCGGTGTGCTGGTCGATGACGGCGTCGCCTTCTTCGGCGGCGGCATCTTCCCACACGAAGACGTCTTTCTGCATGCGGTCAACGCCACGGACGGGACGAAGATTTGGAGCCAGGACAACATCAGCGTTCAGGACGCCGGCCGCAACGACTTGTCGCCGCAAGGCTACCTGTTGGCGGACGACAAGCACTTGTATGTCCCGTCTGGCCGTTCGTTGCCGGCGGCGTTCGATCGCCACACGGGCGAATTCATTTACAAGCGGACCTTCCCTTGGCGGACGACGGCCGGCGGCGTGATCGGTGGCATCCAAGCTCTGTTGGCCGACGATCAACTCTATGCCAGCGGTCCGCATCACTGGTTGGCACTCGACCACCAGCAGGGCGATGTCGGGTTCGGTTGGTTCGAAGGCCGGCAACTGATCGTCCAGGACGACGCCGCCTTTGCCGCCACGGGTGCGCAGCTGGCGCGATATGATCGCCTCGACTACGCGGTCAACAGCCGCCAACGTCATAAGTTGGAACTGGAAATCAGCGACCTCGGTCGTCAGCGTCCCGCCAAGCCGGCGGACAAGGCGAAAGTCGAAGCGCGGTTGGAAGCGGCCAAGCAGGAACTCGAATCGATCAGGTTGGTGGGTGTCCGGTGGCATCAGCCGACCGAGGACGATGCGGCGGTTTTGGCGACCGGCAATTTGGTTTTCCTCGGCGGCGAAAACCGCGTGACCGCATACGACATCGCAGACGGACGCCAGGTTTGGCAAGCCGAAGTCGATGGTCAGGCTCGCGGGTTGGTCTTTGCAGGCGGCAAGCTGTTGGTCAGCACCACGAGCGGGACGATCGAGTGCTTCACGACCGGCAAGGCTCCCGCCGAAACGGCTCCGGAAGCCGATGTGGCTGCCAACGCGTCACCGTTCCCCGAAGACGAATGGACGCCGATCTATGCCGCGGCTGCCGAACAGATCTTGGCAGAATCGGGCGTTCGTCAAGGATTTTGCTTGGTCGTCGGTAGCGAACGAGGGCGATTGGCTTGGGAATTGGCCCGCCGCAGCGACTTGCAAGTCTACGGGATCGAATCGGACCCGGCGAAGGTCGCCGAAGCCCGCGAGGCGTTGTCTTGGGCAGGCTGGTATGGCCACCGGGTGGCGATCCACCAAGCCGAACCGAGCGAGTCTTTCTATTCGAACTACTTCGCCAACCTGATCGTCTCGGACACGTTGATGCTGACGGGCGAATTGCCGTCCGGCAGCGAAGCGGTCGCGCGGCATTTGAAACCGCTCGGCGGCGTGATGATGTTCGGTGCCCCCGCCAACGCGCCGTCCGAGGTGTTGGAATCGGTCGCTCGGCCTGACGGTACCGACCAGCTCGTCGCGGCCGCCGAATTGGGCGAACAGGTGACCAAAACGGCTACTCCGACATGGACGTCACTTGCCCGCGGGCCGTTGCCCGGTGCCGGCGATTGGACTCACCAATACGGCAACGCGGCGAACACGGCGGTCAGCACCGACACCCGCATCAAAGGTGGCCTCGGGGTGCTGTGGTACGGCGACCCGGGACCGGACCAAATGGTCAATCGACATGACGGCGCCGTCGGACCGCTGGCCGTGCAAGGCAAGCTGATCGTGCAAGGCGAATGGTCGATTTTGGCCTATGACGCCTACAACGGGTTGTTCCTGTGGAAACACGAAAACCCCGAAGCGATCCGAACGGGGGTTTTTCAAAACCAAAACCCCGCCAATATCGCCGCTTCGGAAACGGGCATCTTCCACTTCCTCGGCGACCAATGCATCCAGCTCGATCTGGAAACCGGCGAAACGGTTCGCACCCATCGATTGCCCAAGAGCTTGGATGACGGCAAGTACCAATGGGGTTACTTGGCGATCCAAGACGGCATCCTGTTCGGCGCTGCGACCGTCCGCACGGAACTCGACGCCCGCCAACGGCGCCGCGGCAAGCAGACCGAGGACGCGACCGATCACCTGTTCGCCATCGACATCGCGACGGGAGAACACCTTTGGCAATACGAAGGCCGGAACATCTCGCACCACACGATCGCGATCGGACCGAGCGAACTGTTTTTCATCGACAGCTCGATCTCGAGCGAAAAGCGTGACGAGATCCTGCGTCAGGACAAGACGGCGCTGGCCAATTTGACCGGCGCGGAACGCGAATTGGCCGAAGACCGGCTGAAGAAGGCCGACTTGCGACAAGCGATCGCCTTGAATTCGCGGACCGGGGAACGGTTGTGGGCCGAAGCGGTCGACGTGACCGATTGCAGCGACATCGGCATCGGCGGCGGGCGGCTGACCCTGATCTATCAGGACGGCGTGCTGTTGCTCGGCGGTGCGAACGCCAACGGACACTATTGGAAGCAATTCATCGACGGCGAATTCAGTCGTCGGCGATTGGTCGCGCTTCAAGCCAACGACGGCTACAAATTGTGGGCTCGCGACGCGAACTACAAAATCCGCCCGATCATCTTGGGCAACAAGGTCTTAGCCGAACCGTGGATCTATGACCTGCACACCGGAACGCAGTTGACTCAGTCGCACCCGGTCACCGGCCAAGAGGTTCCTTGGAGCCTGATGCGGACCGGACACCACTGCGGCATGTTCACCGGTTGTGACTCGGGCATGCTGCTGTTCCGCTCAGGCGACACCGCCTTCTATGACCTGGAATCGGAAAGCGGCACACGGCACTTCGCCGGCCACCGACTCGGTTGTTGGATCAACGCGATCCCCGCTGGCGGGTTGGTAATGATCCCCGAAGCGAGCGCCGGATGTGTCTGCCTCTACTCGATCGCTTCGACGATCGTGATGGAACCGCGAGAACCTCGTCGAGAATGGTCGATCCACAGCGCCACCGGCTCGGTCTTGCCCGTCAAGGAATTGCTCGTCAACCTCGGTGCTCCCGGCGACCGACGCGATGCCGAAGGCGACTTGTGGTTCGCCTTCCCGCGTCCCAAGCCGTACAAGGAAACTTCGATCGAAATCGATCTGAAGGTCACGCCGAACTTCGTCAGCGAAGCTCGATATTGGAACCTGCGTGACACCGTGTCGCTGGGCGAAACGGACACGCCCTGGCTGCTGACCTCCGGCGCCGGCCCGATGAATCGGCTGATCGTCCCCTTGCGAGGGACTGACGATGGGCCTGCGAACTACGAGGTGAAACTCCATTTCCGCTACGAAGCCGGCGCGACGCTGGCCACGCAGGTTGACGAACTGCTGAAGTTCGGCGGGGAGGTTGCGAGCCAGGAGTTGACGGTCGTCGAACCGGATGCGGCAGCGGTGGCGACCGAAGGGGGAGCCGCCAGTGGATCGCCGCGGCAAGTGATCGTCACGGCACGGGTCAACGTGCCGGGTGATCTCGACATCGAGCTGGTCGTCGGCGAGCAAACGCCAAGGCTGTGTGCCTTCGCCATTCGCCAAGTCGAATGACGCAGGCAAGCCGAAAGGCTTCAGGGCGATGATCTGCAAGTCCCCGAGTTGCGACTCGGGGACACGTCAGCTTGCACAACGGTACCAGCCTTGGAAAAGTGGCCGGCTTTAGACACGGTGCCGCTCTAAGGCAACGTTGCCAGGCTCAGGCCGCGGGCGTGGCGGACCGTCGGCGACGCCGCCACATGACGGCGCTGGTCAGCGTCGCACCGAGCCACAAGACCGAAGCGGTCGCCGGTTCGGGGATCACGGTCGAACCACTCGTCAACTGCACGTCATCGAGCAGCAGCGCGGAGGGACTGACGACGCCATCGACATCGATCACGCCGAAACCGAGCCGATAGGTCCCGGTCGCCTGGATGGTGTACTCGTAGTATTGGTAACCGGTTTCCTGAGCGTACGGGCTGAGCGATGAGGCCAGGTTCGGGTCGAGGACGCTCGAAATCAGCACCGGTCCCGACTCGCTGACCAAACTGAAGAAGGCGAAGTCGACGTCAGGAGGCGGCGTGGGCCCGAAGTCTTCGTTGGTCAAAAAGTTCCAGCGGAAACTCAAGACGTCGCCGGCGGTGGCGGAAATGTTTTGTGCGATCGCCGAACCGGACGACAGGGGGGAGAATCCGAGTCCCGACAGCGGAGTCAACTGGAGTTGCAGGAAATTCTCCAGGTCCGGCACGGAATAGGCGACGTTGTCGTGCGATTGGAGCAGCGCGTGACGGATCCCCTCGGGAGGCACGCCGAAATCCTGGCCGACGGGTAGGATTTGGACGCTACCGAAAAAATCCCATCCGATCGGGCTGTCCGATTCGAAACCGCCGTTCACGATCGCCGCGCTGGCGGGTGAAATACTCGCTACGGCCAAGCTGGCGATTCCGATCCATCTTACGATCGATTTCATCATGAACTCATTTCAATTCTCTTCCGTTGAAATCGCGTCATTGCGACCCGGTGCTCGCGCGACACCTAACGTTGGCCACATCGAGAATACCGTGCTGGGTTTTCCCTCAGCGATCTCAAAAGTAACGACTTATTCGACACGTACAACCGAAACCGAGTGAATTTTGAACCTTTAGTGGTCAATCAGGACCAATACTGAATTGCAAAACACCCCAAATACCCCAATCCCCCATTTCGGATTGTGAGGATCGTGCCGACGGCGACGGATTCACCGGTTTTGGGCATGCCTGATGGGAATGCTAGCAAAGAAAACTGAGTGAACTTAAACGGCTGGGTAACACGAGACGATAAGGGATGATGGGCGGCGGTCATCGTCTCCCGGTTGGTCAGGGAATGACCGGTTGAGTGCAGTTCATCCCTTGCCCAGTCTGTGGAGACACCTGTGAACCCACCACGCGAACCCGTGGTCCCATCCCGCGAATCGAGCGGGTTGTGGGGCGACTGCGTCCCCGGAAGTCCGGCAACGCCGCTGACCGATGCCGGCGCCCGATTCTCGCGATCCGATAGCGGCCGTCGACCGCAACCCTGGGACGCCAGGTACCTGCTGGTCTGCCATGCCCGTAGCTTGAGTCTGATCAACGGCGTGTGGTGTTTCACGCTCGAATCGTTGACAGGCGACTCGCTGATCGAAGCGGAAGACGAGGACGAGGGCGATCTGAACCGGTTGTCGCTACTGGCCGCCGTCCGTGGGTTGGAAGCGATCGACGGTCAGTCGATCGTGTCGCTGATCAGCAACAATCGGTACCTGATCCGGTCGCTCGATTCGTCGCTGCCGCGTTGGCGGGAAAACGATTTCCTCTGGGAAGACTTCGGACGCAAAGTCGCCGTGCAGAACGCCGACCTGTGGCGGCGGATCGACCGGACGCTCGGCATTCACGAAGTCACGGCGACGCTCGTGCAGACGACGCGGGTCTCGTCCCACCGCGAATCGCCGCTGGGAAGGCTGCCGGATAACGGACGAAGCCAGCCATTCGCCGGCCCTTTTGCCGACCCGGCGGCGGACCACGGAAACTTCCGCGTCGACCCCGCGCATCCCCAGCCACACGTCCACTCGCAAGGCCACGCTCACCCGCAGATGCCTGGTCAGCCCGGCGGGCATGGCCAGCTTTCCGGCTCGCACTTCGGCGGTTTCGACCATCGCCGGCCGGCAGATGGCGACCCGTTCGGTTCACCCATCACGCCGCCGACCGATCGGTTACGGCGGTGGTTGGTCGGCGACGAAACGCCGCAGCCCCCCCGGCCACCCCGACGCGGCCGGTACAGCGCCGCTGACCTGGCACTCGACTGATTCGCCCACTGCCGAAGCGCCATCGAACGAGGCCGCAGTCGTTCCGACCAGTCATTTGCAGGGGCAAGTTCACGCATGACCTTTGCTTCTTGATCGCCCTCGCGGCCCGTTCCCGTTCAACCGATTTCACCACTCAAAGTCACACGAACCTCGCACGCAACCATGCAAAGTCAACTTTCCCTGCTGGGCATCGGCAGCTTGATCGAAGGCACCCATTCCAACCCGGAACAGTTGCTGGGGCCTCACCCAGTCGACTATCGCGGCGAGTCGGCGGTGGCGGTCCGCAGCTTCCTGCCGGACGCGGCGTCGGCGTGGGTCGTCGATCCCGGTCGTGGACTCCGCCTGCCGATGCGGAAGATCCACCCGGCCGGATTGTTCGAAGGTTTGGTGCCGATGTCGGGATGGCAATTCGACGCGCACGGCAGGTTGCGGGTTGCGGGCTCTGGCGAGGACCGGCAAAATGCGGCAATTCGATCGGCTCAGGGACCGCTCCGATCGGCCTACAAGATTGAGGTATCCGACTCCAAGGGCAACAAATCCGTGAAGCAAGACCCCTACGCCGCCCCGTCGATCCTGAGCGACTTCGACCGGTACCTGATCGGCGAGGGACGGCATCTGGAGTTGTACGCCCGGCTGGGCGCCCAGCCCCGTTCGGTCGACGGCCGTGACGGCGTGAACTTCGCCGTTTGGGCCCCCAACGCCCGCGCCGTCCAGGTAGTCGGCGACTTCAACGGCTGGGACGGCCGCCGTCACGCGGCCCGCGTGCATGCCCATCTGGGCGTCTGGGAACTGTTCATCCCCGAAGCGGCAGTCGGCGACAAGTACAAGTTCCGCGTGCTGTCCCAACACGGCGAATGGATGGACAAGTGCGACCCGTTCGCGTTTGCCGCCGAATTGCCGCCGTTGACCGCGTCGATCGTCACCGATCTGGGCGCGCACTCCTGGACGGACGCCGATTGGATGGCCCGCCGGGCGTCGCAAGACCCGCTGCGCCAACCGATGAACGTCTTCGAAGTCCACTTGGGAAGCTGGCAGAAGGGGCCCGGGCGACCTCACGGTTGGCTCGATTACCGTGAATTGGCTCATCGCCTAGCCGAATATTGCCGGCGGATGAACTTCACCCACATCGAGTTGTTGCCGGTCAGCGAACACCCCTACACCGGTTCGTGGGGTTACCAAACGGTCGGCTACTTCGCCCCGACAAGCCGCCACGGGTCGCCGGAAGATTTCATGTACTTCGTCGATTACCTGCACCGGCGGGGAATCGGCGTGCTGATCGATTGGGTGCCGGCGCACTTCCCCAAAGACAGCCACGGGCTGCGTCGTTTCGACGGCTCGGCGCTCTACGAACACGACGACCCGCGGATGGGAGAACATCCCGATTGGGGAACGTTGATCTTCAACTACGGCCGCAACGAAGTCCGAAACTTCCTGGTCGCCAACGCCCTCTTCTGGCTCGACAAGTACCACATCGACGGGCTGCGAGTCGACGCGGTCGCATCGATGCTGTATCTCGATTACAGCCGCGAACACGACCAGTGGATTCCGAACCGTTACGGCGGCCGAGAAAACCTCGAAGCGATGGATTTTCTCCGCGAATTCAACACGGCCGTACACGCCAATTATCCCGGGGCCATCACGGTCGCCGAGGAATCGACCGCTTGGCCCGGCGTCTCCCGTCCCGTCCATGACGGCGGCTTGGGCTTCACGCTGAAGTGGAACATGGGCTGGATGAACGACACGCTGCGGTACATGCGGCACGAACCGATCCACCGCCAATTCCATCACGGCGAACTGACCTTCAGCCTGATTTATGCCTTCACCGAAAACTTTGTCCTGCCGCTGTCGCACGACGAAGTCGTTCACGGCAAAGGGGCGCTGCTGTCGCAAATGCCCGGCGACATGTGGCAGAAATTCGCCAACCTGCGGCTGCTCTACTCCTACATGTGGACTCACCCCGGCAAGAAATTGCTGTTCATGGGTGACGAGCTGGGGATGTGGAACGAATGGCACCACGACGTCGGCCCGCAATGGGAATTGCTCGATTTCGACACCCATCGCGGCGTGCAAAATCTGGTCTCCGACTTGAACAAACTGGTGATCGAAAACCCGGCGCTGCATGCCGAGGACTTTTCGGGGGAAGGGTTCGAGTGGATCGATTGCATGAACGCCCAGGACAGCGTCTTGGCGTACATCCGCAAAGCCCCCGGCGCCGCACCACTGATGATCTGCTGCAACTTCACCCCAGTCGTCCGTCACGGTTACCGCGTCGGCGTCCCGCAAGCGGGTTTCTGGAAAGAACTGTTCAATAGCGACAGCACCACCTACGGCGGTTCGAACGTCGGCAACTACCCGGGACGCCGCACGACCGGCCATGGTCACCACGGGCGTCCCGACAGCATCCTGATCGACCTGCCGCCGCTAGCCGTCAACCTGTTCCGCTTAGAAGCCGAATGACGTCCGCCACGGGTCGATCCTAAGCCAACCTAGGATCGCAACTGTGCTCGGCGCCGCCCGCGAACGCCTCCTTTCCTAGCCCGAAGGGCGACACATACTTGCCGGTGGCGTAAGCCACCGGAACCTGACAAAAACCTCACAAAGCCCGGAGCCGAGCCTTTACTATCGCGTTTGCTCGCGTCTCAGGCCTCTCCCACCGAAGCGGAAACCCCAAACCCGCGTCAAGGTTTGATCGTCCGGCCCATATTTGCCTAAATCCCCCGCCTACAAAAAAAATCTGCGTAAATCTGCGTAAATCTGCGGACAGACCAGGGGGAATGAAGCCCGAGAATCTGCTAGTAAAGTTCTTTGTCTTGCATCGTGAGTCTCCTTGGTGGAGAATTTTGCCGAATCCAGGAAATTGCCGGAAGGACCAAAATAACTGTCTGTCTTTTTCCAATCCGTTGGGTACGGCCACCGTCTGGCGACGGTAGCTACGCTCGCCAGAGCGTGGATGTGGCGACAGATATTTCCCGCGCGATGTTAACGCTCTTCGGCGTCGGGCGTATAGAGCCAGGTGATTGGAAATCTTGTGATGTGCGATTCGGCTAGGCCGTTGTTTTCTCTGCGGTCTCCTGCGCAGTGCCCTAGCACCACTTGATCGTCGATGAAATGGATGGCGATGTAGCAATAGTGGCGGTGCGGGTCGTCCCAGATGTTTTGGATGTTTTCCCAACTCTTGCCGTCATCTTTGGAAATGGCGGCTGTCAGCGGGGTGCGTTTTCCTCGGATCTCGGCGGGCGCGTTAGCGTGGTTGTTCCAGACCAACAGAAGATCGCCGGTGGATGGGATCCGCTTGATCGATGCGGGGGACAAGGGCGAGATGATGTCCGATTGGCGCAGGTCAGTCCAGGTATCGCAGCCGTCTTCGGAGAACGCCAATAATTGGCTGCCGGCGTCCGACCGCACGAACATCATGGCGCGGCCCCCTGAGAGTTCCACGACGCCCGGTTCCTGAACGGTCCACCGTCGGCCGTCGGCGGCGTGTGCCCGCAGGCGAGTTTTTCCACGCCGCCAGGTCTGCCCGTCGTCGTCGGAAAGATAGGTCATCACCTCGCCCTGCCAATCCGGCGCGGCGAATTCGGGGCCGTTGTGGAGACAGACGGGCAACACCAACCGACCGCTCGACAATTGGATCGCACGATCGTTGTTCAACACGTAATACCCGACCTCGTCCGTGATGCAGTTGATCGGAGGGCTCCAGGTCTTGCCTTCATCACTTGACAACCGAAGTTGCGGGCGGCAATCGGTCAAGGAATCTTTCAGCAGGTAAAACAGGGCGATCTTGCCATTGCGGAGCCGCAGCAGCGACACGGACATGACGTTCAGCCCCGCCGTGTTCTCGATGACCTCGGCATCGTCGTCGGACCAGGTTTGCCCGCCGTCGTCAGAGAAACGGGCCTTGAGACTGGCCGACGCGTGATCGCCCGCGCCGTCGGTGAAGTGGGTGTAGACAAACATCAGCCGTCCGTCGGCGAGGGTGACGAAAGCGCCTTCGCTGTTCCGCGGGTTGTTTTCACCGGGCGCCAGGATCAATGCCTGGACCGGCGCGGCCGGAATGCCGGCAGGTTCGAAGTCCTGGCCAACCGAGGGTCGCGCCGCCTGATCATTGGGCTCGCCCGACGAGTAAAGGTGGCTGATCGGCAATGAACGAAACCGCGAGGAAATGCGGGCTGAATCCGCGTCGTGAATGTAATAACTGAGTAGGGCACGACCTTGATCGAACGTCAGGCTGATATAAGAAAATCCGAGGTTCGGGTCGGTTTCTAAGTCACGCCGATAACGCCACGTTTGGCCCTCGTCCGAGCTGATCGCAACGGTCAGTGGTGTCCGTTTGCCGCCATGCCCCGCACCCGGTTGATAGTTATCGTTCCAGATCAACATCAGGTCTCCCGTGGATGGGATTCGCCGCAGCGTCGCGGGCGCTTCGGGTGCTCGGACGCCGAACGATTCGGGTTCGCTCCAGGTATCGCCGCCGTCTTCGGAAAGGGAGGAGCCGATATGCCCGAGCTGGTTGCGGAACAGCATCAGCACTCGACCGTCAGTCAATTCCAACACTTCCGGTTCCATCGCCCCGCGTTGGGGATAATCGACTTCGCCTGTCCCGGGACGCCAGGTTTGGCCTTCGTCGTCGGACAGAAAGCAACGGCAGACGAAATGGTTCGTGACGGCGACGTCGTCGGTGGAGGCGACCGGTGCCAGCCACCTGCCGGTGGAAAGCCGCGTGATCCGATCGTTGTTCACGACGTGGTAACCGGGGGTGGTGGTGACGCGAATCGGGTCGCCAAACTGCTCGCCTTCGTCGTCAGAAAGTTTCAGGAAAAGCTGCAAGTCGCGAGGCGAGTTCTTGACCATGTAGAACATCGCCAGCGGCCTGACGGTGTCGGTGACGCGGCCCATTCGCCGCAGAGTAACCGACATCACATTCTGTTCGCCGACGTTCTCTTGCAATCGGCGTGAAGGCCCCCAAGTTCGGCCGCCGTCGGGCGAAACGCGGCCCACGATGGATGCTTGGGAGGCGTCCGAACCGCCCATGCTGAACTCGGTCGTCGCGTAGAGCAGCGAGCCGTTCGTCAAGGCGATCACGGACCCTTCGCTGTAACGGGGGTTGGCGTCGGTGGCGGGATAGACGTCGACAGCGAACTCGTTTTGGGCGTCAGCCGGGGGTTGGGGGGCGGCCATTTGCAGCAATGACTGGGCCGCGCGAATCGCCGCATCGGGATGGGGATCGTCCAACAGGGCGATCAGATTCGGCTTGGCTGCGGCGAGTCGTGCGGCACCTGAAAAATCGGCGGCGTAAGTCCGGACGGCGGGATCGGCATGCCGCAAGCTTTCGATCAACACTTCGGCGGCCTCGGCGTCACCCAACAGGGCGGCCGCGTTGTCGAAGTAATGCCGCTGCTCGACCGAATCGAGCTTCGTCCGCCAAGCGTTGATCGCCGGCAGGTCGCTGGGGTCGCCCAATTGCCCGGCCACCCAGGCTGACACGCGGGCCAATTCGAAATCGTCGCCGCGCAGGCGAGCCCGCAACCAATCGTGAGCGTCGCGATTTCCCCAGCGTGCCAAGGCAGCCGAAGCCATGACGGTTTTCGAAGTGAGGGCTTGCGGGTCGAAGGCGGCTCGTAAGGCTTCGCCGTCGCCGACCTCGTACACTTTGAACAACGATTCGCAAGCGTGGACGTGGCCGTGCGGGTCTTCGCCTGACAGGATCTTGAGCAACACCGCCGCATAGTCACGTTTGCCGGCGCGGACGAGTTCTCGAGCGACGCCGCAACGTTGTTGGTCGTCCTCGACGCGGTCGAGCAACGGTTCCAGAAATTCGATCACCTCGGCCTGTTTTCCGGCCAACGTCAACGCCTCGGCCGCGTGCATCGCGGGCCAAAAATCGGTGCCCCGCAAACCGGCCCGCAGGCGCTGGAGGCAGCGCTGGGTGGTTTCGGCGTCGAGCGTGATCAGCGGCGCCGGCGGCAGCTCGGCAGGCGAAACGACCGCCGGTTGAGGCGGCTGGGCGATGGCGGTCGCGGGCGTTGTTAGCCAAGCGAACAGTCCGCACAGCAGGAATCCGAGCGACCGCGGGACGGTAAACAGCGGAAAAAAAGTGTCGGGAGCGGTTCGGAATGCGGACGAGTCCTCTGGAAAAGGTAGCTCAGACCCTTTTTTCGATGCGTTGATGATCATGATGCGCTGCAACTCTTGCGTTCTTGGGTCGAAATGCCGGTTGAAGTCGCTGAGTTTAGCTGATACCGCCGTGGTTGGCTTGAAACGCGTCGAGCGTCAGCAGCGGGCAGGCCTGATCGGCGACCATCCGATCGAGCGACGTTTGATCTTTGAAACCGGAGCCGGTGATCAGGCAAACGACCGGCGCGTCGCGGTTCAGGCGACCCTCTTGGGCGGCTTGCAAGGCTCCTGCCAAACCGACCGCGGCGGCCGGTTCGCAAAAGATCCCTTCTTTCTGTGCGAGCAGTTGTTGTAATTCGTAGACCCGTTCATCGGTCACCAAAAAGCCGGTTCCGCCACTGGCGCGGCAGGCACTGAGCAGCTCGTTGCCGTCGATCACGTTGGCCACCTGCAAGCCGCTGATCGCGGTCGTCGATCGGCAGGGGCGGGCGGTCAGATCGCCGTCGCGGAGCGGCCCGGCGATCGTGTCGTTCCCTTGAGGTTGGACGCAGTGGATTTGGGGCGGATGAGACAATGTCCGGTCGCGGATGGCGGACTCGAAACCGCGTGCCACGGCGAGTCCCAAGCCGCCGCCGCCGGCGCAGACGAAAACGTGTTCGATCCGCCGGCCGATCGCCACCGCTTGTTCGACCAATTCGTGACTGATCGCTTCGACACCCGCCATGCCGATCGGGCAATAGCGGTAGGCGGTGATTTGCAGCGCCGCGCCCGGACGATCCCCCAAGCGTTTCAAGAACGCCATGGTCCGCTCGGTGATGTCGGGGTCGTTGCCGAAGCCGTCGATGCGAGTCAATCGGGCGCCGTAGGCCTGCATCTGCTTCAGCTTGCTATCGGGGGCGAGCATGACGACGGCGATTTCACAATCCAAACCGGCCGCGGCGCAGTAGGCCGCCAGGGCGGCACCGGCGTTACCGCTGGAAGAGGCGATCACACGAGTTTGGCCGTTACGCAGCATCGCGTTGATCGCCGCCGCGGCAAAGCGGTCTTTGTAAGATCCCGTCGGGTTGACGCTTTCCAGCTTGAAATGCAACTGATCCAACCCCGCTTGGGGGCCGATGAAGCGAGACCGAATCAGCGGCGTGTGGCCTTCGCCCAAGGAAAATGGCAGGTCGGTGCGGTCGACGGAAGCGGAGGGCTGATGGCTCATGAAGACGGTTTCGCCAAGACTGGGTGAAGGGAAAGCCGGTGATTGAAGTCGATGTTGTCGGCGTGGAACGCATTTTATATGAAATACGCCCAGTGGGCCAAATGACATGACATGGATCAGGAACTGGAACAGCGCGGGCTGAAGTTTGTGCGTTACGCGAATGACTTCGTCATCTTCGTGCGTAGCGAACGGAGTGCCCAGCGGGTATTCGCGTCGGTCCGGTGGTGCCCTAAGCAGCTCAACAGGATCGTTTCGGTGTAACCTGGCAAGTCGGCCAACGGCGGTGTCGATTTGCGCGTTCGATTTGTACAAAATGAAGTCAACCGAAGTGCTTAAGCTGTGTGGATGCCAAGCTTTATCGGCGCCGCTGAAATGATGTGTCGCCCTCCGGGCTTTGTGATTTCATTTTCCTGGTTCCGGTGGCTTACGCCACCGGCAAGTATGTGTCGCCCCGGGCTAGAAGATTACAGATAGGGAAGGCGTTGGTGGCTGTGTAGGTTTGGAAGGTTTGAAAGAGTCGAAAAGTGACTGCCGGGTTGTTTCGCCGTTATTGGTGTGGGGTTTTCCTCATTATTGATCGGCCAGAAATCTTTATGCCGAAGGCATTGTAGATATTAGCCCCGGGTCGCGCGGCGCACCCGGGGACTAGGCGAAAGGAAAAGGCTTTCGACCCCAGCGGGGTAGGGAGAGTTCGTAACCGGCGGTGTTCGCTGCGCTCGACCGCCGGCTTGTAGCTGTAATCCCTTCGGGACAGGGATGGCAGGTGGGTGTTCGTTTGCCCGGTCCTCATACCCGCCGAGGTGGGGCGGTTATGGCAGGATGTCGATTGTCAGCGGGGGGCTGGTGATGCCGCTGTCGATGGCGCCGGTGAGGAAGAATTGTCGTTGCCCCGGTTGGCTGACTTTGTCGGCGGTGATGAAGAATTGTCGCTCGCTTTCTCCTGTCCGGATCAGGAGGCCGTTGAGCCCGATGTTGTCGACGTAGGTTCCGAACGGCAGGTTGCGGCCGGCTTGCTCATTCCCTAGCGGGATCTGGTCCGCAAATCCTTCCTGCCGATCGGCTTTCACGATCAACGAGATCGTTTCGCCTCGGCGGATGGGGATGACGGCATGGGGTTCGAGCGGCTTGGCGTCCGCGTCGCTGCCGTCCGGGTAGATGGCGAGTGTCGCTTTGCCGGGCTCGCCGACTTTCAGTTTGCCGGCCGATCCGGCGGGGTGCTCGACGCGGTGATCATGAATCGTCGCGTGGGCGATGATTTGTGGTTCGAACTCGCCGTCCCACTTGGGTGCGTCGGCGGGTAGGAAGAGTTGGCCGGTTGCGAAGCGCTGACCCGCTTGCACCGTGACCGGGAAGTTTCCGATGACGCCGGGAGGTAAATCGATGATGTCGAAGGTGACTTCGCCGTCGAAGCCGTCGGCGCGATCGACCAGCAGTCGCATTTCTCGCCCAGTCCCGGGCAACATCGCAGCGGTGATCGGCGTGACGCTGGGGTTGAAGTCGGGTTTGGCCGGTCGGACGAGCAACCGATAGGCGTAGGCGTCGCCCCCTTCGCCTCGCGTGTCGCTGACCCGGATCAGGTAGCTACCGGATTGTGGGGCTTGGAAGAGCAGGTAGCTGTCCTTGCCTCGGGTTTGGGTCGGTTCGTCGTCGTTCAGGTAGGGGATTTCGAAGACGGGTAAGCCGTTCGCCAGCGGCGGTTCGCTCGGCCCCAGCGGCCGGACGATGTAGGCGGGCTCGCCGAGCGCGTGCGTCGTCCCGGTGGTGCCGAAGTAGGTCCAGCGGTTGCCCATCCCGGGGAAGACGTCGAAGCCCGAATCGGCGCCGCGGGGATAAAGCCACAAGCGGGTGACTTCGCCTGAGGCGTAGAAGTATTCGCCGACGTTCATTTCTTCCCAGGCGAAAACTCGGAAGTCGCCCGTCTGGCGGCTGTCCTTGCCGCGGAAGGTGAAGTAGGAATCTCGCAAGGCTTGCAGCCGGACTCGGGTGATCGGATCGGCTTGTTCGTCACGGATTTCGATCACCGAATCGAGACTGCTGCTGAGTCCCTTGGTGTCGGTTTCGACGACCCACATCTCGCCCGCTTCGGCGTCGAAGGAGTACCAATCGGCTTCACCGGCAGCGGCGATCTTGCCAGTCACTTTCGCGCCGCGGGGCAGCCGGATCGGGGCGTCGGCGGCGGATGTGCTTGCGAGGCCTTGGGATTGTCGCAAGGCGGTTTCGTCGGCGTCCGTCAGCGATTCGAGCTCGAAGTAAACCGGCTTTTGGTCGCCGCCTGCGTCGGGCGGTTGATCGGCCGTTCGGGCGATCGGTGGGAGCGAGCGGGCGACCAATTCGCCGTGGATGGTCGACAGGATCGCCTGTTCGTCGCCATGGGTGATGTCCAGGTCGGTCGCGACCGCGGGGAGCGGTTCGAGCACGGCGACTTGGGACCAGGTGTCGGTCGATAGGACTTTGACATTTCCCGATTCGGCAACGACGACGACGCGGGTGCCGTCGGCGGTGAGTGCGAGGTGGGTGAGCGGCGATTCGTCGATGAACCGGGAGGCGACGAGCGGGTTGATCCGTGGGCCGGAGGTGGAGAGGAGTCGCCAGACTCGCAGGCGGTTGTCGGCGCTGCCGGCCAGTACGAAGCGGCCGTCGTCGGTCACCGCGACCGCGTGAACTTCCCCTTCCGATTGGCTCATCGTGTCGAGCCGTCCGCCGGTTTCGACGTCCCAAACCTTGACGGTTTCGTCCGCGCTGCCGCTGACCAGTAGCTTACCGTCGGGAGAAAAGGCGATCGCGAACACGGCGCCGTTGTGGCCGGTAAATTCGCGGATCGCCTCACCGGACGCGGCGTCCCACAAGCGGATGGTGTGATCGTAGCCGGCGGTTGCGACTCGCGAGCCGTCGGGAGAAAAGATGGCGGACTGGATGACGTCCTTGTGCCCGTTCATTTCGGTGATCAGCTCACTGTCGCTCAGGCGATAAATCCCGGCTCGGCCTTCCAGGCCGGTGACACCCGAAGCGACCAGCAGCAGGTCGCCGTTGGGGCTCAGTCGCAGCGAATTCACTTTGCCCGGCTGCGGGGGGAGTTGGCCGAGCGGGGAGCCGTCGGGGGATTGCCAGGAGACTTCTTGGTAGCGGGCGACGATTCGGGTGCCGTCGTCCGTGACGCGGATCGCGGTGATCGGCATCACGGCGGTGGGCGACATGGGGATCATCGGGACGCGGAGTTCCCGCGGCTTGGGATCGTCACCCGAAGGCCCCGTCGCGCCTTGATCGATCCAGGCGGCGAGGGTCGCCAATTCCTCTTCGCTCGGCCCAGCCGCCCCGTCCGGAGGCATGACCGGTTCCAGATCGCCGGACGACATCAGCCACAGGCGGCTGCTGCGGGATTCGCCTGGGGTTAGGACCGAGCCGAGGTCGCCTCCTTCCATCAGCGCGTCGAACGAGTCCATCACCAGGCCGCCGTGGGGGTCATCGGCAGCGTGGCAGGCGAAGCAATAGGTTTCGAAAATCGGCAGGATGTCGCGGTTGTAATCGACCGTATCGGCAGCTCGCGTGGTCGACGTCAGCATGCCCAGCCCGAGCAACCCGGCCAGCAAGGAGCGAAAAAAAGGTGTCAGGCGGTTCATCGATCCGTTCATCGAGTGGGTCAATCAATGGTTGAAGGTGAACTCGGCGCTGGCAAGAACGCTCCAGCAGGCGTCTTCCAATCCTTGACGCCTGTCATCGCCGTATTCGGCGATCACGGTCAGCAGGCTGGCAGATTCCTGATCGCTCGGCGAACGCGACAGGGCGGTCTGAAACAGGCGATCGACGATTTCGGCATCGCTCAGTCCGTCCGCGATCCAGCGGCTGAGTGAGTTGGAAGCGTCGGCCAATTTGGGATTCAGCGTTTCGCCGTTGGACAGGTGCAGCACCTGCACCATACTCGGTTCGCCGCTCCGTTCGCACTCGCAGGTGATTTCACGAGGGTTGCGGCCGAAGGTTTTGAGGAAATACGAATCGATCGCGGCATCGTAGAGCTGGATCGCGCGGGTCCCTTTCGGGTAGAAGTCGGTCGCTTGGGAGTCGGCGCCGGGGAACGCGACGGTCGTGAAGGGGCTGGCGGTATCCAGGACTTGGTCGATCGAATCGAGTAGCACTTCGGCCATCAGTCGACGCGGGTAGAAGCGGCTGTGGTATTTCGATTCGGCGATATTTTCCGGAAGCGGTTGGCTCGATCGCCCATACGTTTCGCTGTCGAGGATCGCCCGCATCCATTCCTTCAGGTCGAAATCTCGCTCGACCAGGAAATCGGCGGCGGCGGCCAGGAGCGGTTCGTTGGATGCCGGGTTACTGAGCCGCAGGTCATCGACTTCTTCTACCAAACCGCGGCCGAAGAAGTTGGCCCAGATGCGGTTGACGATCGCGCGGGCGAAGTAGGGGTTGTCGGGGCTGGTGATCCAATCTGCCGCGACCTCACGTCGATCACCGGGGGCATCGAAATCGATCGGATCGGAATCGAGCGGCGCGGGCGGTTGGGGTTTGCCACGGCCGGGCTGGATCAGTTCACCGGTCTGGTCGTTGTAGAGCGTGCGTAGTCCGTCGCCGTTTCGCGGTTCGCCGCCCCAGCCTTTCGCGCGGACCCGCGAGAAGAGGTTCGCCATCGCGTAGTATTGGTCGTTCGTCCATTTTTCAAGCGGGTGGTTGTGGCACTTGGCGCAACCGATCGACAGTCCCAAAAAGGCCTGGCTGGCGTTTTCGGTCATCTCTTCGGGCGACTGATGGATCGCGAAGAAGTTCGTCGCACCGACTGTGTTGCTGTCGCCCGTCGCCGTCAGGACCTCGGTCACGAATTGGTCCCAGGGCCGGTTCTCCTTAACGGCCTGGCGGATCCATTCGTAGTACGCTTTGACCGCCACCGGCCGGAGTTTCGTGCCGTTGACCAGCAGCAGGTCGCTCCATTTGTGGCTCCAATAATCGACGAACGCGTCGCTGGCGAGTAGCCGATCGATCAGTCGATGGCGGGCCCCGGGTTGGTCATCCGCCACGTAGGCGGCTGTTTCTTCGGGCGTCGGCAATCGGCCGATCGTGTCGATCGTGGCTCGGCGGATGAACGTCGCGCGGTCGGCCGGTTCGCTGGGCAGCAGCCGCAGTGTTTCGAGTTGCTGCAAGTTCAGGTCGTCGATGAAGTTGCTGCGTGGCAAGGCGGCGTAGATCGCAGGGTCGATGTCGTTGTCGAAGGGGACGGTGATTCGCGACAGCAGCACGCGGGAATCGAACCAGACCAACACGGCGGCTTCGCCGGAACCGCGGATCGAAACCCGACCTTCGTCGTCGACCGCGGCGACCGCTTCATCGGTCGCGGAGAACTTGGCCCAGCGGGTCACATCGACGACGCGACCGTCCGCGTATTCGGCTTGAACTAAGACTCGGGAGTTGGCACCTGGCGTTAGCAAAGCCTGTTCGGGCAACACGCGGATATTCGCGAGCCGGGCGTCCTCGTCGCGCGGCCCCGGGGCACCGTCGGCGATCCAGGCGGCCAATTTTCGATAATCACGGCTATCGGCGCGGAGCCGCAGGCCGCCCCGGTGCGGTAGCACCCCGGTCGGTTTCATCAGCAGCAGGCTTCGTCCCGGATCGGCGATTTCGACGCGGCGCCCGCGAAGTTGCAAGGCGATCGCGGCGTGGTCGGCGATGGCGTCGTAGCCACGCAGAGACAGCCGAAAGCCGCCCTTGCCGGCCAAGGCGCCGTGACAGGCGCCGCTGTTGCATCCCAGCCGCGACAGGATCGGCAAGACTTCGTTGCGAAAGTTGACGGTCGGCTCATCGTTCTGGTCGGTCACCGTCACGCGGGCACGGGCTTCGAAGCCATCCGAGGTGACAGCGACTAGGTCCGCTTGGCCGTCGGCGACCGGGATCGCTGACATCCCCGAGACGCGGAACACGTTCGGGTCGGAAGAAGTCAACTCGAACTCTTCCGCCGCAAGTTCGGGACCGAAGATGTCGTTGACGACGGGGACGACGAGCACCGTTTGGTGGGCTGCCGGGCCGTGCAACGTGAACTCGCCGGGCAGGATCGCCAGCGGACCGGACGGGTTTGTCGGTTTGTCGACGGATTCTGCGGCGATCGCGCGATGGTTGAGCCAGGAGCCCTGAGCCATCAGCAGGCAGATCAAGCCGACGGCGCGAAGGTTGAGGGCTCGCCAACCGGCGGAAAAAGCCGGAAGTTGGCGGGGCGTAGCGTCCGCAGGGGCGGCGGCGGTGGGGGGAGCGTGGAGTGGCATGTTCAACCGGTAAACAGTTCTTTGATTTCGCGGGTGCCGAAGTCGACCAACGGGAACGGCCGGCCGCCGGGGCCAGGCAATTCGATCTGCAAATCGAGGCCGAGCGACTTGAAGATCGTCGCGATCACTTCGCCGGGTGCCGCCGGGCGGTCAGCCGGGACGGCGCCGATCGGGTCGCTCGCACCGATCGCGCGACCGCCTTGAATGCCGCCGCCGGCGAAGGTGCAGGAGAAGCATTGGGGCCAATGGTCTCGCCCGCCCGCCGGGTTGACCTTGGGCGTCCGGCCGAATTCGGCGAGCGCCGTGACCAGGGTGTCATCCAGCATCCCGCGTTGTTCCAGATCTTCGATCAACGCGGAGTACGCCTGGTCGTACATCGGGGCGACGATGTTCTTCATCCCTTCGATCGTCGTGAACGGTTTGCTGCCGTGGATGTCCCAGGTGATCTCGTCGAACACGGTCAGGAACGAATTCACCGTGACGAACCGCACGCCGGCTTCAACTAGCCGCCGGGCGAGCAGGCAGCACTGGCCCAAGCGGTTCATGCCGTATCGTTCGCGGGTCGCCTCGGATTCGCGAGTCAAGTCGAAGGCTTGCCGAGCTTGGGGGCTGTTCATCAGCCGATAGGCCGCTTCGAAGTTCGTATCGAGCATCTGAGCCGACTCGGTCGCTTCGAGCGACGCGAGCTTCCCTTCAATCGCTTCGCGCATTCGGCGTCGGCGGTCGATCCGGACATCGCCCAGCGAGGAGGGTGGCAGCAGGTCGGGGACTTTGAAGTTCGCCACCGAGGGATCGGCCATCAGGGCGAACGGGTCGTAGGCTTTGCCAAGGAAGCCGCCCGATTGGCCGTTGGGCAAATTCCCGCCGCCACGCCCCATCGTTTCGGGCAACACGACGTGGGCGGGCAAGTCGGTTCGACGGCCGCGGAGGTAGTCGAGAACCGCACCGGCATGCGGGTAGTTCACGCCGCCGGTGAATTGGCGGCCGGTCTGCATCATCTGCCAACCGGCGTCATGAACGGCCGCGGCGGTGTGGTAGCAGGAGCGGACGATCGAAAACTTGTCGGCGATTTCGGCGTGTCGCGGCAGGATTTCGGACAGTTGGAAGTCGCCGCGGGTCGAGATCGCTTTGAACGGGCCACGGACTTCCGCCGGGGCTTCCGGTTTCATGTCGAAGGTATCGAGATGACTGGGGGCTCCCAGGTTGAAAATCATGATGCAACTACGGCGGTCCTTTGCAGGGTCGACGAGTCCCTCGCGGGCCGCTGCCAGGTATTGCGGCAATCCCAGCCCGATCGCACCGAGCGTTCCGACCTGGAGAAAATCACGCCGTGAAACGCCGTTGCAATGGTGGGATTGCCCGCGTCCGATCAGGTTCAACATGTCCAATGCCCCGTATGAGGGGCCCCAATGTGAGGGAGCCGGGCGAGAAAGGCGGGTGCTAGGGAGGGAAGGACGGACCTTCGGCTGCCATTATAGTCGATCCGTTGCCCGTCGGCCCAGCTAGGGGCCGGTCAGCCCGGTCAATGGTGGCCGGGAAAATTTCTCGTCGGGATCGGCAGCGAAGACCGAGGACCGATTGCTGCGTCCCCCGCGAAATTCGCTAAATTCAGCGATCGACCTCGCCAAACGGCCCAGACGCCGAACTTTCCGTCGACTCCCGCCGTGCTTCCATCCGCTCGGCGACCTCCTCGACCTTGTCCTGAACCACGTGAACGACGGCTTTGTACGTCATCGCCACAGCGATCAGCGATGCCCCGGTGGACACCAGATCGACGCCGACCAAAATCCCGACCGCCCACAACCCGGATACCGGCCACTGTGCCCAAATCATCAACCCCAAGACCAACCCCAACACCCCGCTGAGGAGCATCGCGAGCCAACCGGCCGCCGGCCGGTAAGAAAATGAGGCGACGATCTTCCAAATCCCTTCGGCGACGAAAAAGACCGCCAACACCAACGTCAAAGCCGCCAACCCGTACAACGGGTGAGCCAGCACGACGAGCCCCGCCAAGCCGGTGATCACGCCCAAAATCACCCCCGAAACCTTGCCGCTGGCGATGACGCCGCCGGCCGACGCGGCTCGTAGACTCGTGATGACCTGCAAAACCCCGGTGGCCAACAGCAGCCCGCCGATGAAATAGACGACGGCCTTGCCGGCTATCGCCGGAGAAAAAATCGCGCCGATCCCGAGCACCACTAGCGCGATGCCGGTGAACATCAACACGTTTCCCGAAGGCGTCTTTCTCTGATTCATGATGGGTCTCAATGACGAATGCTGGGTGGCTATAGTCCGGACTGGCGGTTGCCGATCAGAATGCCCAACGCCCGAGGAAACGCCTACGGACGCCTGCCGAACCGAAGTGGCCAAAACACGATCGGTAACAACGCAGGGTATCGCGTCCGCCCCCCACTTCAAGCCTCGGATCGAAAACTCCCAAAATCACGAAGCCGCTTCCCCGCTGATCGAACGGGCGATCGAGCGTCCGGAAACGTCAGAAGCGAAAGCGTCCGACCCGGTGAACCGCAAAAACCGGCTCGGCCAAGCCGTATCGCTCCGCAGCAAAATCCGACGAGCAACCGGTGACCTGACGACGCACCCGAGAATAGAGGCTTCTACACCTCTCATTCAGCAAGGCCTGACCGCGCTAATCGACACCGCCATTCGCCAACTTCCAAAAACATAAGCACCTCAACAGGATTGTTTCGGTATAAATTGTTTCGGTATAATCTGGCAAGTCGTCCGACGGCGGTGTCGTTCTGCGCGTTCGAGTTATGCGGAACAAGACCTGTTGAAGTGCTTGCCGAAACAATTTTGTCGCCGTGCCTAACGGAGCGACGCCCTATCGGATCGTGAATTCAACAACAACTCTTGCCGCCGGCTGATCCTAGCCGCTAATCGAACAAATAAGAAAATGCGAGCCCTTGTTACCTGCCTCCTGTCATGCGCACTCATCGCCGCATGCACCCCCAATCCAGCACCCGACGTCTCCCAAATGACGCCACGCAACCCAGACAACCAATGGACCTCCGATGCCCTCCAACGCGGGGACTCAGAGGCGGTCCGCAGAAAGATCCTTGAGAATCCTGAATACATTCACGATCGAGACTTCATTGGCGACACGCCGCTGCTGACCGCGATTGCGTTCGCCGATGTCGAGTTGGAAATGATGAAACAGGCTTTGCAAGGTGTCGACAGGGCGCAGTCTTACATCGACAGTGCCAATGAAATCGTCAGAACGGGCAATCATGCCGAGGTCATTCGTATTCTGAGCGAACTTCGCCGATAAAGATCGTGCGGCAAAAAAGTGTCCGGAACTTTTTGTGCAAAGCACCCGACGGGTGAGTTCCTCGCAAAGGGTTCCGGACACTTTTTTACCTCACGATCCTAATTCCCCGGTGCGCTGCGTGAGCCGGGACGAATGGCTGTAGTCCCTGCGGGATGATGAACCATCGATGCGTCGCCCGGTCGGCACGGTTGGCAGAGGGTGCTTCGCCACAGTACCATTTCTGTTAGGTACTTTTGGTGCACAGCACCGGTGGGCGAATCCCTCGCAGAAGTTACCCGGCAATCATTTCCCGTCCGATCCTAGGCTGTTTCCTTTCCACCTTCAGGATGCTGTTGATGAGACCGCACCTCCAGATGTTCGCACTCGGTTGGTTCGTCGTCGCCTCGTTCGTCGCCCCTTCGGCGGCGGAGGCTCAAGGCATCGCGAACCTGTTCGGCCCTTCGATCCCAGAAATCTCGACCGAAAAGCTGATCAAACGGCTCACGGACCCCGAGGCGATGAAGAAAACGGTCGTCGTCGACGTTCGCACGCCGGCTGAAACGGCCGTGTCGGTGATCCCCGGCGCCATCACGAAAGCGGAGTACGAGGCGAACGCGGACAAGTACCGCGGCCAGCAGGTGATCGTCTACTGCACCGTCGGGGGACGCAGCGCCGCTTACGGCAAGCAGTTGGCTGCCAAGCAAGTCGACGTGCTGAACTACAAGGGGAGCATTTTGGCTTGGGTAGCCGCCGAACAACCGCTGGAAACGCTCGAAGGTGAGCCTACGAGGCGGGTTCACACCTACAGCAGCCGCAATAAGGTGCCGAAAAGTTACCAAGCGGTATATTGAAACCGCTGAGGACGCCCTGACCAAGCCGCCGTCGACCATGACGGCGGCGCTTGTCGGTTCAGAGCGGATCAGGTTCTCCGCGGATCAGGTGGCCCGTGGATCAGGTGGCCCGTGGATCAGGTGATCGTCTGCTTCATGTACTCGGTCGCCCCGGCGATCGTGCTGCCGTCGGGCGTCGCGTCGCTGTCGATCTTGAACCATTCCTCGTCGAACTCCAGGTAGCCGCTCTTGCCGCTGTTGGCGTTCTTGAGTGCGACGTTGGTACCCAGCGCGATCACGGCGTCGCCCATCGCCACTTCGGGATGGCAGCGGACCTGGTTTTCCTTGGACGGGTTGCGAATGCAGTAGGCCCAGTGCTCGATTTCCTCGCGATAGCCGCGACTGACCGGCCCGGTCGAGGAAGCTTGGGCGATCGGCGAGGAGTAGTCGCCGCTGGCGGAGGTATCGAGGGTGTAACCGCCCGCCTTCTGCGTCACGCCGACCTTCGCGCTGGTGTCGCTGTTGCGATACAGCATGACGTCGATTTCGCTGTCGAGGATCAGCGTCCCCTTGGTCCCCATCACGATTTCGCCCCAGCCACCGAAGCCGTTGCCGTTGATCGTCGAGTAGGTAACGACAACCTTCTTGTTCGGGTCTTGGTCGTAGCCACGGACGCCGTCCCTCGGGTAATCCTCGACCCGATCGCGATAGCCGACGTCGAAGCTCGGGGCGTATTCGGGTCCAGGGAACTCGTACATGCAGTAGACGTGATCCTCGCACTCGCGGTCCATCGGCATGATGTGTCGGCCGCCGACGGCGTGGACCGACAACGGGTGAACCTTCTTCTTGTCGTCCCGCAGGGAGCTGAGGAAGATGCTGACGGCATCGAGTTGGTGGCTGCCGAGTTCGGCCATCAGCCCCGCCGCGGTGCGGTCGAACAGCCGCCAGCGGTGCAGTTCTTCCATCGCGGAGAACTTGCGGCCGCCAGAGGTGAAATCTTGGTAGCCGTGATTCTTGGGGTCGATCGCCTTGTCGGAATCCCACGCCTTAAACAGGGCGATTTCTTGTCGCAGCCGGGCCGCTTCCTTCGCATCGACGGCGCCGGCGAGCGCCTCCACGCGGTAGTTCAAGTCGCTCTTGATCTTGTCAAAGATCTTGCCGTCGCGCATCTTTTCGCCGCCGGGGATCGGCATCGACCAACTGTCGGCTCCCGGCAAGTTGCCGCGGTGCCACTGGGCACGGATGTGGTGGAGTTGGCCGAGCAACCCCCAGCGGATCAGGTTGACGGCGTTGTCGTACTTGATGTTGTAGTGGCGTTGGTGGCCGGTCGCCAAATGGATCGGGTTGCCCTTCGTGTCTTCCGACTCGGCCGCCATTCGCGACATCACCTTGCACTGGGCGACGTCGTGGGCCATCAGCTTTTCGGTCAGCACGTGCAAGCCCCGCTGCATCGCTTGAGCGGCGACGGGGGCGTGCAAGAACAGCGGCAGCGCGATGATCACGCCTTCGATGTCCGGGTCGTCCAGGCAGGCCATGATGCCGCCGTTGCTGGAATCGTAGACCTTGACTTCCTTGCGGGCTTCGGCCTCCGTCGCGTAGCCGTAAACGCTCATCAAACCCGGTCGGCGTGACAGCGCCGCCGGCGTGATCCAATCGCCGTGGAAGGCGCGGTGGATGCTGAACGGACGGATGTCGCAGATCGCCTTGACCTGGACGTAATCGGGGGTGCAACCGCCGATCAGCACGTTCCCTTCGTCGCCGGTGCCGATCACCGCGACGCGGACCGGGTCGGAAACTCGGCCGTAACCGAAGTACAACGCCCCCAGACCTGCGGCACTGACCGTTCCGGCCGCGAAGAAACTGCGGAGGAAATCGCGTCGGTTGACGTCGTAATACGAGCCGATGGCGGCTTCGTAGTTTTGAGTGCCCACCTCTTTTTGTTCGGGCGACAACTTATCGACCATCGTTCGTTCACTCCGCGGTGGGGGTCAAAGGCTTTCGTAACCAGGCATGGAAGAAAAAATCGAGTCCGGCGAAACGGCCCGCTGCGGTACCGGCGAGCACCAGGCAGGCCATGCACTCGATCAATTGGTAGCTGCTACCCAGCCCCGTGACGGGCGGGAATTGGCTCAAGAAGACTGAACCGAGAAACGCGGCTCCGGCTAACGAGGCGATCGGCGTGAACAGGCCCAAGACCAGACAGATGCCGATCGTCATGTCAAAATACGGAATCCAGCGATTGACGACACTCGTATCCATAAATTGGTTACGTGGCACACCGAGTTTGAGTTCACCGTTGTCGGCGACCTGTGACGTCGTCGCGACGAGCGTTTGGGCCTGCTGGTAGCTGGCCCACAACGCGTCGATCTCCCTCAGCACCGGCGTGATCTTCAATCGCCATTCCGTCCGGATCGTTTCGGCTTGCCCAGCCAAGCTCGGCACGCCCTCTCGCATCGACTCCCGCTTGAGATCCTGAATCCGCTTGCGACCGAGTTCGTATTCCTCCAGATCTGTCGCGTTGGAGGCCAGGATGAACTCGAGCCCCTCGATCGATTTGGCGTAATTCGCCTGAGCCTGTCGCTTCTGCGCTTCGTCAAACCCGTAGTGCTTCGCCACCTTGTCTCGGTAGACCGCGAAATGCTGTTTGGTTTTGTCGACGTCCAGCCGCAGGCTACCGTCGTAATCCCACACCATCTGCCGGAATTGCACGGCCAACGGGCCGCGGGCGTTCAGAAAGAACGGTGCCGCGTCCCAATCCCCCTGCCGCCATTTCTCGTGGCCTTCCGAAAAGAAGTGCCAACCGAGGGTCAGCCGCATCAGGATCAACATCACAACGCCGATCCCGCTCAGCAGCCGCGGGTGCGGACCCCAGCCGGTCGCCAGACGGAGGGGCGTGAGGAATACGGAAAGGGACAAAGCGGGTCGTCTCCGGTTCGATGAAGGCAGTGATTGATCCTGAATTATGGCAGCTTTTTTACCAAACGCCAACAGGCGCGGCCCGCGGATGACGCCTAACCCCGCCTGGCCAGCGACCTGGCCGGAGCCATTTGCAAACAGACGCCACGTCACGCTGCTTTCCCAGGCCTCCCAGATCACCGCGCGACAAGCTGTTTTCGTCACCGAATTTCCCAAAAGGGACACTTGAGCGGCGGGTAGGCCCGAGTATTCCGCACAAGCGTCACAGTTTGCCGCGTTTTGCTGAAGCGATCGATCGGGTTGTGACGAATAGACGGATGAAGCCGATTGTCCTGCTTGGGCGGACGATCCATTCGGTAATGCCCCAACCCATCCCCCCTCTTTCGAAGCTGGGCAAATGACCAAGAAATCTCGTTGTCGCAGGGCCCGAACCGCTCTGCTCGCCCTGTTGACCGCACACTTTGGTGCCACCGCGCCGTCGTCCCGGCCGAGTTTTTTCACCGATCATGCCGGGGTGGTGCGAGCCCAGGAATACACGACACCGGCGAGCGGGTTGCAGTTGTCGGCGCCGAACCAGTTCCAGAACGGGCGGCCGGCGACGGACAATTTCGTGCCGAACGGCAACCCGGCCGGCGGTTTTGGCGTCGCCCACGCGACCGAAGAGATGCCGGTCCTGAACACGATCCAGATGCCTGCGGCGTTTGTTGCTAAGGTCAGCACCGCGTTGGAATTGCGTTATCGCGATAACTCCGATGTGCAGGTTTCGCCCGACGCCCGCGGCGGCCGCTTGGTGATCCTCGCCCCGCCTTCGCTGCAACGGCAGCTCCAGGGCGAAGCGATGAAGATTTACGTCGCGGAAAGCCAGCCCGGTGCGAGCCAAACCGGTGTTCCCGAAGCGCTCGCTTCGGTCGTCCCCGACGCGATGACGGCCGGCGTGCGGACCGCGGGCGGCCAGATGCAGATGCGTTTGAGCTCGATCGATTGGCGGCAATTCGAGGATTCGCTCCAACGGGTCGTCGGCAAGCGGATCCCGGTCACGACCAGTCAGAACGGTCAGAAGGCGATTTTCCGGTTGGCGGGTGCGCCGCTGGACGGGACCACGGTCGAAGTCGATCGTCGCGAGAACGTCGTGACCGTCGTCGCCCCGGAACCGGCGATGCCGGGTTGGCAAAAGATGATCCGGTCACTCGATAGCGCGGCGACCAAGCCGGGTGAAGTGATCGAGATGGTGCGGGTCGAGAACGCGAAACCGGCTCCGATCCAACGCGCCTTGAGGCTGATCGATAACTTGCCGAAAGACGCCGAAGCGACTGTCACTGCGGTCGGTGGTGGCGGCGGTGGCGAACAGCTCCGGACGGCGATGTTGCAGCCACCTCCCGCCGGGGCGCCGCAGCAGCCGCCCGCCTTCCAATTGCCGGATGGCGAGCCGGGTGCCGCCGCGGGCGAAACCGCCGGGATCATCGGCGACACGCAAATCCAGTTCGTCCCGGAGCTCGGGATCATCATCGTCCGCGGGGCCAAGCGGGACGCCCAACGGGTGCTCGACGTGATCCGCCAGATCGAAGAACAGAGCGCGGTGACGCAGCCCGAGGTCGAGATCTATCAGCTCAAGCACCTCAACGACTCCGCCGCGGCGGAACTGTTGACTCAGGTTTATGAGGAAGTGCTCGCGGCCCGCCAAGGCGAAGTCAACATCAAGCCGCTCGACCATCCCAACGCGCTGCTGCTGGTCGGCCGCCGGGAATCGGTCGCCAACGCGCTGGCGTTGATCGAGAAGCTCGACAAGCCGCTCGATTCGTCCAGCCGCCTGCGGGTCTTCCGGTTGAACCACGCCAGCGCGACCGACGCGGAAGAGACCGTGCGGAGCTTCTTCACCGACCGCCCCGGCGCCGGTGAAGACGTTCGTCCCGGCTTGGGGGTTCGCGTGCGGATCGTCGCCGATTACCGCACCAACTCGTTGGTCATCGGCGCCTCGCCGCGTGACTTGGCCGAAGTGGCGATCTTGATCCGCGACCTCGACGTGGAAAGCGTCCCGGCGCAGAACGAGATCAAGGTCTTCTCACTGCGCAACTCGCTGGCCGCCGACTTGGCCCCGGTGATCCAAAACGCGATCAACGGGGACGGGGAAGGGGGCGAGAACGCCAACGCCACCCGTCCTTCGACGTCGCTGTCGATCCTGTCGGTCGATTCCCAAGCCGGCACGATGCTCAGTTCCGGCGTCTTGTCGGGATTGGTCGTCACCGCCGACGCCAACGCCAACGCGATCATCGTCCGGGGGCCGTCCAGCAGCATGTCGTTGATCGGGGAACTGATCCGCCAGCTCGATCAAGTTCCCGGCGTCGAGACGGTGGTGAAGGTCTTCACGATCGAGAACGGCGACGCGGTGCGATTGAACACCGCCTTGCAAGAATTGTTCTCGCAAGCCGCACAAGGCGGCGGGGGCCAAGGGGTCGGTCAGCTTTCGCCGGCGACCGCGTCCAGCAGCTCGCTGGTCAACCTGCGGTTCACGACCGACCAACGGACCAACAGCATCATCGCGACCGGATCGGCCAGCGACCTGGAGGTCGTCGAAAGCATCCTGTTGCGGCTCGACACGAAGGGATTTGCGGAACGGGTCACCGAAGTGATCTGGTTGCGGCATCAATCGGCGCCGGAAATCGCCGCGGCGATCACCCAGTACGTCCAAACCCGGGTCCAGACGGCCAACCAGATCCAGCAGTTCCAAACGGGCCTCGGGCCGTACGATTTGCCCGACCGCGATTTGGTCGTGGTCGCGGAAGAGGTCAGCAACAGCTTGTTGCTTAGCGTCTCGCCGCGGCTCTACCCCGATGTTCGGCAATTGATCGAAAGCCTCGACCGCCGCCCGCCGATGGTACTGATCAAGGTCGTGCTGGCCGAAGTCTCCCTCGGTGACACTTTTGAACTCGGTGGAGAACTCGGTCTGCAGGACAGCCTGCTGTTTGATCGCAGCGTGGCCAACATAGGCGCTGAAGGGGCGAATCTTTCCCCTTTGTCAAACCCTTCGAACAGCGGTTTCAACTTCAATAACGCCGGCACACCCAACAATGCGGCGATCAATCCCGGCGCGGTCGGTTCGCGAGCCCTCAGCACGTTCGGGTTGGGAACGGCGAGCTCCGCGGCCGGCTATGGCGGCTTCGTACTGAGCGCCGCGAGCGACTCGTTCAGCCTGTTGCTGCGGGCGTTGCAAGATGCCAACCGGGCGCAGATCCTCAGCCGCCCGCAGATCATGACGGTCGACAACAAGGCCGGCTTCGTGCAGGTCGGCCAATCGGTGGCACGGGTCAGCGGTTTGCAACAGGGCGGCGTCAACTTCGCTCCGGTCTTGGAAGTCGGCGACATCGACATCGGCTTGATCCTCGAAGTCCTGCCGCGGGTCGGTGCCGATGGGCTGATCTCGATGCAGATCCGGGCCGAGCGGTCGTCGATCGACGACGTCACGACCGGGACGCCGATCGGGACCGATCAAAACGGGAACGCGATCGTGATCCCCAACATCAATCGGACGACGGCCGAATCGACAATCATTGCCTACAGTGGTCAGACGGTCGTTTTCGGCGGGCTGATCCAGAAGGAACGTTTCGTGCAGAGCCGCCGCGTCCCGTACCTGTCGCAGATCCCGCTGGTCGGGATGTTCTTCCGGTACGACCGCGAGACCGAGGAACGCCGCGAATTGTTGGTGGTGATGACCCCGATGTTGGTCAACGGCGACGAGGACTTGGAATACGTCAAGCAGACCGAATCGGCGCGGATGAGCTACTGCTTGGCTGACGTCGTCGAGATGCATGGCGACGTGGGGCTGAGCGGCGGCTACGGTTTGTGGGGCCCGGCGATGGGACCGACGATCTATCCCGACGTACACCCGACCGTCGACCAGTTCCCCAAAGCCCAACCGTTCCCGGCCGAAGGCCAGTACCCGGTCAACGGCCGCGGCGAAAGGATCCTCAGCGAACGGGTGCTCGGTGAAACGCCGCTGCAAGCTCCGGGGGTAGTATCCGAAGGCGTGCCGCTACAGGGCTACCCGCAAGGCGGCGTTTACCCGCAGCAGCAAGGTTACCCGCAGGGTGGTGGCTTCCCGCCGGCGACCGCGCCCTACCCGCAGGCGCCCTACGGTTCGCCTCAGGGTGCGCCCCAAATGGTGCCCCAAACGATTCCCCGCGGCGTGCCGCAAACCGAACCGAACGGGGGCGTGCCGAACGGGGGCGCGCCGAACCAGAACGGCGGGGATCCGCAAAGCCGCGGTCCGGTGCCTGGGAACGCTCCGAGAACGGGCATGATGCCGACGCTGCAACCGCCGCAGGTTGGTCAGCAAAATGGGTTTGATCCGACCATTCGGCCCGCCGACTTCCAGTTCATCGACAGTGACAAGCCGTCCCAGTACTGATGCTTGAGTCCCCCCGTTTGTGTTACCAAGGAAGGTTGAAGATGAAACGGATCATGGTCATCGGGCTGGTGGTGTTGATGCCGACACTGCTGACCGCCGTCGGTTGTTCCGGGGCGGGCCCGAAAGAGTCCACGGCTTGGAAAATGCCGTGGAGCAAACAGGACAAGGCCGCCAAACCCTACCCGAACCCGGTGCGGATGGTGGCGACTTGGACCCCCGACACGCTGACGCAAAGCGGCCGGACTCCGACCCGCGGTTTCGGCGGTCGATTTTACTTTTACGACGAAAAGACCCGCAGCGTCCCGGTTTCGGGAGAACTGACCGTCCACGCCTTCGCCGAGAAGACGGACGGTTCGGTGGGGGAGGTCAAACGGTACCAATTCACTGAGGAGCAGTTCACGCGCCACTTCAGCCAATCGGACCTGGGTGCTTCCTACAGCGTCTGGATTCCCTGGGACGCGGTCGGCGGCGATCAGATGCGGATCAGCTTGGTGCCATCGTTCAAATCGACCAGCGGGAAATTGGTGCAGGGCGACATGGCCTTGGTAGGCCTTCCTGGCCGACGGACGGCGACCGAGAACATCGCCAAACGCCCCGATCCGACCGAGCGGTTGATGGCCCAGCGGGACTCGTCCAAGAGCGGGCTGACGACGACGACGATCCCGGTCCGACGTTCGATCGACTCGCCGTCGATCATGCGGCCTGGAATGTCCGCCGCGGCCCATCGGATCGCCGCCTCACGTCCGAGTCGCCCGTCAGCGACTGCGGCCGAGGGCGCTGCGGAGATGCCAGCGGAGTTCGCGCCGGAGTACGCGGCGGAGTACACGCCTGAATTGACGCCGGTCGCCGACCCGATGCCGATCGCATCGTCCGGATACATGCCGGGCCAGATGACCGGTCCGACGCCGATGACGGGTACGCCGTCGTCCGATACCTCATGGCAGGGAACCCCGTGGCAAGGGGAAGCCGCTGCCTGGGGAGCCGACGCGAATCGCCCTCAACGGCTCGGACAAACCGTCGCCCCGGTTTCGGCCGAGTTGCCGATCCGGCGATGAGCTGCGGGTGAAGCGGCCGGGCTTTTGCTCGCGAAAGCCGGCCGCCGCCACGGTGGCCGCATCAATACCGCAGGATCAAATCGGCGGTCCAACGGCTTTTCAACAGGCCGGTTTCACGGGTCAGCGGGATCTCGTACGCGACGCCGGCTTCGACCCGGCGGCGGGGGATCAGCTTCATGCCGATCGCTTGCGTGACGATGTCAACTCCTTCCACGCCCTCGGTCGGCAAGTTGAACAGATCGACGCCGGGGTAATCCGCTAGCGGCCCCGGAGTCGCGCCTGCACCGGAGCTGTTGTACCAGTGGTGCCAGTTCGTTTCGCCGAACAGGTAGACCGGACGACGGGTCGGCAACCGCACGTCGTAATGGTTGCTCCAGTAGCCGATCGTGTCCTGTTCTGACTGGTTGGTCGGCTGACGCAACCCCGCGACGCTGACCCAGTGCATCCGCGAACCGATCCGCGTCCCGCCGCTGAGGAAGAAATTGAACTCGCCATCCCCGTTGCCTTGCAGCGACCGCGGCGTTCCCACCGGGGCGGCGAAGGTGATCCCTGCGGAGAGCAGCCTGCCGGCAACCGGGTCGCGATAAAAGTTGTTTTTCAATCCGAAGCTCATGTCCGCGAAACCGCTGCCGAGTCCCCAATCGTCCTCGTCGATCTGGCTGGAAATCAGCCCGCTCTGGTTGACGATCAAGCTCCAGCGATCCGACAGGGCCAACCGGGCCTGCAACCCGTAGAATTGCATCGAGTTATCGGTCAACGCGCCGGGGAACCGCTGGTGGAAAAACAGGAAGCGGGCTTCGGTCAGCGTCCGCGGGTCTTCGAAAAAGAGCGGGTTGGTGACGGGGCTGATGAAGTCGTCAAAGCACCGCTCGCTACGCCGCCCCCAACCCAACCCGAACGGCCCGCAATCGCGAACGGCGGCATGGTGCTGGCCGGAGGTCGCCGACCAGGAATCCGGCTGGGGCGCGGTCGCTTGCCACGACGGGGCGTCTTCCCCGAGCGTCGACGGGTCGAGCACCACCGTTGGCGCGGACCGACCGATCGGCTCGCGACCACGAGCCAAACGTGGCACATCCCCATCGAAGCGTCCGTCACGGTCCGACAAACCTTGCCCGGTTGTGTCGTCCAGCGGCACGTAGCGATCCGATGGGCTCGGTGCCTCATCGGCCCACCATTCGCGAGGGACGGTCGCTTCGAGCGGCGCGAACGGCTCGCCACCGGCGTCCGTCCAGTTGACTTGGGCCAGAGCTCGGCCGATCGGCAACACGCCTTGCTGGGCGTGAGCGAAGCCTGAGGCGAGCAAGCTGACCGCAACGGCAGCAGCCCGCGAGCGAATCGGAATCATCCCACCGGCCTCCCTGCCAGTCGATCAGATCACACGGTCCGTCGCGTGATCGCTGTCATTACCATTCCTCGCATCGGCGCCGTGAGCAGCGGGGCTGAATCGATCCCGTCTACGAGGCGGCAGGACGGCGCTGCGGGCGACCGATCAGAATGACGGGTCGGAATGGGGGCGACATCGGGGTCGGCGCGGTCGTAACCGTTCTGACGATTGCCAGGGTTGACGCACTCGCATGCTGCCTAGTCGGACCTAGTTGGACAGCGCCAGGTTTGAACAAATTCACGGAAAATCACCTGTTTTTTGGGCACGCGAGCGGCAAGGCGCTAGCCGCCGGTAAATGGTTTGAAATCAGCAGTGAAGAGCCGGCGGATAGCGCCTTGCCGCTCTCCAAACTCGCGCTTTCCAGATAGACGGGCGGGGATTCGTGCTTTGGATCGTTTCAAACGAGTGCTGTGTTCCCATTGATAATTAGGGTGGGACCGGACGGCTCGCGCCGTTCCGCAAACAAAAATAGCGGCAGACCGGACGGCTCGCGCCGTTCCGCTAACAAAATTAGCGGCAGGGCGCAAGCCCTCCGGTGTGTCAACCCGAAAATCGAATTGGAACAA